>CAYUKX010000012.1:0-21253 GCA_964445405.1 uncultured Candidatus Saccharibacteria bacterium
TCTATCCCGTTAATATACTATACAATTAGATATTTCAGCCGTAATCTTCTGTTAAATAATATTGTTGATTATGCGCTACTGCTCTACCCGAGTTTAGATAAGGTATTATGCAGCGCCGTTATAGGTAGATTTATTGGCGCAAATACCTTGGATAAGCAAATTCTTTTGAATTTGTGTGATGATAAGGATTTGGGCAATCTGCTTGCAGATTTGTATGCTGAATATATTAATGCATTGCCATTAACTTCTGGTGAAATTGAGGCTATAAATGACTTATAGTAATTGATAGAAAATCATGAAGCTATATAGTCAGCATGAATATTAGATATTGATGTTTATAGCAAAATCCTCAAGCTAAATAGAAAGTCGGAAATTTAACCTTATAGTGTTAAAATTACTCTGATTATTAATATATATGAACGATTATCAAGAACAGCTCTTAGAGCATTATCACAATCCAAGAAATTTTAGGAACACCTCTTTTGTGGCGACACACTCTGCTCGTTCAGCTAATCTTTCATGTGGAGACGAGATAGAAATTTGGCTTAAAGTTAATAAGGATGGTGTAATTGAGGATGTTAGCTTTGATGGTGAAGGTTGTTCTATTTCAATTGCCTCTACTTCTCTACTTCTGGACTCTATAAAAGGCAAAACGATCTCCGAAGTTAATAGCCTAAAAGATGACTATGCTCTGAGTTTAATAGGAATCCCCCTTACTATGAGCAGAATTAAATGCGCTCTACTCCCTTTGGATGCCCTAAAAAAATCGATTCAAGATTAAAGTATACCGGTATACTTTCACACGAAACCTGTAATTGTGATGCCCGTAAGTACTTTCTACATAGTATTTTATAGTTTTTTTATCTACTCAAAGTATTGCTGTCCTCTATTCTCTCTGTTGTTTCCGGTTGTTGGCGATGCAAAGTAGTTGTGGCTAATTACTGCCATTAAGGCTACTGATAGCACCTAATGGCATTCTTTGTTATAGGCTAAATTTGAAGACTATAAAAATAACCCTTGCCCAAACTGATTAAAATGCATCGGAACCAAGAAAAGCTTGCAGGGTAGAGTGATTGACAACTGAGCATGTAAAAACATAAACTTAGTGTAATTCTCAAGCCGAAAGGTTCAGGAAGCCCGAAAGGGATTAATTTATTTTATTTATTCTAAATTTATGAATAAAGCAGAATTAATTGCATACGTTGCAAATAAGACTGGAATGACAAAAAAAGACGTTAATGCATCTTTAGATGCTATCGTTGATGCAGTTGTTGCAACTGTAAAGTCAGGAAAACCAGTTACTTTAACTAATTTTGGTACTTTTGTTTCTGTAAGAAGAAAAGAAAGTATGAAGAGAAATCCTAAGACTGGCGAACCAGTAAAGGTAAAAGCAAAGAATGTTCCAAGATTCAGACCAGGTAAGCACTTCAGAGAAGTTGTTGCTAAATAAGGAAATTTTCTTGTAAGCATTAAGCCCTACGAAAGTAGGGTTTTTTTTATTCGTAATAGAGTAGAGGGTTATACAGATTGCTTAATGTCGTCAATTTTTATGAAGGTTGATACTTTCCCATTCCATTCATTCTTTTCGATTGTTCCAGCTATATCAATTGGTTTTGAGAAATCAATTGTATTTTGGAACTCAGTATTATTGAATGCAAGAGCTTCCAGGTCACCATTTTCAGTCGCGAAGATCACTTTTAAATGATTATTTTCTTTCCCAAATACTTTAATTCTTTCCGGTTTTACGCCTAAGAAAGCAAGTAACGGTTTTTTGTTTGCCATGCCAAAAGGGGAGAGTGCTGAAATTGCTTTGTAGTTATCCAGATTAACATTATCTAGTGTGGCAATAGCATCAATTCGCAGTTTTTTTACTAAGCTAACATTACTTAAGTCTGTATTTGCAGCGTTTTTGAGCCCATATATTAATGGGTTAAGGTTTTCTAAATTGAAGCTTAAGCCTGCAGCTTGTGCATGACCACCATGGGAAAGTAATAGGGTAGAGTGATTTGCAAGATTATTGGCAATGTGAAATTCCTCTATGCTTCTTGCTGATGCCTTTATCTTGTTTTCTTTTTTAGAACCAACAATAACTGGTCTATGGTATTTCTCAGTAAGCTTACCTGCAATTAAACCTATTATTCCTTCAGGCCAATCATCACCATAGACAAAATAAAGTTTATCAGAGGATTGTGCTTTAATCTGCTCATCTGCAAGCTCAATATATTTTTGTGTTAGTAGTTGTCGCTCAGAATTAAGCGAATCTAGTTTAGTGCTCATTTGACTCGCGAATTCCTTGTTTGAGGTAGTTAATAGCCTTACCGCATCCATTGCGTCTTCTAGGCGGCCTGTGGCGTTAATTCTAGGGCCAATAACAAAGCCAAGGTGATAGGAGTCTAGCTCTTTTGGTTGTATGTTTAGTAAGTTAAATAAACTCATTAATCCAACGTTCTCAGTTTTTCTTAATTTAGTTAAACCTAATTGGAGGATAATTCGATTTTCGTCTATTAGTGGCATTATGTCGCAAACTGTTCCAATGGCAGCTAAATCAAGATATTTATTAATATTTATGTTTAGTTTTAATATTTCGTTTACAGCACTACATACCTTCCATGATACTGCTGCGCCACAAAGTTCGTGGAAAGGGTAGTCACCTAACCTAGGATGGCAAACTGCCTTTGCTTTGCTTGAAATTAAGTATTCTCCACTAATTCTGGCACCATCCATTTCTACGTCCTTTGACAGTAGAGTATGGTGATCGGTAACAATAAATTGAACTTTGTCGCTGTATTTATTAATTAGTTGAATATCTTTCACTCCACAATCAACTGTAATTATTAATTCTGCCCCTGCATCAAGGATATTGTTGATTGATTCTTCACTGAGGCCGTAGCCTTCGGTAAACCTAGAAGGTATATAAGGCATTGCCTTTAATCCCATGTCTTTATAGAGAAATTGCCACATTATCGAAGTTGCAGTTATTCCATCAACATCAAAATCTCCGTGTATGTATATTTTACGCTCAGTACCAATGAATTCTTTTAGTACTTCTGCAACTTTAACCACATCGTGAAGCAGTAGGGGAGAGTAAAGGTCATTTTCAGTGGGTGAGAAATACTTACTATTGTTTAAGTCAATTCCCCTAGTTTTATATATCCATTCAACTAAAGGTATGTCTATTTGTTCGGGTAAAATCCATTCCATAAGCAAGAGAATATCACACTTTTCAACAAAAAGTTTACATCAATTACCTAAATCACGTTCGTCCTTATCAAGCCACCTTAGGAATAGTTTTAAGGCTACAAATAAACCAACTAGAATCAACGCAATAACAATCACTATTACTACAACATTTAATATTGTATTTTGTGTTTTTGCTTGGTTATATTGATCGGTAAGTGGTAAAACTTCTCCTTCTGCATTCGAAGCATAATTCTTTCTTACAGTTGCTACATAAGTACTTGAAGCTAAGAATGCTTCAACTCTACCAAACAATTCGTTAATAGCTTCTCCTGTAACGGTTACTTCTATTGGTATAGTGTAAGTTTGTCCTTTTTTTACAGATATATTGCCTCTTGCTGTTGTTCCTTCGATTGTATATCCGCTTTGAGCTTCGAATACGTTTGCGCCTGTAGTTGTCCAAGTCACACGAACTCTATCGGAATCAATGTTTGATTTTAGAACCATCTCATATTTGATTTTTCTACTTGCTGGATCTTGAGTGTATTCCTTAAATTCAGCTCTGAGTCCTTCCACATCTTGAATTTCGGGTTGTTGAGATTGTGTGGTTAAATCTTGAGCAGAAATTACTATAGGTACAAAAAGAGTGAGTAGTAAAACTATTGTCAGTAAAGATTTTTTTGTAAAATTGTACAAATTTTTCACGTGAACGTATACCGGTATACGATTAATAATATTTATATTTTACTACAAATTACAAACTATTTATCTACCAAGTTGGCATTCATTTACATTAAGTACTGAAACAGCAAAAAATCGTATAACAGGTTTGTTGGCTAATGCAGAGAGTTACAAATTGATTAGTCATCTCCTTGCGTTCTTACAATAATCATAGGCGTTATATTTCCCTCGTCATCTTGTCCTTGAGGATTTCCACTAAGAATTTCCATTAAATCATTTACAGAGTGCATTGTTGTGAGTCTTGTACTTAAGCCAATTATATTATTGTCAATATTGTTACCATCCACAATGGCAACTGGAATATCTAATCTTTGTTGAAGTTCTTCGGCAATTGTGTCGGCATTTGTTGGCGGCAAAAATGCATATTCGTTAAACGGCTTCATGGCTGTTGGTATAAACCCATCAATTGCATTTATGTTATGCCCAGCTATTCTATAAAAATAGCCTGGTTTACCTAATAGCTTTAAAATAGTTCCACCTAGTAGAGCAAGAATCATTCTTGGATAGCCAACCATATTTATAGCCACCTGCATTTTTTCAGGTAGGGAATAGCCGTAGTCATTAGGCCATTTCTTTACAAATTTAACAATAAGCCTAGCCAAAGGTGAAATTTTTACTTGAGATCTATGAACAACAAAATTTTTAGTAATGCTAATGATTTTGGAAGATATACACAAAAAATCACCATTTTTCAAATAAGGTTTCGCATAGTCATCAACAAATCTATTCAAGTCATCTCCAATATTTACAATTGGAGTTTCGACCGGATACCTAGCATACTTTATACCTTTATAAACCATATAAAGCTCTCGATTTGCATTAGCCTGGTCCTTTATTCCAAATGTACTCATTTGTTGAGTTTAAAAACTTATGTAGCTTATTTTAATCCATATAACAATATTTGAGAACCAAACTATTATATAACTTTACAATTTGTAATTTAGTACTTAGTATGTAAGTAGATACATATTTTATTAATTGCATGTCTGCTAAAAATATAAATTACCCACAATCTTTGTTAGTAGTAGCAGCCCTATTTGGGTTAATTGCTGTTAGCACAACAACAATTACAGCACTTAATCCTATATTGGAGGATAGTAATGCGAATTTAACATCTGGGAATGTTGCAGGTGTATCAACAATAAATGAGCAAAAGCTACCACTTGAAATCAATCTATCTAATTCTACTTCTAGGTCAATTTTTGAAACTAAGTTAGTAACAGATTCAACCTTAAATACCATTGCTACAGTTAAATTAAATGCTGAAAAGTTACAAAGCGGAAGTTTAGAGCAGTATTTATTAAGTATTTATAATCCTAATAATAAAGTTGTTAAAACTAAAGTAGAATTCTTTTTCCCAGAAGAGCTAAAAGGTAAAGTTAAGGTGTATCTAGAAGATGACAAAGATTCCTTGATTATGTATACCCAGGAACAATCTTACGGCCCAAAAACTATTACACTTGAAAACTTATCATCTAGAAACTTTAAGATAAGAGTAGAGAACTCAGTTTCGATAGTTACACCTGTGGAGTTCGCACTTTCCTTTACTAATGGGTATTAACTCCGTATACCTTTACAGACTTAGTAGAACTAGCTTATTATTTTGGTACAGTATTTCTTAGTAAGAAATTTGTAAACAAAAGGATTTAATATTGTTTAAATTTATCTTTAAAAATTAACTATATGGCAAAATCAGCCTCAAAAGAAGAGCCAACAATTGCTACACCAGATAATAGAGCAGATGCTATTAAAATGGCAATGCAGCAAATCACTAAGCAATTTGGTGAAGGTTCAATAATGACACTTGCAGAAGATAAGGTCAAAAAATATGATTCTATTTCGACGGGAGCCATAGGCTTAGATATCGCATTAGGAGTAGGGGGAGTTCCAAAGGGAAGAATTATTGAAATTTATGGACCAGAGTCTTCAGGTAAGACAACTTTGGCAATGCACATTATTGCTGAATCTCAGAAAAATGGTGGAACAGCTGCCCTTATTGATGCAGAGCATGCCTTTGATCCTGAATATGCACGAAAAATTGGAATAGATACAGATACATTATTGGTTTCTCAACCTGATTACGGTGAACAAGCGTTAGAAATCTTAGAAACTTTACTAAGATCTGGCGCATTGAACGTAATTGTTGTTGACTCAGTTGCAGCATTAACTCCAAAAGCTGAAATAGATGGTGAAATGGGAGATTCTCATATGGGTTTACAGGCAAGATTAATGAGTCAGGCATTAAGAAAAATAACAGGTATTGCAAACAAGACAAACACTGTTGTTATTTTCTTGAACCAACTAAGAATGAAAATTGGTGTAATGTTTGGAAATCCAGAAACAACAACAGGTGGTAATGCATTAAAGTTCTACGCATCTGTAAGAATGGATATTAGAGCTAAGGAAAAAATAACAAAGGGTGAGGATATTGTAGGAAACCTAGTAAGGGTTAAAGTTGTAAAGAATAAAGTTGCGCCGCCTTTTAAGGAAACTGAGTTCGAAATTAGATACGGAGAGGGAATAGATAAGGTATCTAGTTTAGTTGATGCAGCTGTTAAGTATGGCGTAATTGAAAAATCTGGTGCTTGGTTTAAGAGAAACGGTGAAAATCTAGGACAGGGTAAAGAAGCATTAAAGGAGTTGATGATGAACGATAAGAAACTACTAAAGGAAGTTTGGGATGAAGTTAAAAAGTCAGCTGGATTATAATGGATATTAAAAGAACTGCTCATTTTTTAAGTGTTCTAAAGGCCAATAACAATAAGGAGTGGTTTGAAGAAAACCGGGCTGAATACAACCTTTTAAGAGAGCAGTTCTACAAGTTAATAGATGATATAAAATTTAGCTCAATCAGTTTTGATAAGACTTTTGAAAGCTATAGCTCTAGAAAAGTTGCGTACAGAATTAATCGAGATATACGTTTCGCTAAAGATAAGTCTCCGTATAAATCGGAGTTTGGAGCATTATTTGCAGCAAATAAAAAAGAAAAGGAAAATGGCTACCATTTTCATATAAACCATGAAGGTCAGTTATTTATCGGGGGTGGTGCATATTTACCCGATAAGGATCAGCTGGGCAGAATAAAAAGAAAAATTATCGAAGACCCAGAAACTTTTGAAGAAATTATCTATAATAAAGAGTTTGATAAAGTTTTTGGAGGTCTAAGTACAGAATTTACATACAAAAGAATACCCCCAGAATTTAGTGATAATTATGAACTAACTGAGTATTTAAAGCTCAAAGGCTTTTTTGCCTATAGAGGTTTTGACTTAAATGATTATAATAGTAGTAATTTAGCTGAATTCATTTCTGACAAATTTAGGGTTTTGTATCCTCTTGTAAATTATTTGAAGGAAATTCTGTAGAATGCTTGACTTAAAAAGGCTTAATAATGTTTAATTAATTTACACTAAAAGTCAAAATTAAATTCTGATCATATGAACAATAACGGACTAAAATCTCTTGAACATTTATTCATTTCAAAAGTAAGAATTAAAACGCTTAAGTATTTTGTAATGAACCCAGGTATAACTATTCATTTACGCGGAGCTGTAAGAGAATTCGAAGAAGAAATAAATGCAGTTAGGCGAGAGCTGAATAGATTAGAAGAAACTAAGTTTATTGATTGCGAAAGTAAGGGGAATCGAAAATATTTTAAGGCAAACGTTGAACATGTATTCTTTAATGATATTGCTTCTATGTTCCATAAGGTTTATGGATTAGGTGGTGATATAGTTACTAGTCATAAAAAAATAGGAGAAGTTGAGTTCGCTTTTCTAACTCCTACATTTACAAAGGGATATACAAATGGATCCCAGCAGGTTGATTTAGTTGTGGTAGGGGATATCGACTTAGAGATGCTAGAGGAAATGGTTAAGAACTATCAATCACCTGTAGGTAGAGAGGTTCATTACATGGTTCTAAAATCACATGAATTTTCATTAAGAAAAAGAAGACGAGATCAAATGATTGTTGATTTATTAAGCCAAGACAACACACTCTTGATAGGTAATTATGAAGATTTAACTAAATGACAAAAAAAACTATTCAAATAGTTGGTCCATATTTTACAAACTATAGCCTTGCAAAGGTTAATAGAAATTTAGCATTGGCTATTAATAAGCTTAATGCAGACTCCGAAGCATTTTTGTACTGTGATAAGGACAAGATAGATTGGTTGCCTACAGAAAGTGAATTAGACAAACTTCCTGAAATAAAAGATATGGTTAGGTTTGAACCATTTGAAACTGATATTGCTATCTATAATAACTTCCCAAAATCGATTACTAACCTACACGGCCTAAAAGATTTAAATGCAAAAGTAAAACTCATGTATACAGCTTGGGAAGATAATTTGTATCCTCAGGAATGGGTAAAAGAAATAAACGAAAATCTAAATGGGGTAATGGTAGCTTCTAAATTTGTTAAGGAAACATTATTAAATTCAGGTGTAAAAATACCTATCTATGTGGTTTCAAATGCACTAGACGCCTCAATAAACCAGGATTCAGGTAAAAAATATGATTTAAAAACAGATAAGAAGTTTAAATTCCTTCATGTGAGTACCGCAAAACAACGAAAGGGTATAGATGTTTTACTCAAAGCATATTTTAATGAATTCACTGATAAAGATGATTGTACACTAGTGATAAAAAGTTTCCCTGGACCGGATAATTTAGTTGATCAACTTGTAACTGAATTGAAAACTTCGAATTCACCTGAGGTGCTTCACATTAGTTCGGCTGAATTTACTGACGAAGAAATTGCAAGTTTGAATAGAGCATGTGATTGTGTAGTTTACCCAACTAGAGGTGAAGGTTTTGGGTTGCCTATTTTAGAAGCAATGCAAATTGGTATTCCAGTAATTACTACAGGTTATAGCGGCCACATGGACTTTTGCAATTACAATAACTCTTATCTTTTAGATTTTAAGCTAGAAATTTCAAGTAAAAATGAGATTGTTAACTTAAATTCTTATTGGGCAGAACCTAGCGTAAATCAATTAAAACACTACATGCGAAACATTTATTCTGCAAAAGTTGATCAAGTTCAGGAGCTAAAGCAAGATTTAGATACTCGAGTAAGCCTAGCTAAGGAATCAGCAAATAAAATTAACTGGAATAATTCGGCCAAAAAAACATTAGAATTTATTACTAAAGTAGAGTCAGTAACAACTTTAAGAAACGAGAATATTGCAGTTATGACGTTCCTAAATGATCAAACTGGTATTAACTTCTATTCAAAAGAGTTATATAAAAATATTGAGTGCCTTTTTAATAGTTTCTTTTACTTATCTAATTCGGATATTGCTGATAGAACAGAAAAAGATAGTTTAAATGTAATAAGAAACTGGTCGACTGGAGAAAATGAGTTTAATCAGGTAATTGATTTTATAAAGGAGAATCAGATAGATTACTTCCATATTCAGTATCATACAGGCGCATTTTCCCCAGAATCTTTAAATAATCTAATGCTTAAGTTAAGTTACCTAGATATAAAGACTTTTGTTACCTTACATTCAGTGAAATCTACAGGTTTTGATATTATAAAATCTTGTCCTAATCTAAAATTTGCAGATAAAGTAATATTTCATAACAAAGAAGATGCCGATTACGCTTCTACAGTTTTAAGTAATTGTAAGTTAATGCGAATTCCTAGAGTAGATTACAAAAATAGAAATACCGCTGCTTTACGAAAAACACTTGGAATAGAAGGCTTTACTCCAATTATTGCCACACATGGTCTATTAAATACAAATAAAGGTGTTGAAAATATTGTGGAAGCAGTAAGTTTGTTAAAAGAAAAATATCCTAAAATACTATTCTTGGCACTTAGCGCGGTTTCTTCAAATAATATTCTCGCAAGTGGGTTATTGAATTCAATTAAAGAGCAAATTGAGAATCTTGGATTACAGGATAATGTAATTTTAGTCCCCGACTTTTTAGATCGAAAGGTTATAGAAGTAATTCTACAATCTGTTGATATAAATGTATTGGCATATATTGATATAGCAGGTGAGTCTGCAAGTGCAGCTGTTGAAAAAACATTACCTTCACTACACCCAACAATTGTTACGAATATAAAGGCATTTGAGGAATTAAATGATGAAGTTCTAAAAATCCCCGATAATTCGCCTGAGCAGATAGTAAAAGCAGTTGAAACACTACTAAGTGACAGCACTTTAGCAAATTCCATTGTAGATTCGGCTATTTTGAATATAGAAGCCAATAGCTATGTAAATAAAGCTCTTGAAACCCTTAGCTTCTATTTGTAAACCCGTAGTCTTTTTTCAAGCTTTCAACTTGAACATCGTTATCACCAAATACATCAATTGCGTTAATAATACCAAGTCCAATAAAGATTGATAGTATAGAACTGCCTCCGTAACTTATAAGTGGCAAAGGTACGCCAGTAATAGGGGTTATTCCCATATTCATAGCAATATGTTGTGCACAGTTAAAGAATATTAAAGATACACCGCCAATACAAATAAACCTGTAATAAGGGTCTTGAGTCTTAGCGAATATTTTGAAGATCTTTAATAGCAAAACCAAATATAGTGTAATTATAATAATTGAACCTATAAAGCCAAATTGTTCTGCAAATCCTGCAAAAGCAAAATCAGTATATGCAAAAGGGAGTAGTCTTGAATTTACGATATTTCCATTAAGTAAGCCTTTCCCAAAAACACGACCTGAGCCCACTGCAAGAATAGACATCTGTCTATTAAAATCTTCATTTTGAAAAAGATTGGCGTTGTCTTCGCTGCCAACAAAAGATTCGATTCTTTGTCTTTGATAAAGCTCTAGCACATTCCCATATGCAAACTGCAATAATGGATTCACTAATAATCCACCTACGAAAAATAACAGTAAAAGAATAAAATTCAATTTTAGTTTAGAAGCGATTCCTTTTAGGAATATTACAAATAATACAATTAAAATTATATTTGCATTAAAACCTACTACTGAAAATAGGTTAGATAAGTCCGGAACATTGAAAGAAATGCATATTCCAACCATTATCGGTATTGCAAGTATCAAAAACCTGGATTGGATATTCAAGTTTAAAACAAGCATTGAGATAAAAATAAGTGTAAGCAGAATTGAGTTGCCAAGAGATTTCTGTTTAATAATTAAAAACACACTTATTCCATAGAATAAAAAAGCGAGTAAATATTTTATAAATGCCTCGGAGGCTAGGATTTTTTTGAGAGTTGTAAAACTATTATCAGATAGTGCATATATGTTAAAAATATCTTCGTTCTCTTTTTTAGTTTTAACGCCAAAGCAAAATGCAGTAAACATAATAATTGCTACTTTTGCAAATTCCGAAGGCTGAAAGCTAAAAAAACCTAAATCGATCCATCTCTGTGCACCGTAAATTTCAGTTCCCCAAAGAAGTACAGCCAAAAGCGATATAATCGACATAGTGACAACCAACAGATTTACAGGTTTACTTTTTAAACGAGTTGGGTTTACTGCCGAAATAAGAAAAAATAATATAAAACCTACCAAATAGAACACAAGATGGTTTGTAAACAAATCAGACACTTCGTTGCTGTAGGTAGTGGAAAATACAGTAATTGCTCCAATAATGCAAAGGCTAATAATAGGCAAAATGAAGGAAAGTTTTGTTTCTTTTAATTTCTCAAATTTGAACATAAACCATTATAACCATTTTATTCAAAAGTCCATTAGAATTTAATTCCAACGTTTAATGTGCTAAAATCAACGAGTTAAAATTTTTGTAATAATTAATGCCAAAGCAATCCAATAAAGTAATTGAAAATTCAGTAAGAACACCCGTAGTTGCCGTAATGGGTCATGTTGACCACGGTAAAACTAGTTTTTTAGATGCAATTAGAGGAACTAGAGTTGCAGACAAAGAAGCAGGTGGAATTACACAAAATACCAGAGCTCATGAAGTAGTTACAAAAAGTGGTTTTAGAATCACTTTTATTGACACGCCTGGTCACGAGGCATTTGGCAACATGAGGTCAAGAGGTGCTCAAGTAACAGACTTTGTACTTTTAATAGTAGCAGCAGACGATGGTGTACAACCTCAAACTAAACAATCTATTGAGTTTGCTAAAAGAGATAATGTTCCAATTATTGTTGCAATAAACAAAGTAGATCTAAAAGGAATTAATATTCAAAAAATCAAAACTGAATTATCTAGTTACGGTGTTGTTGCAGAAGAATACGGAGGAGACTCACTATTCTTTGAAATTTCAGCAAAAGAGAAAACAGGATTAACTGAATTACTTGAAGGTATTGAATTGCTATCAGAAGTACATGAGCTTAAATCCTCAAAGCCTAAAGAAGGAACTGTAGCCGAAGCATTCATCTTGGAATCTTCGTTAGATAAACAAGTTGGCAATGTTGCGCTTTGTATTCTTAAATCTGGAAATCTTAATAATAGAATACTAGGAGTATCAAAAGATGGCGTGTTCAAAGTAAGAAGTTATCTTGATCACTTACAAAAGCCAATAGAAAAAGTTATGGAATCCCAGCCATTCTGGATTACTGGTCTACGAACAACACTACCTGCAGGAGAAACAATCTACTTTGTAGAAACTGAGGATAAAGCTAAATTGTTAGCTAAGGAGTTAGTTGTAGAAGAAGAAGTGAAAGAGGAAAAAACAGAAGAAGTAGAAGGTATGTCCATAGCAGAAACTATGTTTGCCAAGATGTTAATTGGTAGAGAAGAAGTTAAACAAGGACTTGATATTAAAAAGTTAAATGTAATTGTAAAAGCTTCTACAGAAGGAACTTTAGAGGCAATATTAGCTCATCTAAAAGATATTAGAACAGAAGAGGCTATGATTCATATATTATCTTCTGGAACAGGGAATGTAACAGAATCTGACATTACTAGAGCAAAGTTAGCTCATGCCATTATTGTAACGTTCCAATTACCTACACCTACAAAGATTGCTACTTACGCAAAGAATGAAAAGGTATTGGTAAGAAACTATGAAGTCATTTACGAAATGTTCGATGAAGTCACAGATGTATTAAATAGTCTTGACGCACCTGTTGAGGAAGAAGTCGAAATTGCAAGGGCTAAAATTAAACAGGTATTCACTTTATCAGATAGCTCAACAGTATATGGAAGTGAAGTTATAAAAGGTTTAATGCTAAGAGGTTACAGAGTAAAGATATTAAGACAAGTTAACAGCGATATTTACGAATTAGGTAGAGGTAAGATTACTTCTTTAAGAATTAGAAAAGATGAAGTAAAGGAAGTGAAAAAAGGTCTTGAGTGTGGAATTTATATTGATAGTAAAGTAGAACAGGTAGAACCTGGAGACGAGATAGTCGCATTTAAACTAGAATCAGCATTCTAAAAAAAAGCCCTTAACGGGCTTTTTTTATTACTTATCCTCTAAATTTTCTAACCATTTTTGTGTGTCTAATGCAGCTCTGCAGCCTGCACCAGAGGCAGTAATTGCTTGTCTGTATTTGTGATCTTCTACATCGCCTGCAACAAAGACACCTTCCATAGATGTATGAACGCCATCAGTACTTTTTATATAACCTTCCTCGGTTAGTTCTATCGAATTACCTAAAAAGTCGGTAACAGGAATATGACCAATTGCTAAGAACACACCATCTAACTCTAGTTTAGATTTCTCGTTTGTTTTGCTGTTAATAATATTCAGAGCACTTACCTTTTGCTCGCCCTCAATTGATTCAACCTGAGTATTGTATAGCACTTCTATTTTTGGGTTATTTAGTGCTCTGTGAACCATTATTGGACTAGCTCTAAACTCTTCTCGCCTATGAACTAAGTAAACTTTTTTTGCAAATCTAGTTAAGAAAGTCGCATCTTCCATTGCACTATCACCTCCACCTACAACGGCCACAATTTTTTCTTTATAAAACGCAGCATCACATGTTGCACATGTTGAAACACCACGTCCATAGAACTTAGATTCTCCCGGTACATTAAGTAATCTTGGAGTTGCACCTGTGGCAAGTATAACTGCATCGGTTTCGTACTCATTCTCGTAAGTTTTTACTACTTTGCTTGATCCTTTATCAATTACTTGTGTAGCGTTTTCGTAAACGAATTCAGCCCCAAATCTTTTAGCTTGCTCAAGCATATTATTCATTAAGTCCGGTCCTTTGATTCCTTCAATAAAGCCAGGAAAGTTTTCTATTTCGGTTGTGTTCATTAACTGCCCGCCCCAAGTGATTCCTGCAACTACTAATGGTTTTAAATCAGCTCTAGCAGCATATATTGCAGCAGTTAAGCCAGCTGGGCCAGATCCAATTATAATTAATTTTCTTTTCATATTATTCACCTAATTCTGGAATATTCTTTTTGATCATTTGGTCAAAAAAAGGTTCAGGTTTTGCACCCAATAGGCTATCAATTGGTTGTCCGTCTTTAAAAAGAACAACAAGTGGAATACTCATAATTCCGTAATTGCTAGAAGTTAGTGGGTTAGCATCTGTGTCAAGTTTCCCTACTTTTACCTTCCCTTGGTATTTTTCCGCAAGGTTTTCTATTATTGGAGCAATTGCTCTACATGGTCCACACCATTCTGCCCAGAAGTCTACTAATGTATATCCTTGCTTAATTTGTTCATTAAAATCCTGATCAGTTAAATGAACTATTAAATTTCCTGCAGCACTTGTTTGCTGTGCTGGAACTAAACTTGCACTCATTCCCATATGAATAAAATAATAATTAAAGGTTGATTAATTGCAGCATTAATTTAACATAACGCTCAGCTAATTTTAAAAAATTTAACAACTAAATCCTCGAACTGCTTTTTTTTATCTGCTTCGCTTTTGTGGTTAAAGCACTCACTGCAATCTTCTTTTAAGATATTTATTGCAATAGAAGATAGAGCAGCACGGACAGCCTGTATTTGAGTTACAATTTCAATTGAATCTCTATTACTGGCAATCATATTTTCTATACCTTGTATTTGTCCTTTGACTCGATTTAGGTTTTTGGTATTTTCCAAAGTTATTTTTTTACAATCAATTTTTTCCATATAAATATAATACCCCCGTGGGGTATGTTTGTCAAAACTTTATTAAATAACCTGATATACTGAACATATGGATAATTATATTCCCGGAGTATGCAACATAGGCGTAAAAGAAAGACAATTTAGAAGAAATATTGGGATAGTTGCAGGCTTTATATCTGTAGCTTACCTGGTAGTGATTCTAGCGCTAAAACTAGAATTAGTAGCAAAGTTATTAATATTTATACCAATATTTACTGCGGTAATTTCGTATTTGCAATTTAGAATGCATTTTTGTGCAGAATTCGGAATTTTAGGTAAGTATAATTTCTCAAAGAATTTAGGCCGAGCATTATCAGTTGAAGAGACTGAGGCTTTGTTAAAGGATAGAGCAACTGCACTAAAGATAATTTTATACTCATTTGTATTATCCTTTGTTGCAACTGCAACTATTATTGTCTTACTTTGAATTTTGGACAAAATATATTTTTGCCTATAAAATGATAATTAATGAAAAGAATTAGAAAATCACTGACAATCACATTTGTTTTTTTTAACATTACGCTTTTATTATTAGCTAATACTTCCTTATCGTTTTTAGAAGGAATAAAAGTTCAGTATGTGCCTGTTGGAGCGAGTGTAGGTCAGTCACTGCAAGAACAACTAGATGATTTAAATAGACAAATAGATGAAGTCAAACGAGAAAAAGATGGATTACAGTATCAGTTAGATCAAAATTCATACCTAATAAATGGCCACAGTGCAGAACTTTCAAAGCTCTTTGGAGAAGCAAATTTGTTTAATAAGCAAATCGAAGAATTAGATCTAGAGATTAGGCAATTGGAACTTCAAATAACAAGTCTAAATAAGGATATTGATAAACAAAAAACAGATATTGCCCAAACTGAAAATACAATAACAGGTCTTGAAGAGGAGTCTGCGTCAAGAATTAGAGATAATTACTATAATTTTAGGTTATACAGATCTACTGATGATGCAAGCACTGTATTTAACCTTACAAATATAAATACATTTTTCAAAACTTCGCAATATAAGGAGTTAATTCAATCAGATACAAATGATGTGATGGTAAAGCTTGCTGAGTTAAAACAGCAGTTACAAGATAAAAAGAAGGAACTAAGCGATAAGCTTATAGAAGTTAATAAGAGTAAGGAGATTGTAGATGTTAAAAAGACAGATCTAGCAAAGAAGAAAGAAGATGCTGACATTAAAATTGCCGCATATCAAAGAGAGTTAAATGCATTGCAATCAATTAATAATAGTAATCAAGCTAGATTATTCGAATTTAACGATAATCAAGCAAAACTTGAGGCCCAAGCAAGTCTTGTACAACAGGAGATTTTTAATAGTTATGTTCCAGCAGATGATGGACAATATGTTGTCTCTGGTGCATATATCGGAAAGCAAGGCTGTACTGGTTTATGTACTGGTGCACATTTACACTTTATGGTTTATATTAATAATCAACTTCAAAATCCTTGTGGATACTTAAAGGATGGAATTGTAGATGGTTGCGGAGGCGGTTACTTAGATTCCCCTTTGCAAGGAGGTAATATTTTTACTAGTGGATTTGGTAATAGATGCTTCTGGTGGGGTGATTCAAATTACTGTGACTTTCACACAGGTATTGACCTAGTAGGTTCACCTTGGAATGCTCCTATTTTTGCAACTCATGATGGTTACGTTCATAAGTTCTGGGACGATGGATACGGTGCACAGTATATAATTTTATGTCAGAACAGAGATTGCTCAGGGCTTAAAACTGGTTACTGGCACTTAAGCGAGTTCTAACATGAGAATGTTTACAACTTTAATTCTGGCGATAATGCTTTTATCGGTACTTTTCCCAATTAATATTATAAAAGCTCAACTTCAAGGAGAAATTGGGGTTTCGGCAAGTGTTCAAGCATGTGAAGTTACTTTTCTTTTAAAGCCTGAAAAAAGAATTCCAAGAGAGGGTAATTTTTCAAATACCTATTCAATAATTATTTTTGATAATAAATTAACCAAAATCTACAATATTGACAAAATTGAAACAGATAAAGATGGTAGAGGGAGTTGGGATTTTTGTTCGAAGAATATTACTCCTACTTCTGGTGTGTATTCGATATATGTAAAAGGGACTTCACATTTGGGGAAGTTATTTGAGAATGTTAATGGATTCTATAATTATTCTACAGAGTTCAATTTAGCTAGAACTGAGGGAGACTACTTACTTGCAGGGGATGTTGAAGACAATAACTATATAAATAGTATTGATATTAACCAATTAGTACTAGGTCTTTATACTTCCGAAAAAAAGTATGATTTGAATCAAGACGGGATTGTGAATTCTTTAGATCTTAGTAATCAGATTTATAATCTTCATAAATCAGTTAACATAGATATATGAAAATATTTTTTCTAACATTAATAATTCTGATTTTTGCTACATTTAAGGTAAGCGCAGCTACTTTTGAGCTGGATGGAAATAGGTTACTAGACGATTCTATTTGTGCATACTCATTTGACGTATATATAGATACTCAGGGAAGAAGTTCTAATGCTGCAGATTTAATTATAAAGTATAGCCCAGAGGAAGTTACTATTGCAGATTCTGACCCTAAATCTGAAGGTACTCAAATAATCACAAGGGATGCATTTGAATCGTATATCTATAACAATGCCCAAGAAGGTGAGATAAAAGTTACAGCAGTAAGATTTGACTATTTAAGCGGAAGGCATCTTTTTGCTACAGTGCCCTTTATTGCACACAATTCTCACCCAAGGTTTGTAATAATGTTTGCAGGTGAAGGTAATACTTACGACAGTAATATAGCTGAACTAACTACAAGTCTTGATATACTTACTGGTGTAAAAAACATTTCTCCGGAGCTTGCTCACCATGAATGCATTCCAATTAAAGATAGCATAAGAATAAACACTCCTTCGGTTCCAGAAGATGATTACGTTAAGAACATAAGATTTACAGCCATAATAACTAATTTACTTACCCTTCTTACAATCCTTATACTATTAATGCTATTCAGGTTTTTATATAGAAAAGAAATTTACTTAACTGATGCAAAGACAAACCAACCAGTAGAAGGTGTGCTTATAAGTGTAAAAACTGAGAAGGATATTAAGTACTATGTAAGTAATGCCCAAGGTAGAGCTTGGGTTCCAAGACTATATCTAAATTATCTTACAGATATCGAGAAGCTAAAGTATAAGAATATACTTTTAAAGAATGGATTTGTTAGAAACTATGTATATCAATTAGAACCGAAAGCAGAGAAGTAATTTATGCAGTCGTTTATTGCTTTAATAAGGGTATCTACATCTGCTTGAGTATTATAAATTGACAACGATACTCTAACAGTAGCTGGAATCTCGAATACATCCCTATGCAGTATTTGCGTACAATGATGTCCTGCTCGTACACATATGTTTCTATCTCCAAGGAACTGAGCTATATCATGCGGGTGGATATTCTTTATTGTAAAACTAATGACTGATCCTGAATTTTCTTCGTTAGAATGATAAATAGTTATATCAGGTATATTTTTAAGCTTTTCTAGTGCGTAGATTCTTAATTTACTCTCAATGTCTATAATATGATCAAATGTTATTGATTGAATATAATCAACTGCAGCACCAAGAGCGATTGCATCAGCAATAGCAGGCGTTCCAGCTTCAAACTTTTCAGGTGAGTTTGTCCATGTAGAATATTCTTTTTCAACTTTATCAATCATACCCCCTCCCACTTTAAAGGGTTCCATTTTTTCGAGTAATTCCTTTTTCCCATACAAAACACCAATACCTGTTGGCCCAAACATTTTATGACCCGAAAATACTAAAAAGTCCGTATTCATTTGCTTTACATCAATTGGAATATGCGCAACTGCCTGTGCAGCATCGGCTATAAAAAGTGCATTTTTTAATTTACCTTGTCTTAATTCGTTAATATCTGTATATTTCCCTGTTACATTACTAATTACTGAATATGCTACTACATCAATTTGAGTATCTTTGCTAAATTCCAATTTGTTATCCTTTTGCTTTGCATACTCAATATTGTCCTTAGCAATTCTTTGCCATGGTAAAAAACTCGCGTGATGCTCGAATTCAGTAGTTAAAACTTTGGACTTATCACTCACCATCCCACTTAATAAAAGCGATTGTGCAATTAGATTCGTGGCATCTGTTGTGCCAGAAGTAAATACAATTTCGTCTTTGTCGGCATTAATAAGTTTTGCAACCTTTTCTCTGGCTAACTCGTATTCTATATTAGCTTTTTCAGCAATAGTGTACAGACCCCTGTGCACATTAGAATTATACTGAGTATAGACTTCTACTAACTTATCTATCACTACTGAAGGTTTTTGTGTTGTTGCGGCATTATCCAAATATACTAAATCAGGTATATTTTTAAATATTGGAAATTGATCTTTTATATTTGTCATAATGGTTCAGATTATACCATTACTATAGGTCATTACTTAAAAAAGTTGTAAGCCTGTGCGGATACAAGCTTAAAGTTCTTTGGTTTATTTAAATCTAACAATAATAAACCTCTATTAGTTTGATAGAACAATAGGTTTGACTCTTGATATATTCCAGTAATTGTATAGTCAGGTGTAAGGCTTGTAATTTTTTCTTCTTGGCTTCGGTCAATTGTAAATGTGTATATATTTGATCTCGATTCCCTAGATTCGAAAAATATGACCTTATTTGTATTCCCTTTAACAAACTGATATCCAAATCCTTTAATATTCTCTTTTAAAGTTCTTAAATCATCTGATGGAACATTAACCAAAGCTAAATCAATTAAACCTGTATTTGGATTTTTTCTGCTCAATAACACATTGCTTCCATCCTCGGATATATCGTATACAGTTATATTTTGATTATTTAAAACATTTTTTGTCTCTTCGGTTTCAATATTGAATAAGTAGAGTTCGGTCTGATTGTTATTTTGAAAACTATATAAAACATATTTCCCGTTATTAGAGATTCTCAAATTACCAAACTTAAAACTTGTATTAGTTAACATCTTCACTTCTTTTCTATTTGTACCGTCAATATTCATAATCTGTAAGCCTGGCTGACTAATTGCACCCTGCTTTGTATATTGACTTAGCATTTTTTTAGCAATAAAGTTTGCTGTTAATTGGCCAAGGTTATTTGTACTTATTGTCATTCTGTCGGGCACAGAATTATTTATATCTAACTGGTAAGGCATTTTTAATTCGACTCCTGAGTTTTCTTGCCTGAAGCTCTCATCTTTAAATGACTGGTAATATAGTTTTTGCTCTTCTATACTAAAAAACTTTGTATAGTTGTCTATCCTACTGTCATCAACTAAAACACTTTGATTCTGTCCATCAAAATCTGATCGGTATAATTTAATTGGATCTGAATTGCTTTCGCCAGATCTAAGAGGGTATATGGCAACTCCATTTTCCACCAACCTAAAGTTAAATAATTGGTTCTCACCTTGCTTAATGTTTATTTCGTAATCTCTTGTTATATATCCATCTGCTGAAACTCTTATTTTGTATTTCTTATCTGTATCTAAGTCTTTTATCGTGAATTTTCCATCTTCAGTAATAATTACTTGATCCTGCAAAATATTTTCGACATAGAATTTAGTATTTAAAACTAAATCTTCTTTTATGTAACTTTTTAATTCACCTACAATATCTCCACCTTGGGCTAAAGTTATGTCTGGAATTCTATTTGTCCCAGCCTGTAATGAAATGCTTTGTGAAATATCTTTAAAATTCACTGAGTTAAATTTGAATTCAATTTCTCCAACCTTAACATCGTTAACTGCAAATGTTCCATCGTCGTTTACTAGATACTGTTTTTCACCAATTAATAATTTATCATTTGTAAATTTGTAGTCAGCACTGTTTGGAATAAACTTACCTGACAGTACACCTGTAATAGCTGATTTTAACGAGAAATCCTTTCGAGTAGAGTAATCTAGTAACACTTTTGATACTCGTACGCTTTCTGTAGTCTCGTCGTAACCATCTGCTTTTACTGTAACTTGAATGTCACCGGTACTTAAATTGGCAATAGAATATCTGCCCTGTGCATTTGTTTTTGTGGTTTCGATGCCGTTAATTAGTACGCTAGCATTTTCAATTGTTTTTCCTGTATTAATATCTGTAATTTGCCCACTCAATGTAATTTTCATAAATTGAGTATCTATATTAGTTATAGAAAGTAACAAAAATATTAAAAAGCAAGCTATAAAAACACCGAAAATCCCTAGTCCAATTTTAAAAAACTTTTTACTAAAGTCATTTTTTAGTACACTTTTAGGTACTATAT
>CAYUKX010000013.1:0-16278 GCA_964445405.1 uncultured Candidatus Saccharibacteria bacterium
TGGTATTGGATGCCTGATATCTTCGAAAAATTCTTTAATGATTTTGGTAAAAAATCTTCGGACTATTACAAATTAATTAGAACTGATCCAAGCTATAGAGTTTATTGGGGAAAAGATGATAAGTTAGACATGCCAGTAGATTTAAACGAGCTGTTTAAGATTTTTGAAGAACTTGAACCAGGTTCATCATTAAAATTACAAAAGATAATGGATGAAGGTAAAGAGATGTTAGAAATTGCTTTAAGTAAATTTTTATACAGAAACTATAACTCCATTTTAGATTTAGCCAATCCAGAATTAATTGTTAAAGGATTAAAACTTAAAGTTTTCAAAAGTTTACAATCACTAATTAATTCAAATTTTAAAAACGAAAGATTAAGACAACTTTGTACTTGGCATAGTTTATTTTTAGGAGCAACTCCAGAAAATCTGCCATCACTCTATTCTTTTATGTTGTATGTAGATTTTAAAGTTGGAACTTGGTATCCAGAAAAAGGTATTTTTGAACTACCTAAAGCTATGTATTCACTTGCTAAAGAATTAGGTGTTGAATTTAAGTTTAATGCACCAGTAACTAAAATTAATGTTGAAAATGGTGTTGCAAAATCAGTACTAGTAAACAATCAAGATATGGTTGCTGACTATATTGTAGTAAATGCTGATTATCAATTTGCCGAAACAAGACTTTTAGATGAGCAATGGCAAACATATAAACAAAAATACTGGGAAAAAACTACAGTAGCACCATCATCTTTACTCTATTATATTGGGTTTAATAAAAAGCTTAAGAATGTAATTCATCATAATTACTACTTTTGTAAAGATTGGTCTGGGCATTTTGATACTTTATTTAAAAACCCTGATTTACCACCACAAGATCCAGCGTTCTATTTTAATGTCGCATCTGTAACAGATAGCTCAATGGCTCCTGCAGGTAAAGATGGTATGTTCATACTAATTCCTGTTGCTAGTAATCTAAAAGAGATAGATCAAAAACGTGAAGAGATATTTAATAACACAATTAAAAAGATTGAAGAAATTACAGAACAAGAACTAACAAATTCTATTGTTACAAAAAGATTTATAAGTCAAAAAGATCAAATTGAATTATATAATTCTTACAAAGGAACTTGCTTTGGTTTAGCACAAACGTTATTTCAGACTGCGAGCTTTAGACCTAAGAATAAAAGTGATAAAGTAAGTAACCTATATTATTGCGGACACTTTACTCATCCTGGAATAGGAATGCCAATGGTGATTATTTCTGGTTATGTGGTTTCTGAATTAATTAGAAAAAATGGCAACAGATAAACAACAACAAATTTTTGAACAAGGAAGTGCTACATACAGTAATAGCTCAAGATTCTTTGAGAAAGAAGTTCGAGATAAAGTGACCACTTTATATGCCTTTGTCAGGGTTCCAGATGACCTTGTAGATGTAAGTAACGACATAGAAGGTTACTATGCATTTAGAAATGCATTCTTTGAATCGTATGCTACAGGTATAAGAACTGGCAACGAAGTAATTGATCTATTTGTTGACCTTGTTAAACAGCACGATATTCCAATTGTATGGGTCGAAGAATTTTTTAATTCCATGGAAATGGATTTGAATAACTATTCTTACCAAAACATTGATGACACTCTTAAATATATAAGAGGATCCGCCGAAGTAATTGGTTTAATGTTGGCCAAGATCTTGGGATTAGATGAACAATCTTACCCATATGCAGAAATGCTAGGAAGATCAATGCAATTTATTAATATGATTAGAGACATTGACGAAGATATTCAAATTGGTAGAAGTTATTTTCCGCAAGAGGAATTAGAAAGGTATGGACTATTTCCACTTACAAAAGAAGGTGCCTTTGCGCAGGACGATAAGTTTAGAAGCTTTGTTAACTTTCAATTAGATAGATATGAACAATGGCAAGCGCAAGCTGAAATAGGTTTTAGATACATAAAATATAGATATTTAGTTGCAATTAAAACTGCTGCAGATAAATATAATATGACTGCTAGAGTTATTGGCGATGATCCTTTTGTAGTCTTTTCAAGAAAAGTTAAACCTTCTAAATCAGAGATAATGTTGCAGGGCTTACTTAATGCTATTTTACTTTTATTTAAAAAATGAAAAAAGTTATAGTTATCGGTTCCGGTGTTGGTGGTTTATCAAGTGCAGCTTTACTTGCTATGCAAGGTTATAAAGTTACACTTCTAGAAAAAAATGATAGAGCTGGTGGAAGAGCAATGCTATACGAACAAGATGGTTTTAAATTTGATATGGGGCCATCGTGGTATTTAATGCCAGAGGTATTTGAAGATTACTTTGCTAAATTTAATAAAAAAACTTCAGAGTACTATGACCTTATAAAACTAGACCCAAACTATAGAATCTTTTTTGGAGCTCAAAACTCAATTGATATTTATGCAGAACTAGAAAAGAACAAAGAGGTTTTTGAAAGATTAGAAACAGGTAGTTACGAAAAGCTTTTAGAGTTATTAAAAGTTAGTGAACGACAATACAAAATATCTATGAAGTATTTTGTTACTAAGAACTTTAAAAGTGTATTTGATTTGTTTAATAAAGATTCACTTAAATACGGGCGTGAATTACAAGTATTTAAAACAATTGATTCTTATATACGACAATACTTTAAAAGTGAAGACTTAATAAAAGTTGTGTTGTACTCTGTTCTATTCTTAGGTGGAATTCCTAAAAAAACTCCTGCAATATTTTCAATGATGAGTTATATAGACTACAAGTTAGGTGTTTGGTATCCAATGGGTGGCGTTAATAAAGTTATAGAAGCTTTAGTAAAACTAGGCTTGGAATATGGAGTTGAGTATAAATTTAACTCTCCAGTACAAAAAATAAATGTGATTGATGGTGTTGCTAAATCTGTAACTGTTAATGGCGAACAAATTGAAGCAAATATTATTTTAAGCAATGCAGACTATGAATTTACAGAAACTCAACTACTTGATAAGAAATATCAAACTTACTCATTAAATTATTGGAATAAAAAACTACTAGCTCCATCAGCATTTGTAATGTATTTAGGTATTAATAAAAAAGTTAAAAATTTACTACATCACACAATAATTTTATCTAAAGATTGGAACGAACATTTTACGGAAGATATTATTAATAAACCAAAGTGGCCAAATAATCCTTCTATTTATGTGTGCTGTCCTTCTAAAACTGATTCGTCAGTTGCACCAGAAGGCTACGAAAATGTATTTGTAACTGTTCCCGTAGCAGCTGGGTTAGCTGATACTCCAGAAATTAGAAAAGAATATCGAGATAAAGTAATAAAAATTATAGAAAACTATATTGGTGAAAGTTTTAATGAAAATATAATCCTAGAAAAGATAATTACTGTAAACGACTACAAAGAAATGTATAACGCATTTAACGGATCATCAGTAGGTTTAGCACCAACATTAATGCAATCAGCATTCTTTAAGCCAAAGAATAAAAGTAAAAAAGTAAGTAATTTATATTATGCAGGTCAATATGTAAATCCTGGTTCTGGTGTGCCAATGTGTTTAATATCAGGTCAATTAGCTGTTGAAATGATTAACGAAGATGCAAACCATTAAGCAATACATAAAAATATCTAGATATCGATTTTGGTTATACACTGCTGGGCCTTTTTTACTAGGAACAGTTCTGGGTATTAGCCAAGTTACTGACTTATTGAGATTCGATTTTTTTATTGTCTTAATATTTTTTTTAATTCCCTTTAATTTTTTTATATATTCTGTAAACGACTTTTTTGACGAAGATACTGATAAATATAATTCAAAAAAAACTGAACAAGAAACAAAATATACAAAGGATCTTAATAGAATTTACAGATGGGGGCTAATTAGTTTTGCAGTTTTGTTTATAGTTGTATTTTTGATTCTTAACCCAGTTAACAGAATTCTATTGATTTTAGTTACTGCAGTTTCCTACTTTTATAGTGCTCCACCAATAAGGTTTAAGTCTAAGTATATTGTGGACTCCCTTTCTAATATTCTTTATGCAATACCTGGTTTTATAGGCTTTTTTATGTTTAATCAACCTGTTATTCCTTGGCAATTTATTTATATTGGCTTTGCATATAATGCGGCAATGCATTTGTTTTCTGCAATTCCTGACATTGAAGCAGATAAACTAGCTCAATTAAAAACATCTGCAATACTTTTTGGCAAAAAACTTTCTTTAGTTGTTTGTTTAGTACTGTGGTTTAGTATCTCTTTAATATTACTAAGTGCAAATTTATTAATATTTAGTATAAGTTTAATCTATTCATTGCTAGTACTAATTGTGATTATCAAACCAAATCTTTTAACAAAAGTTTACTGGTTATTCCCTTATGTTAACGGAATAGCAGGGTTTATTATTTTCTGGATTATAGCTATAAATAAATTTTTTATATGAAAGCTTTTCTTGTAATCTTAAATGTATGTTTATTAATTAGTGCTTTTTTTACTGCTACAGTACCAACAAGCTCAGAATTCAATCAATTGTCTTCGTTATTTATTCTACTTTTTGCAATTCCAAGTGCATATGGATTATATAAAAGTGTTGGTAATGCTAAAGCATTAGTCATATTTTCTATTCTTGGAATCTTCGCAATTACATTTGAATACTTTTCGATAAAAACCGGGTTTCCTTACGGAGCATTTGAATACACATCTAACGTAGGTTTAAAAATACTCGATACAGTACCTTGGGCAATCGCTTTTGCATGGGTACCAATGGTGTTAGCAAGTTATATAGTTGCGCATAGTTTTAATATAAAAAATAAATATATATTGCTACTACTAAGTGCTTTAATACTAGTCTGGGCTGATTTTGTTCTTGATCCGGGAGCTGTTGCTTTAAATATGTGGATTTGGCAGGATAAAAGCTTTTTATACTCAGTTCCATTAAGCAATTATTTTGGGTGGTTTATTTCGGGATTGCTTGGCAGTATTATTATTACCTTAATTTCTAAAAAAACTTCAATTTTAAACTCTAAATGGGAAAGCTGGCTACTATCAAGCTTTTATATAATTGTTGGGTTTTGGACGTATATAAACTTGTTTAAAGGCCAGTGGATAGCTTTTATTGCAGGCATTGTCTTACTTGGTGTATTAAGTGTTCGAACGCTTAAGAATCAACAAAAAAGGGGAAATTAATCAAAAAGCGAATGACGAGGCTCCCCCTTCGGGGATCAGATTAGGTCATAAGCCTCGACTACATTAGTTTGTCTCAGCTTGACCTTAATAGTCGAACTCGTTCGAGCCAAAGGTTTCTGGGATTAAAAGACTTATTAAAACGAGGGATTTAAATCAAAAAAGCGAATGACGAGGCTCGAACTCGCGACCTCTTCCTTGGCAAGGAAGCGTTCTACCAATTGAACTACATTCGCATATCTGAGATTATATCTAAAACCAAGTTTTCTGTCTATTGAAACTGTAAAGTTGAATGTCTAAGAATATAAATATAATATAGTAATATGAAGTTAAAAAATGCTTTGTATTACCTAATTGTGACCATGTTTATTGTGGTACTTTTTGGCCTAGGATACTATATTTCGGTAAATACTGTTTTTGCCAGAAGCGTACTGCCTAATGTGTGGGTAAATAGCTCCGATTTATCATTTTCATCTGAAGATGAACTAAAGCAAAAAGTACAAGAACAAGCGTTAATTAACCTACCAGAAAGGTTCAATCTAACCTTTGAGAATGAACATTTAAGTATTCCGACTAATGAACTAGAAATTGCGGTAGATACATATAATCTAGTAAATTACGGAAAAGGTGACGATATTTTAAAGGTAATTGCTAGTGGTCTAAATATAATAAAGGGTGTAAAAGTAGATGTAGAATATTCACTTAATACACAATCTTTTCTATCAAAATTAAGCATAAATGCAGGTAGTAAAAAATCAGCTATTGAAGGTTCCATTTTTAAATGCATAAAAAATAGCTACCCGATTTCGAGTGTAAACAGTACTGTTTTAGCACAAGATATTATCGGCTCTATAAGAGCTCAAACAGAGTTCAAATTTGAGCTTGAGGACTATCTAGCTGATCCTACTGAAAAAGAAATCTATATCGGTTGTAGTAAATATTTTGCAGATTATAGAAATATACAGGAAAACTTTATAGATAGTTTAGCTTATACTAATTTAAAGTTTGAAGACTTGTTTGAGTTACGTGATTTAAGCGGAGTTCCAACATGGAAAATTATTGATTCTCAAATTCTTAACGAGCATTTAGAAGCGTATAAAAACAATTCAGACGTAGCAGCTCAAGATGGAACATACGAGATTATTAATAATCAAATATACTTATATAATAATTACGTTGAAGGTCATTTACTAGACAAGGATGCTACAGTTGTATCAATTTATTCATGGATAAGCTCTTCGAATCTTGATTCAAACCCTTTAATCTATAAGGTAGTAAAACCTGAGGTGCTGAGTTTAGGTTTACCTATTCTTGATTTTACTCAAAAGATTGGTGAAGGAAAAACTAGAATTGAACTAATTAGGAATGGATATGACAACTTTGTAATTGCCTATACAATGTTTGGGTTAGATGAAATTAATAAGACAGTTGTTAATTCTGGTGAAGAATTTTCTTATATAAAAGCCATTCAACCTCAATCTAACGGAACAACTAAAAGTGGAAGGCCTATTGCTGGTGGCATATGTAACTCAACAACAACACTATTCAGAGCAGTGCTTGAATCAGGTTTAAAGGTTGTAGATAGAAGTTACCATGCGTTTTCAGTTCCTTCTTATGAATGGGGATACCCATTAAATATTGTTGATGCTGCGTACTTTACAACTCCCGTTGTTGACTTTAAGTTCAAAAATGATTCAGAGTACCCAATTTTGTTAAAAGTCAGCTATTCTAAAGACTCAGATTATCAATATAATACTGTAGAGATTTTAACCAGCTCTAAAGCACAAAAGCGACAAGTTGAACTTAGTAATTGGAAGGTTTGGGACAAATTTAGTACAACAAACTTTAAAGGTTCATTTGACAGAACTGTAAGCGAAAATGGACAGGTACTATTTAAGGATAACTTTTACAGTCATTATCTATAAGGCTGAATAAGGTATAATCAGTGTATATTATTATAAAGTATGGAAAATCATAATAAAAAGATATTAATTACTGGCGGACATTTAACTCCAGCAGTAGCTGTTATAAATGAGCTTAAAAAACGGGGATATACTAATTTTGTATGGGTTGGTCATAAGTATAATCAGTCTGGTAGTAATACACCATCTGCAGAATATAATACAGTAAATGAATTAAGCATCCCTTTTTACCATTTAAAGACTGGTAAGCTTATTAGAGATTGGAGCCCTTCAACGTTTATTTACGGTATAAAAAACCTATTTGCTATTGTAGGAGGATTTATTAACGCATTCACAATTATTCGTAAAGAGAAGCCAAGTTTAGTAATGTCTTTTGGTGGTTACTTAGCGCTTCCAATAGTATTTGCGGCATATATAAATGGTATTAAAATTGCAACTCATGAGCAAACTATAGTTACAGGTCTGGCAAATAAAATAATTTCTAAGTTTGCTACTAAGGTTTTTATATCTTGGGAAGATTCTGCTAAGTATTTTAATGCAAATAAGGTAGTGTTTACAGGCAACCCAATTCGAAGTGATGTTTTCGAGATACAAGATGAATCATTATTAGTAAATATTAATACAACATTGCCTACAATACTTGTTTATGGTGGTAACCAAGGTGCTCATGAAATCAATTCAAGAATATTCGATATTCTTGAAGATTTATTAAAAGATTTTAATGTAATACATCAAACCGGCAATTCAAATGTAACAAAAGATAATGAACAAGCTTTACATATTAAAAACTCTTTAAACAAAGATATTACAAATAGATATATTCCTGTAGATTACATTAATTCTAAACAGGTGGGTACGGTATTAAATAAAGCAGATATAATAGTTGGTCGATCTGGAGCAAATACTGTTGCTGAAATTCTTGCCTTAGGTAAATTATGTGTATTAATATCAATTCCTCAAACTTCTCACGATGAGCAAATAAAAAATGCAAAGTTTGTAGAGCAAGCAGGTTTGGGAATATATTTAACTCAGAATGGATTAACTCCTCAAAAACTTTATCAGACAATACTACTTTTAAGAAATCAACTTAATAACGGTAAGTCTGCAAATAACAAAGATTTACAAGAGGTAAAAGAATCAGCATTAAAACTTATTAAATTAAATGCGGCACAAATTGTTGCTGACCAAATTGAGACACTAATATGAATAACTACGATCTAATAATTATAGGCGGAGGTGCTGCAGGGCAAATGGCAGCAATATCTGCAAAACGTAAAAATTCTAAACTTAAAGTTGCAATTATAGATAGGACCTTTGCTCTCGGAAGAAAAATTCTTGTTTGTGGTGCGGGCAGGTGTAATATAACAAACATTAACCTAGATAAAGATCTTGAAAAAAGATATTACGGAGCAGAGTCAAATTTTATAAAGGATGTTTTAACTCAATTTTCTTATCAAGATATAGTTTCTTTTTTTAACGAATTGGGTGTGGAACTTTACGTAGAACGGAAAACCGACATTGGAAAATTATTCCCTGTTACCGATCAAGCTAAAACAATAACTGCACTGTTAGAAAATGAACTTAAAATACTTGGCGTGGATATTCATTTAAACACAGAAGTTACTAGTGCCTCTAAAACTGAACAAGGTTTTATTCTTAACACCAATCTATTAAATCAAGAAGGAAAAGTTACAGCTTCTGGACAATACAATTGTAAGTACTTAATTATATCTGCTGGTGGTAAAACATATCCTGCATTAGGTTCAAATGGATCAGGGTACACATTAGCACAGAGTTTTGGGCACAGTATTGTTACTCCTGTGCCATCTGCTCTACCCTTAGTTTCAAAGAATGCATTGTCACAAGAGTTGCAAGGTACAAAAATGGAAATTGAAGTTACTTCAATAATTGAGGGCAAAGAAATTAAAACTCGAACTGATGATGTTATGTTTACACAATATGGATTTAGTGGACCTGCAATTTTAAATGTGAGTCGAGAGATTTCTATTCAGATAAATAGGTTTAATAAAAATAATGTTGAATTACGATTAAATTTCTTTCCTGGAAAAACTGAACAAGAAGTACGAGAGATTTTAAACGTTAGATGGAGTAAACGACCAACTTTAACATTGGAAGAAAGTATGTTTGGTTTATTCCCAAATAAGATTCCTGCAACTCTATTAAAAGTTTTAAACTTGGAAAAGCAGATAAAAGTTGGAGAATTAGATGAAAATACTAAAAATCGACTTGTAAAAGGCTTAACTGGCTATGTTGTTAGCGTTTCCGCAACTAGAGGCTGGAATGAGGCCGAATTTACTGCAGGTGGTATAAATACACCTGAAATAAATGCAAAAACATTAGAATCTAATATTACTCCAAACTTATATTTCTGTGGTGAAATTTTAGATGTTGATGGAGATGTAGGAGGATTTAATTTGAGTTGGGCATGGGCAAGTGGACATGTAGCTGGGTTACTTGGTTAACTACATTTCATAGTACTCTAGTAATTTCCCTCTTTTGATTAGACCTCTATCATCAACTGTAACATTCAATTGCTCTAAAGAATTCTGTAATGGATCATAGTTCCAAATTGGTGGAACAGAAACGCGAGGATTAACTCTATAAAAGAACGAAGTAGACACTGGAATTTGTTGAGAAATATCAGGTAATTGTTGCTCTGCGCTCAGTTCTTGTATGTGAGGTTCTCTATCTAGAAAGTAACCATGGTTTGAGCAGGCAATTATAATATCAGGTATTGTATCAATTGAATTACTTACTTCTATCACTTCCTGTCCATCATTAAAGCACCAAATAAATTTACCACTTTTAGTTAGTAACCATCCTGCATGTGCAAGTAATACATTAACATCTGGTATTTCAATTTTATTAAGCATTAGCTTTTCTACCCTAAAGCAATGAGGTGATCTTGGTACCTCAAACAACATTGGTCCTTCAAGTGTGCTAAATATTTTGGGGATACATTGTTCAATTTGCATCCCCGATTTTATCACAATTACTTTAAAACTCTCCAACTATCTGCTGTAACTGTAACTTGAGCCTTAGGTTCGTTTGTAATTTTAGAAATATAGGCTTCTGTTTCTGGTTTTCCCATAACCATCACCATATCTCCCTTCTTAATCTTTTCAAAGGCTACTTCAGCTTGTTTGCCAAAAACTAACACATCATAAAAAGAACTTTTCTCTTCTTTAGTTTTTGCATTAAAGTCGTTTACTGCAACACTAAACTTGGTAAATTTTGTCTTCTTTTTTGAAGAAATACTTTCAGCATCTTTTGTAGTATGCCCCATAAGTATTAAGGTTTGCATATTCATAAATGAATATATAAAAAATTAATACTTTAAGTTTAGGAAATTTTTCTTACAAAATACTTACTATTGAGCGGGAGGCATATCACCTGCTTTTGCATCCGCTGCTGCGTACATATCAAGTTTATCAACTCCAGGACTTTGTACACCAGGATCTTCAACAGGTTTTTGTTCCTCTTTTTCTAGCGGATTAGTATTTTGACTTAACGGATTTTTGAAAAGTTCATTAGGATTTGTAGTTATTAAATTGTGTTCATTCTCACTAGCTACAACTTGAATAGCTACATGATTCGCTCCAGCAAAGAATATTCCTTGCCCAATACCTGCTGCTAATAAAAATTGTTTTTCACCATCTGTTAGGTAAAATACCTTCTGTAGTTTATCAATTGAAGATGGTGATTGCTTTAACAGTATTTGTAAAGCAGCATTACTTACAATTGCTTTACCATAATCTGATGTTAAAAAGTCATCTACATCTTGTGTGATTGTTGTTAATCCTAATCCGTATTTTCTAGCTCTCTTTGCAATTGAATATACAAATCTCGCTGCATCTTCGTGTTGCATCATAATCCAAGCTTCGTCAACTATCAGTAATCTTTTTCTTTTGTCTTTTCTAATTTTTGTCCATATATAATCTAACATGACGTACATGGCCATTGGTCTTAGTTCATCAGTTAAATCTCTAATACTAAATACTGTAAATGTATTGTGAATATTAACAGTTGATGATCTATCAAATACTCCTGATGCAGAACCTCTTATGTATCTTTCTAGTGTTCTAGCCATAACATGAGCTTCTTCTTCACTCATCGCGTTCAAAATTTTGTATAAGTCTTCTAATAAAGGTGGCTCTTTTGTATGCGTAGATGGATCTGGTGTTATTCCCTTTTCTTTATAAGTTAGTATTAAAGCTCTATCTAATATAGCTGAGCCTTCAGCAGATATTGTTCCACCTAACATCATTTTTATTAATCCAGAAAGTGTTAAGATTTTAAATCTTAATTCGTCTTCGTCTGGACTATATACTCCTGATAATTCAAATGGATTAAGCTTTTGGGAACCATCTTGTGAAAAAGAAATATATTCACCACCAACAGCGTTACAAAGTCTATCAAATTCCTTTTCAGGGTCAATTATCATAATATCTACTCCAAGCATTAGCGATCTTACTGCTTCAAGTTTTACAGTGTAAGATTTACCAGCACCGGAGCTGGCTAGTACAACTGAGTTTGCATTTGGTAGAGAAAATCTATCAAAGATAACAAGAGAACTATTGTGTAAGTTAACTCCATAAAGAACTCCCTTTTCCATGGTAAGTTCAGAAGATACAAACGGGAATGTTGTTGCAATTGCTGTTGTATCTAGGTTTCTTAACATTCCAATTTTATCCATTCCATAAGGGATACAGCTTTGGAAAGTTTCTTCTTGTTGTAATGTAGCAACTTTTATAATAATTCCAAGAGTTGCCATAGTTGCTTCAAGGTTCTTTGAAATCTTTTCAAGTTCTTCCATTGTATCTGCGTGAACAGTTACATATAAAGCATATTGAAAGAATTTCTCATTGCCTGCAGCAAGTTGTTCTTGCAAAGTTAATGCATCTTCTAGTTGTTGTTTAACTATTGGATCTGCTGCTTGTCCTGATTCCATTTGAATATTAATTGTTGCTTGCATTTCTGCAATCTTTCTTTTTAATATTGAAAGAATTTCAGCTGTATCTCTAGGGTAATAGAATGTACTTAAATCAATTGGATATTCAAAGTTTATAATTGGTTCTAACCAGTTAGGAACAACAACACTTGGAAAACTTACAGCAAAATAAGATCTAAAGAATTTATGTCCTATTATTAAGTTGTTAAAATTAACTTCTATTGCCGATGGAGCAATGATATCTTTTATATCAATTAGTCCTTGAGTAAATTTTTGAATTGCTTCATTTTCCTTTCTTAGAGCTTCAAGTTCTTTAGCTGATACAGCACCTTGAGCTTGTGTGGTTGCCTTTGGTTTTGGTGATAAAAAGTCGAAAAGTCCCATTTTATTTAATTAAATTTTGAACTTACCATACCAGTAGCAGCATCGCTTTCTCTTAGATTTAGAATTTCAAGACCGCTCTTGTCTGGTTCGTATACTGAATAATATAGCTTAATTAATTCGTCGTTTTGAAGTTGTTTTGCGGCAATACCCATATTGCCATAGTTCTTAATAATTGTATCCCTTTTTGGGACAAGCTCTTCTTTAGCTTTTTTTAATAGCTGATTTATATTTACTAATCGTTCCTTCTTTCCAAATAATTGCTTAACAAAGCTTGTTGTAACAACAGGCATTTGCAAAGAAGGGATCACAGTATAGAATCTCTTATCTAAAATTTGTGTAGTTTCGGTAAGATTATGTATAAAATCCTGATAAATGCTTACCTGATTAATGATTGGCTGTGATGTAATCTTAGACTTATAGTCATCTAATAGACTAAGGTATTTTGCAATATCAGTTCTTTGAGTTCGAATTACTATTTGTATTGGGAATCTTATAGAATTTAAAAAAGCGGCAAAAGAGTATATTTTTGCATCTTGCTCCTGACCATCTAAAAGATCAAAGTTAATTGATGTTGTTTCTACTACACATGCAACTCTACCATTCTTTAATATCACCAAGTCATCTCTAATATCTTCAATGTCTAAGTGTTCCTGGGTACTTAATTTTTTTCCGTCAAAAACTCCCATAAGTAATAAATTTAATACTAATTCATACTATTGTTTTCTTATCTTAAAGTCAATAATTTAAACAATGGCATTTAATTTCTTTTCATTATACATAAGCATTCTACGTGATATGTCTGTGGAAAAGTATCAAAAAAAGCTAGGTCAATAACTGAATATAATTTATTCAATTCGACTAAGTCGTTATTAAAGGTTACAGCGTTACAAGACACATATATTAGGTACTCTGGCTTAATTTCTAGTATATTTTCTATACCTTTCTGTTCCAAACCATTTCTTGGAGGGTCAACAATTACTATACTTTTATTGACGGGTGTAAAGTGCATATCTTTAATATCTCTTGCTTCAAAATCAATATTCATTATATTATTGATTTCTTTTATTTTATTACCCATTACTATACTTTCTTGAACAATATCTATACTTTTAACAAAATCAAAATACCTTGCAAAGATAATTCCAAAAAGACCAACTCCGGAATAAAGATCGTAAAGCGCATAGTCTTTAAAGTTATTATCAGTAATAAACTTATCAAGATATTCAAGCAAGACTTCAAAGCAATAAATATTATTTTGAAAGAAAGTAAACGGTCCTACACTAAATTTAAATTCAGCACTGTTTACTTTTATTGGTATATTAATATATTCTTGACCAACAAATTTTATAATATCGCCTTCGAAAGAGTCATGCTTAGTGTTATTTAATAACCAATATACAGAATCAAATCCAAGGTTTTTTGCAAAATCTATTACCTTTTCAAATCTTTGATCATTATTAGCACTTGTAATAATTAGCATAGAAGCATTTTTGTACGATTTTATTGTTAAATACCGTAGGTCCCCAGTATTTTGTCTGAGATCGTAACCATTCAATTCTAACGAAATTGCAAAATCATAAACTTGTCTTACCTTTTTAAATACTTCAGGTTCAATAAGTATGTATTCGTCAAGATCTACAACCCAATTAAAGTTGCCTTTTTTACGTTGTCCAAAGCGATTAAATGGTTCAAATTTAGGATTAAAACTAGTTACAAATTCCGCTTTGAATCGATAGTGTGTCTGTAAAGGAGATGCAATTATCTTTGCGTTTTCAATTACTTCTTTAGGTGTATTTTCTTTAAGCAAGTCTTTAAGTACAGATTCTTTAACTGCTAGCTGATTTTTGTATGGAATATCTTCTAATAATGTTGAGCCGATTTGTTCAAAGAATTTACTTCCATTTATTAGCTCGGATGAATTTTCTTTTCTGAATCTGCTAAATGCATTGTTTAATGATTTTTCGTATTCTTTTGAAGTCATAGCCGAATTATACTACAAACTAGTCCTTTAACTCTGCATAGTAGAACCTATTTAATAGTTCCTTTGCCGTTGATGAGTAATGTACTGTATTAAAACTGAATGTTATGTCTGTTCCACAACCTTGAACTAGTTCATCTGAACCACCTACGTGAATATCAAAAAACTGTAATGGGATTTGATAAACCTTATTACTATAAATGAATAAACAAGGCTTGCTCTTTGCAGTTTGCGCCACCTGTTGTCTTGTCATTTTGCTATTTATAGGTGTTACACTCAGATTTGGATTTGAGAAATAATCAATCTTATTTGTTGTTGGATATACTAATCCAAAATCTTGAGATCTTTTACTTAAACCATTTGCAATTAACAAAATTAGTACTAATGCTGGAATGACCAAAAGTAGTCGTTGTAGTTTCATATTATAATTTTAAACCTTACTAAAAAAACTGCAATAAAAACTGCGGTATTTCTACCGCAGTAAACATAATTTAGTTTTATGTTAGTTTGCTAAAGCAGTTTCAACAACTGACTGCATGTCTGTGTAGCTATATGCTCCTGCAAAGTTAGTTTCATTAATAAAGAAGCCTGGTGTTCCAGAAACTCCTAATGTAGCACCTTCTGATTGGTCTGTTCCAAGTTTGCTATCGTATTTAGTTCCCTCAAGACAACCTTTCATAAATGATTTATCAACTGCATTAGCTAAGAAGTCAGCCAAAGCTCCTGCCTGAGATTTCTCGTTTTTAACTGTATTGTTTAACAGATTGTAACCTGCATTCGAATATAGTAGATCGTGTACTTCCCAGAACTTACCTTGTTCATGTGCACAATACATTGCCTTTGAGCCCATTTCTCCATTTCCATGACCATTGGTGTATTTCCATACGTAAGCAGCTTCTCCTGAATCAACTAATTTCTTGAATTCAACAACTGGAGCCACGTATGTACCACCGTCAGCAACTAAAGTGAATGTTGTTCCAGCACTTTTATTCAATTCACCGTTCTTACCTGCAGCAATATGACAGTAAGGACATGATGGATCAGAGAATTCTGCAAACAATACCTTCTTGCTTGTATCACCAAAAGTGATATTTGAAGAATCATTAAATAAAGCCGCTACTTGATCCTTTGAAACAGTAACTGCTCCTGTTGCAGTATCTGTAGTAGTAGTTCCAGTAGTTGTAGTCCCCGCAGTAGTTGTTACTCCACCTTTAAAAGCAGTAGCAACATTATTTAGTCCCATTAAAATACTTGAAGCAATAATTATTGCGGAAAGTAAAATAGAGATTGGAGTTATGTAGGGCTGAATGTTGATTGTAATCACTTCGTCCTCTCCATTTTTTACGGGCTTGTGGTCCATAAAGTAAAACTTAACAATTAATTAAATATTTTGTTCAACAATTAAGTTGGTATTCCTTTTAAAATACCATACTAAGATGTTTTCACAAATAGTATTGTTATAAATTTAGCTTTTACTTATGAATTTAATATGAAATGTAGGTGAAGTTGTAATGTATTTATGAATGCCTAATTCTTTCTACTTCGGTTGCAAGCATTTCTATGTACATTGCATAACCAATTGAAGATATAAATCCACTTTGTTGTTCACCTAATAAAGAGCCTGCGCCACGAATTTCTAAGTCTCTACTAGCAACTCTAAATCCTGCACCTAATTCTTGGTTATCTACTATAGCCTGTAATCGTTCCACATATTTTCTATACATTGCTTTTTTTAACTTCTCATCTGAAATGTTTTGTTCATTAAGTTGATCTTCAACTGTTTTTCCTGAATACATTAAGTAACAATAAGCTTCTCTTGTTGATCTACCAACTCTTCCACGTAATTGGTA
>CAYUKX010000013.1:16378-21141 GCA_964445405.1 uncultured Candidatus Saccharibacteria bacterium
TTTATTTTTTCTTTTTGTTTAACTCCAAATCTTTGTTCTTCATCTACTATTAATAGTTGTAGGTTTTTAAATTTAACATCTGTACTTAATAACCTATGTGTACCAATCACAATATCAATTTTCCCTAGATTAATTTGATCGATGATTTTTCTGTTTTCTTTTGCCGTATTAAATCTAGATAAATATGCAATTTTGTAGGGAAATGATTTAAATCGTTCTTTAAATACAGCTGAATGTTGAGAAGTTAGTATTGTTGTAGGTGCTAAAACTGCTACCTGACCACCATTTTCCACAACCTTAAACGCACCTCTCATAAATACCTCAGTTTTACCAAAACCAACATCGCCTACTAAAAGTCGGTTCATTGGTAATGGTTTTTCTAAGTCGCTTATAATTTCGTTTATCGCTCTTTGCTGGTCTTCAGTTTCTTTAAACTTAAATTCATCTACAAATTTATTATATTCTTTTGAATCTTCTTTTTTTATTGGGGTTGCTTTAGCAAGTTCACGCAATGCATAATGTTCAACTAATTCTTTAGCTAATATTTGTGTTGTCTTTTTAACTTTTTCTTTTGATGCTTCCCAGCTACCTTTACCTAGTTTAGTTAGTTTTGGAGGAACGTTATCTGGTCCAATAAATTTGGTAATTTTGTCTACCTGGTGAATAGGAACATATAGTTGATCATTATTTGCATAAGTCAAAAGCAAATATTCCATTGTTACACCATCAACATCTTCTTGGGTTAAACCAGAGTAAATACCAATTCCATAATCTTGATGCACAACATAGTCACCAATTTCTATATTGCCTTCGAATTGTCTTAACAATCTTTTTATATTACTTGAATCATTTTTTGAACGTTCGGGTCTTGTTAAAAAAATGCTTCCAAAAAGTTCACGATCAGTTAAATAAACTAAATGTAATTGTTTTGATACAAACCCAGCAGGTAAATTATTTGTAGATTGATTTGCTAATAGGTTTTGAACAAAGTGATTTTTAGATTCCTTTAAAAAATCTAAGTTTGAAGAGTGTGTGTATTCTAGTAGATTATCTGGTACATGTTCGATGTTCTTTGTAGAAATGTATATAGAATAACCTTGTGCTGAATATGTTTTAATTTCTTTTTCTAATATGTCGAATCTTGAATAGTATAAATTCGGATATGCAAAATCAGTTTTTACTATTTCGTAGTCGTCACTTTTATCTACAAGAAGTGAATTTGAAAATACTATTCGTTGGTAGTTTTTTAAATCGGAGTCTTTACTGTAATCAATACTTATTGAATTTCTTTCTGAAATGTCATCTAGATTAAATTGACTGAGTACTAAAAAATCTACATCTTCAATTTTTCTTGAATATGTCTCGTCATAAAAATACATCTTTTCTAAATCATCGCCAAAAAATTCTAGTTTAATAGGGTGTTCAAAGCCAATTGGCCAAATAGAAATAATATCACCTTTAATAGAAAACTCATTTTTCTGAGTTATTACATCTGCTCTATCTATAAACATTTTAGAAATCGCATCAACTAACTTTTTAAAACTAATATCGGATTTCTTTAATACGTCTAATTCTTCTAGAAATTTAAGAGTGTATGGTGAATTTATATTAGTAGATATAGTTAGCCTTCCCTTATCTATAAAATAGGGACTTAAATGGGGAAGTGTTTTTACAAAAGTTACAGGTGCCTTCATTTAATACACGATATTTATAATGTTAGTACAATTATTTACTAAAATGTACTCACATAATTTTTTTTAACCATTGACCAGTGTAACTTTCTTGAGTTGCCGCTATTTGCTCTGGTGTTCCTTCTGCAATAATGTAACCGCCTTTTTGACCACCTTCTGGTCCAAGATCAATAATCCAATCAGCAGTTTTTATTAAATCAAGGTTATGTTCAATTACTAATACAGAATTACCCTTGCATACTAATCCATGTAAAACAATTAATAGTTTTCTTACATCTTCAAAGTGTAAACCTGTAGTTGGTTCATCAAGAATGTAAAGTGTTTTGCCAGTTGATCGTTTAGATAATTCACTTGCAAGTTTTACTCTTTGTGATTCTCCTCCTGATAATGTTGTTGCTCCTTGGCCTAATCTTATGTAGCCAAGTCCTACATCTTCAAGAGTTTTTAATTTAGTAGAAATTGTTGTGATATTTTCAAAGAACTTTGCACCTTCCTCTACAGTCATATTTAAAACCTCTGAAATATTTTTACCTTTGTAATCAATTTGTAATGTTTCTCTGTTATATCTGTGTCCATTACATATTTCGCAAGTAACGTAAACGTCAGGTAAGAATTGCATTGAGATTTTTATTACACCAGCACCTTCGCACTTTTCACATCTTCCACCTTTAACATTAAAACTAAATCTTCCTGCTTTATAACCTCTTACTTTGGATTCTTTGGTTTGAGCAAATATTTCTCTAATAATATTGAATATTCCAGTATATGTTGCAGGATTTGATCTTGGTGTTCTACCAATAGGTGACTGATCAATATCGATTACTTTATCTATATTTTCTAAGCCACGCATTTCACCGTATTTACCAGGATTATCTTTAGCTCCATATAACTGTTTTGCTAAAGTTTTGTATAAAACATCGTTTATTAAAGATGATTTACCAGATCCTGAAACACCTGTAACAGCAACGAATTTGCCAAGTGGGACTTCAAGGTCTACACCTTTTAAATTATGGTGCGTAACGTTTCTAAAAATAAGATTGCCTTTCTTTTCTGTAGTCTCCTTTGTGCGCTCTAGTGCTTGAATTTTTTCTAGATCTTTATAAATAGCTTCTTTGCTTATTTTTATCTCGCCACTTAAGTATTTTCCTGTAATTGAATCAGGTGAATTAATCATATCTTCAACAGACCCTTCGGCAACAACTTGGCCACCATGTTCTCCTGCACCTGGGCCAATATCTACAACATGATCAGCTTTTCTAATTGTATCTTCGTCGTGTTCAACAACGATAACTGTATTACCAATTTCTTTTAGTTTTTCTAAGGTTTGAATTAACTTTTCGTTATCTCGCTGGTGTAAACCAATTGATGGTTCATCTAGAACATATAAAACACCTGTTAATCCTGTTCCTATCTGACTAGCTAATCTAATTCTTTGTGATTCACCACCCGATAATGTTCTTGCAGCTCTATTTAAAGTTAAATAATCTAACCCAACAGATACCAAAAAGTTTAATCTTGTACCAATCTCTTTAAAGATTTGTTTGCCAATTTCTTTTTCGGATACACTAATATCATCTTCGTGAGCTTTTATACTTTTTAGGTTAAAGACATCGTGAAGTGTTGATTTTTCTATAATATCTGATTCGTCAGCTGGCTTTTCAAATTTAGTAAACCAAGCTACACATTCTTCTATAGACATATTGCCAACATCGACAATATTTAATCCTCTTATTGTTACTGCTAAAGCTTCCTTTTTTAATCTGTAGCCATGACATTCATTACATTCCTTTTCGAACATGTATTGTTCAATTTCGTTTTTAATGTAATCTGAATCTGTTTCGTTGTACCTTCTTAATAAATTGGGAATAACACCTTCAAATGTTGTCATCATAGACCTTGCTTGACCATACATGTTTGTGTATTCAACTTTGTATTCCTTACTGCCAGTTCCATATAAAATCTTATTAAGTGCATCCTCAGTTAGCTTACCGATTGCAGTTCTTAAAGATATATCTTCTGCTTTTGCCATAGCTTCTAATAAGCTGTAACTATAGGAATCCTCGTTTTCTATAACTCTTGCCCAAGGGTAAATCCCGCCTTCAGCAACTGTTAGTCTTGGATTATAGATGTTGCTAGCATCAATTTCTTTTATACTGCCTAAGCCGTTACAAACAGGACAAGCACCAAATGGTGAGTTAAAAGAAAATGTATGAGGTTCAATTTCTGGGAAAGATTGACCACTTTCAGGGTCAACCAACTTTTCTGAATAAAAAATGTCACCGTTATCTTCTACTCTTACTGCAGCAGTTTCTATATGTTTATTTAAGTCCTTTGCATCAACAAGGTTAATATAAACTTCGCCGTTACCTAAGTTTAGTGAAAGCTCGATAGAATCAGTTAATCTTTTTAATAGTTCAGGGTCTGTTTTAGAATCCTCTTTTACTACAAGTCTATCTACAACTAGCTCTATGTTATGTTTTACAAATTTATCAAGTTTTATATCTTCTTCTAAAGAATAGACTTGGTCATCAACTCTTACTCTTGCATAACCTTGGCCTAGGAACCTAGTAAATAACTCTTCGTAGGTACCTTTTCTGGCTTTTATTAAAGGTGATAATATTAGTATTTTTATCTCTTTTTTATCTGTTAAATCTTTATTGAATTTCTCGTAAAAACCCAAAACGTCGTCAACAATTTGTTGAACTGTTTGTTTTTCAAGTCTTCTACCTGTTATTGGACTTCTTGGGTGGCCAACTCTTGCAAATAAAAGTCTTAAATAATCGTAAATCTCTGTTACAGTACCAACAGTAGACCTAGGATTGTGGCCTGTACTTTTTTGATCAATTGAAATAGCTGGTGAAAGACCTTCTATTGTATCTACATCTGGCTTATCCATTAACCCTAAAAATTGACGTGCGTAAGCTGATAAGCTTTCAACGTACTTTCTTTGACCTTCGGCATAAATTGTATCGAATGCTAAAGATGACTTTCCTGAACCGGAAAGGCCTGTAATAACGGTTAGTTTATCTTTGGGAATATCTAAGTTAATGTTTTTGAGGTTATTTGTTCTTG
>CAYUKX010000014.1:0-20261 GCA_964445405.1 uncultured Candidatus Saccharibacteria bacterium
TATTCGGTTATGTTTCTGACCTAAGAAACTTAACATCAGGTACTGCAGCTCCAAATATGGAACCAAGCCACTACGCAGAAGTTCCAAGAAATATTATGGAAAAGATCTTAGGCGAAGGTAAATAATAAAAATCTTTAGCTACATTAAGGGGCACCCGAAAGGGTGCCCCTTTTTTTCTCATATCATTGTATTCTTAACAAAAAGTGTTAATAATAATGTAAACTTTAACCACTTAACCGAAATTATGAAATCACAAATAGCTACTTACATTAACAGTAAATATTTTTTAGTTATATTATTACTATCATTGCCACTCTCAGGCTTGGTTCTTGATATTAAAGCTGCAGTAATTACAAATATGACAGTTACACCTGCATCGTTAATAGTATCGGCATCAACTAATGTAACTGTCGTTTACACACCAGTAACTGCAGAAACTAATAATACAATTCTTGAATTTACATACTCAACTTCATTTACAAATGGTGCGGCATTAACAAATGCAGATATTGCAATTTCAGGAACAAATATTTCTGGTAAAACATGTACTGGATTTATTGCTGGATATTTTAGATGTACTCTTACAACTTCCGGGTCAGTAACAACGGCAGTAACAACCGTAATTGGAGGAACTAACAAATTAACTACTCCTGCAAGTGCAGGCAATTATAATTTTTCTATAACCGCAAATATTGGTGGATCAGGCTCTACTTATGACTATGGTGCGGGTTTAGCTTATATAGCTAGCGAAAATCAGGTGCAAGTAAGGGCCGTTGTGCCTCCAGTACTGGCGCTCGATTTATACGACGCAGGTACAACAAATTTAATGTCGAATCCAAATACATGTAATCTGGGCTATCTTTACACTACTAGTGTTGCCACTTGTACTTATGATGTAGGTGTGGGAACAAACTCTTCAACTGGTGCAAAGGTAAGAGTGTCTGCTGGTGGTCAGATGACAAACGGTACAACTAACCTTACACAAGCATCAGGTGCTATATCCGCTGGAACAGAAGCTTATGGCTTTTATATTTCAACAGCTGGAGCTAGATTCACAGCAAGTGGTTCTTATGGATCCGCATATCAGGCTGTCCCAACTACAGAAACAGATTTCGCAACCAGCACACAAACTAGTGACAAGGCAACTACAGGACATCACTTTACAGTCACTCATGGTGCAGCAATATCTACTGCCACGCCTTTTGGTGTTTATACGCAAACCGTATATTATACTGCATATACTAAGTAAGGTACTGGGTAATTCTCGTGTAAAAATAACAACTTTATGGTTTAATGTAATTAGAACAACAAATTACTATGGAAAGATTCAGAATCATATTATTAATAGCAGGAACAGCCGCAGCTGTATTGGGTGGAGTGTATTTATTAAGTATTATTAATGGCAACAACTCTATAGATTCATCTTCTGCTAATGTATATAACATAGTAGGGCTAAGCCAAACACAAGACGATATTGTTTACCCCGATAAAATTGTAATTGATGTAAATGCTCAAATTCTTGATACTCAAAAAATCACCGAAGGTAGTATTGAACTTGCTTACGATAAAAACCTATTTGAAGTAGAAGATATTATTATGCCTTCGAATATAATTGCATTAAATCAAAAAATCGACTCAGCAGAAGGTAAAATTTCGATTCAAATTACTACAAAAAGTTCAGCTGGTTTAGTAGGAATTGAAAACCTTACTAAAATAATATTTAACAAATTAAAAGAGCCAGGTAGGTTCACTTCTGTTTCGCTATTGCCTTCATCTACATTAGGTAATCCTAATACTTTAGACTCATTAGAAAAGTCCATCAGTGTTTCGTTTTAATACACAGTCTTTACAATTGGTAATTTTTACGTTTATTATGAGATAGAAATTTAATTTTTATACGAAAATTTATGAATACACGAGTATTAGGTGACGGTGATCCGACACAGGCAGATTCCCAAAACCCAAATTGGTTATCAGAAGATCTAGCAGTCTCTACAGGTAGTCCAGAAGTTACTGAGTATGACTTATCTGGTGCACCCGACTGGTTGGTAGGCACACCAATGGATGTAATTGAAGATGAATCTCAAGTTGATGAAGTTCATGAACAACAAGAATGGATTGATAGAATTCGCTTTTATTATCACTCATATAATCAGCAATATCGTAAATTACGAAAATTATTAGAAGGAGCTCAAGATGCTGAAGAAAAAGAAAGCTTTTTAGAGCGAATTTATAAACTTAGAGAAGCAGCTCAAAAATATTTTGATGCAATGAGTATTATTGAAAAGCTTGGAACGAATCCTGAACTATTGCAAGACGCAATTAGGGTTTATAATGAAGGGGTTGAAAATTCAAGAGTAGCAGAATTACCGCTAACTTATCCACAAGTGGTAATTGAGCTTTTTAAGGATTCGACTATCAAGGTTGATTATAATCAACTAATTGATAATTTAACAGAAGTCTACGCAATGCAGGCTACAAGTGTAGAAAGAATTAGAAAAGGTGAAGTAGAGTTATCGACTTTAAGAGATCAAGTAGTGCAGGTATTTGCTAGGCTTAACATGGTTATTCCTGACAACTACGTACCATCAGACCCAGAGTTAAGGAATAGAGATGTCTTCATTGCAAAATTGACTATGGTAGTTTTAAAAGATCAATCTCTATTAGCTACAATAACTGAATTAAGAAGATTTCAGTTGAGTAAGCTTTTGGAAAGACTACAGGATAAAGTAAGTGCTCTATAATCTTACCAACCACCGGAGGAGCCGCCACCGCCACCTCCTCCGGAGAATCCTCCAAAGGAACCGCTTCCGCTCCAACCACTTCCTGATGAACTACTTGTAGTTACAGGAGTCATGCTTTGTACTGTAGAGTTACTAAAGTTTCTTGCAAATGAACTAATCCAATACACATCGTATATGCTGCTAGTGCCTTCATACCAATCAGGCATACCGTTATATATTCCTTCAAACTTTTTAGCCCACTGTTTTTCAATTCCAAAAACTATTGCGTAACCCAAATATTTTACAAAGTCTTCTGGTTCTAACTTTTGCACAGTTAACCTTTCGGCGGTATTCATGTACATTTTAAAGCCCAAAATATCAGCAAGTAATTTACTACCTTTTGCTGTTTTTGCTGGCATAAATTTAGCAACAATTATAAAGGCAATTCCTGCAACTATAGCAACTACACCAGGTGTAAATATTGTTAGTATTCCAAGAAATGATAGTAAGAATGCTGTAATTGCAAATGTCGCTACTAATCCTATTCCAACTAAGAATATCCCTAATGCTACGTAGCTCCCAATAGTCGATACCGGTGATCGTTTAAAGTAGTCAAGATTTACCATCTCTTTATAAATATTATTTTGGATCTTTATATAGTCCATTGGGAAAGTTTTTCCTAAATCCTTAGTTTCAACTTCATCACCTTTTTTAAATAGTGCGTTTAAAATATCTTGCTCCAACGCATTTAGGCCTTTGTCACCTTCCTTGCCAGGTAGTTTGGTAAGTTGGTAATTTTTATCTTTTGTAACCTCTTTTATTTTTATATAGCCTCGGTATGCTAAATCAATAATGCTGCCAACTATATCTTGTTTATCAACCTGCTCATCAACTACAGATCCCACCATATATGGGGCAGTATCTACTGGTGGTTTAAATAATGGAATTATAGTTTTTGGCATATCAACATCCTTACCTCTTTTTCTGAAAATATAGTAAACACCAAATAAAGATATTGGTATTAACGCGCACCCACAAATACAAATTACATTATTTAATAATAAAAAGATTTGCATCCATGTTTCAGGTTCCAGGTTTGCTTCGACTATATGTGTTTCGCCTGCTATTACGTTAATAGTTTGTTCTAGTGTTTTGTAGCCTACATGCTCAAATCTAACAGTCCTATTCCCAGAAGGTACTGCTTTAATTAACCCATCTACTTGGTCTGTAATATCTACATTATCCAAAAAGATTTTTGAACCGAAAGCAGGTGAAAGCGAATAAGATATTTGTCCTGGTAAATCAATCTCATCGTTATTAAATTTATAAGCCAATGTAAATGGTGATACAGAAGGTAAATTCTTAATTCCAATATTAATTACATTTTGGTTCACATTAAGCGAATATTTAAGTGAACTAAATACTTGAATATCACTTTCTCTAACTTGTGTTTGACCAGGTAGTGTAATGCTTATATTTGAAGAATCAACCATACCATTTCTATTTTCAGGAAGCATGTTCCAGTAAAAATACGGAATATTATTTGCATTAATAATTCCGCCGTAAATTGTATAGTCTAAAATCCAGCCAAATTGATCACCAGATTGATACTCTCCATCAGGGAATATCTCCCATTCAAACCGTAGTGACTTTACACCAGAATCCTCATCGGTATTATTAAATAAGTCTACTTTGTTAGTAATATCGTTCCCTTTTAAGTCTTTTACAGAATTAACTACAACTCTATCAAAGCCACCGCAATATATATTGCTTCTTGTTGTGCATAATTCATCTCGATTTGGGTCGGATAACGTTAAGTCTCTTCGCAATCCATGAAAATCTCCGTAAACCAAATAAACTGCCTTTTCTTTTACAGTAAAACTTGAATCTTTATTTACCTTTATATCTACGTTGTATTCAGGGTATTGAAAAGATACTGCTTTAACCTTTATGCTTAGTGTAGAATGTAAAGCAAGTGTTGATAATAGGAATACTGAAATTAAAAGGAGTTTTTTCATATTAATTTAATTAAGGAATTTATTCTTAATATTGAATAATGTTTAAAGTTAAAAATCTTAAAACCGAAAATAAAAAATCTTCATTACCTAAGTTTCTAATAGCTTTATGCACAGTCATTCTATTCATTTACATAATTTATCCTTACTGGCCTAAAGTACAATACTATTTTAACTCTCTTTCAACAAAAGAATATCAAATTCCTATCTCTTTTTCTCAATTAAATACACTGGATGTTAAAACTACTAGCACATTAAAGTCTAATACTGAATCTGAACAAAAAAATGTTTTATTAATTCCTAAAATCGGAGTTTCAACTAACATAATAGAAGGTGAGTCATTAGAAGTTTTAAAAGTTTACGAAGGTGTCTGGAGGGAGCAGGAATCCTCAACCCCATTGGTACAGGGTAATATGGTGCTTGCAGGACATAGATTTCAATATCTACCACCAAACACTAACACTTTTTATAATCTTGAAGAGCTAAAAGTAGGGGACGATATTTATATTACTTGGGAGGGAAGAAAATTTTGGTATAGAGTCTATAACACTATGCTAGTAAACCCTGACCAAGTTGAAATTCGAAATCCCGACCCTGATTTAGGCAGAGAAATAACTTTATATACATGTACTCCTTTATATACTTCAGAAAAACGATTTGTTGTAAAGGCCAATCTAATAGGGTTTGAATAAGATTGAAATGATATTTTAATGACTGTATTATGGATTTATGATTAAAATTAGGAGTAATAGACACTTATCAATAATCTTAGTTTCTGCAATTGTCCTAATTGTGGCTTCGATAATATCTAGTTCCAGTAACAAGATTAGTGCTGCAGTTTGTACGTGGTCAGGAGCAGATGATGAATTTTGGAGTACAGCTACAAACTGGGATTGTGGAGGACTTTCAGATGGCGATGAACTTGTATTCCCTTTAGGAGCAGCTAATACAGATACAGTAAACGATTTACCAGATAACACCACATTTAATGCAATATCTGTAGGCTGGAATAGTTACACCTTTACCGGCGCCCCAATTTACTTGCGGGGAGATTTAGTCTTTGATGACGATGATAGTAGTGGGATTCTTGATTTTGATTTAAACTTTGAGATAGTATTCGATTACTTAAATGTAAGAGTTGTAGACGAAGGTACCTCTTTATATTTAAATGGGAATATTAGCGGTGCCGAAGATTTCTACAAGCAAGGCTTAGGATTTGTCTACTTGACTGGGACTAATAGTTTCAGTGGTGGAAGTACTATACAAGAAGGAGTAGTGGTTGTAACAACTTCTAGCTCTCTCGGCTTGACTGCTCTTAGAGTATCAAGTGGGTCTTCTTTGTACATGGATGGATCACTTGGAAATATTACTCTCGACTTAACTTCACTGATCCTTGAAGGTGCAGGATATGCTGCTGATGGTAGGGGCGTACTGGCTAGCATTTCAGGTAACAATATTATTAACGCTCCTGTTACATTGGACTTTGATTCAACTATTTGGGTGGATACTCAAAGTTTGGAGTTAACCGGTGTTGTATCTGGTACGTGGAGTCTTATAAAAGAGGAGTCAGGTGTACTTATTCTGAGTGGGTCGCAGGGTAATACATATATTGGAGATACTTATGTTAACAATGGAACTTTGAGACTTAATAAAAGTTCCGGTGTAGCTGTCCCTTCTTCTACTATAATAATAGGTGATGGAGTAGGATTGGCTGAAAGTGCAATTTTTATGCTATTTGGGAGTGATCAATTTAATGCAAATACTGCAATGGATGTGTACGCAGATGGTATTTATTCTACTGATAATTCAGCTATCACAAATAACATCTCGGATTTATTTATTCATGATAATGGTAGAGTTAATTTAAGTGGTAGTAGTGATATCACTACTACGTTAACAATTGAAGGTGGGTTTTTACGAACATATTCTGGAAATGTATCAATTTCAGCTAGTTCAATAGACTGCTTATCGACTGTAGATCGTAATTCAACTATTGAGGGTGATCCGTTCACATTTACAGGAGATGTAGTTATTAATACAACAACCGACTGGGGTTTTAAGTGTGACATTACATCTGTTATTCAAGGCTCCGGGCAAATATCTATAGTCGGTAATGGAATTCAATTTGCAGGTAATAACACTTTTACGGGAGCATTATTAATTGGTAACGAAGCACGACTTATAGCAACAAATTCTGGTGCTTTAGGTAATGGTTCTACAGGAACGACTGTAGCAGCAGGTGGTGTTTTATCTTTAAGTAATAATATAACAATTGCCAGTGAACCACTTACTATTGGTGGAGTGGGTAATAATTTTAACGGGCCATTGAATTCCGAAAGTGGTTCAAATACTTATAGTGGTTCAATAACATTACAAGGTGCTGACAATACTTATATTACAATTCTTGGAGATGCGGTATTAACTATTACATCTGCTATAGGTGGGTCAATAGATGGTTCATTAGTATTTCAAAAGTTTAATCCTGGAGAAGGTTATATTCAAATTGGGGGAGCGAATACATTTACTGCTTCTTCTATTGAATTTGGAGATGTTCTTGTTAGAAAAAATGCTAGTGTAAACATATTTCCAGACACCCTTAATGTGCACTTAAATCAATATTCTACATTCGACTTGAATTCTTTTTCTGAAACATTAGGTAGTTTGACTGGCGAGGTAGGTTCTGCTGTTACCTTAGGTAATGGTACTTTATCGGTAGGAGCTGCGAATAGTGATGCATCTTTTGGAGGTGTAATTTCTGGAATTGGAAGTGTTACAAAAGTAGGTACAGGTACGCAAACATTTACAGGCAACAATAGTTACAATGGATCAACTAATATAAACGCTGGTAATTTAATTGTAAATGGCCAGCAAGCATCGAGTGGGGTTAATTTAAGCTCAACAGGAATACTTGGTGGTACAGGTAGAGTTGGGGTAATTGTCGGTGGAGGGACAGGAGGCATCGCTCCTGGATTAAGTCCTGGTGTATTGAATGTAACCGGTAATGTTGCATTTGCAAGTACTAATAATTTTAATGTGGAGATTAATGGTGCTACATTGGGTAGTCAATACGATCAGTTAAATGTAGATGGAAGTATAAACCTTAATAATGCGACATTAAATGTAACTCTGGGTTTTACACCTACGTCTGGTAATACCTTTACTATAGTTCAATCTACTGGTGTTCTAATAGGTACATTCAACGGATTACCAAATGGCTCAACATTTACAGTAGGCGGTAATACATTAAGAATCGATTATGGAACAAATAGCGTAGTTATTTCGGTTAGTACAGGTGGTGGGAATGGCGGTAACGGAGGTAGTAATGGTAACGGTAATGGTGGAGGACTTGCGGAAACTGGTGTTTCAATACCGCTAATGGCTTTATCGTTTCTAGTATCTACAACAGCGGTAGTGGTATTTGCCAATAAATACACAAATAAACGAAGAAGACTAAAAAAGAATTTCAGATAGACAATTAACAAAGTTTCGGATAAAATTCCCTACATGCAATCGTGGCGGAACTGCTCAAGAGATTCTTAATGAGCCTAAGCGAATTCAAGAAGATCTTAGTCCCTTTAGGGGGTATACGTGGTAGTTTTTTACAATGATAGCGTGAATTTATGTGCAATCGTGGCGGAACTGGTATACGCGCTGGTCTTAGGAACCAGTCTCGCAAGAGGTGAGGGTTCGATTCCCTCCGATTGCATTCTTTTAATAAAGTAATCTAGCAGAATAGCTAGTCTAGAATATATCATCATCTGTCGGGAATCTATTCAAAGCAACCTACTAGTTGCTTTTCACCATCCGTTTTCATACTTTTTGAACGCTTTAATTCTCGTCTAAATCCTGATTCTGACTAATTAACCTAATTTCGTTTAATTGCTTTCGCACATCTCTTAAAGCTACTTCTACAGCTCTTAGCCTAGATGCTACTTTGTAATCTCTTGGATCTGCACCTAAAAAGAATGCAATTGGTTTTTTAAATAGGTCTGCTAGGTGTATTAATTTATCAATTGGTGGAGCAATTCTGCCTGATTCATAACCGCTAATAGTTTTATCTGAAACGGCTAACGCAACACCTACTTGAAGTTGTGACATTCTTGCTTCTTCTCTGGCAATTTTAATTCTCTTACCAAGTTCTTTAGTAAGTTCTCTTCTTTTTTCTAACTCTTCTTGAATAATGTCGCTCATATGTATTAATAATAATATATTGATTTTAGCAGAGTTTAATATACTTTGAGTAGAGTACCCATATTCAATATGATATACTCAATCTTATGGAAACCAATCAGGTAAATAAGATTAACACAGATGAGTTTGGAAGAACAAATGGCGTATTCGCATATAATAAACCTGCGGGAGTATCTTCTCACGATATCGTTTATAAATTTAGGCGTCACTTCGGTACTAAAAAAGTGGGACATGCAGGAACTTTAGACCCTTTTGCTAGTGGACTTTTAATTATTCTAGTTGGAAAAGCAACAAAGCTATCCGATACATTCTTAAATAAAGATAAAGAGTATAAGGCAAGAATTTTGTTGGGAGTCGAAACTACATCGGGTGACCCAGAAGGCGATATAGTTGATGCTATCTCTAAGCCTGTAAATCTGGATATAGATTCAGTAAAAAAAACGCTAACAAAATTTGTCCCAGAGTATGTTCAAAGTGTCCCTTTATTTTCTTCTGTAAAAATAGGAGGTAAAAAGCTTAGAGAATTGGCAAGACATTATGCATCGTTCAAGCAAACAAAAAAAGATGAACAAACAGAAGTTGAATTCTTTAATAATGAAGGTGTTTCGCAAAAAAAACTTATCTTACCATCCAAATTAGTAAAAATTTACTCGCTTGAGTTATTAGCCACTGGTGTAGTTAAAAGTGAAGAATTAATAAATATATTCAATAACGTATTTGGTCATAAACAAGTTAAGCTAACTCAAGACAATTTTTCGCTACCAGAATATAGTTATATAGATATAAAAGTTAGTGTGTCTAAAGGAACGTATATTAGGCAATTGGCAATAGATATAGGTAAATCACTTGGCATACCTTCAACATTGATTGCTCTAGAAAGAACCAAAGTAGGTGAGCTTTCAGTGGAAGATTCTTATCCCATAGATTAAGGTAGATATATTTGTATTTTGACATATAATATTTAATAAATATTTTAATACCTTAAAATGATAGGCAAAATTTTTAGAAGACTCGTTTTCCTTATAGTTGCTGCAATTTTAATTGCTTTAATAACCCTTTTAGTTGTAAGTAGAATTACTGGAACTAATCAATTCGATATACTCCAAGCAGGGCTTGAGAATATTATTAATCCTCAAAAACAGGAGGCACCTAAAGAAGTGAGTCCAATCGAGGTCGAATACACGGATAGCAACCTACAAACATTGCAAAATTCAGCTACTTTTACACTAAAAGTAAAAAGTGAACTTAAACCTTCCTCGGTTGCAAAATATGAATTCTATCTATCTCAAAAACCTAAAGCAGATGACTCTTTTTACTGGTATGTTGTAAAAATTAACAATATAGGAGTTGGTGATTTTAATCAAAAAGTATTATTAGAGGATGTAAATACAGCAGCTGGTGATATTTCTATATCAGGTTCAAGGCAAGCGTTCAATTTGCCATTGGGACTTTCAGAGATTAGTGATTGGGAAAACTTTGCATATACTGCTAACGGAGATAGCTTATTAGCATTAGTAGATAAGCAAAATAAATTACCCTTAGATTATGCACCAATAAACTTAGTAGATGTTAATAAGGATTTATTACTTTATACAAACAGTAGTGAGCCGATATTAATTACAACAGAGGCAGGCGATGCATTAAAAATCATGGCAGATGAGGCACAATCGCAACTAAACAAAAACCTTGTTATTACTTCTGGTTATAGAAGTTACAACGAACAATACAGAACTTATGCAGGCTGGGTAAGGCAATTAGGGCAGGAAGAAGCAGACAAAGTTTCTGCAAGACCAGGGTTTTCGGAACATCAACTAGGTACAGTAGTGGATTTTGTTGATCAAGATACAGGTTTTGACTTAACAAATGATTTTGAAAGTGGTGCGTTAGGTAGATGGCTAATGGAGAATGCCTATAAATATGGATACATTCAATCTTATCCATCTGGGAAAGAATCAGAAACGGGTTATCTACACGAAGCTTGGCATTGGAGGTATATAGGTGTACAGAATGCTAAGGAATATAAAGAAAGTGGCTTAACCCTAAACCAATGGCTTAATCAGAAAAGAAATTCTTAATTGACTTAGTGTTAGTTTAGTTGCTAATATGTTTAGCTACTAAACTATATGGAAACTAAAAGAGAAGAACTATCACAAAAAATTCTTGAGAAACTCGAAGATTTATTTAGGTGTATACATCAAAATGTTCGCCAAAAAAATAATAATCCACAAGAATCTCATAAGGATTGCTCACCATTCCAAGATTTGAATCTTAGTGGAAGGCAAATCTTCTTCCTATTTCTAGTCGCACGATCCAAAGATGGTATTTCTGTTAAGGACTTAGCAAATTTTAGTAGAGTTACGCCCGGTGCAGTAACCCAGTTTATAGATGTGCTTATAGAAAAAAACCTTCTTAAAAGAGAGGAAGACCCAACCGACAGACGAGCATTAAAAATCAAATTAACTGAATATGCTAATTCAAGATTTTCAGAATTTAAAACACAGTATTTTAATTCAATCAGTCCCGTATTCAAAAACTTAAGCACTGAAGAATTAAATACATTAATTTATTTATTAGGTAAAGTAGAGCCATTGGAACCTATGAGTTGTTCTAATTGGGCTAAATAATCAACATGAAAAAAAATAATACAAATAAAAAAACAAAAAAAGAAGGCTCAAATCCGTTTGCTACAGTGCTTAGATTTATTAAGCCTTACCGGTTCCTGACTGCATTCCTTGTTGTTTTTACTTTAGTTGCAACAGTGCTATCTCTTATTATTCCAAAGTATATTGGCTATATTCTAGATGCTGCAGTAAAAATGGAAAACTATGACAACCTTGTAAGGGATATGGTTGCTCTTGTTCTAATTTCACTTTTGATTGGAGCAATTCAAATGGTTGCTGGAGTTTATTTATCCCAAAAAGTAGCATTTGATTTACGTCTGGCTATTTCTACTAAAATATCAAAACAAACATTTAAGTTTATTAACAAAATAACTGCACCAAAGTTGTTAAGTATTTTAACTTCAGATGTAGATGCAATAAGAGATTTAATATCACAAAGTCTTATACTATTATTTTCATCAATATTCTTAATTATCGGTGCTGGAGCACTAATGCTTAGCATAAACGTACCTATGGGCATTGCAGGTTTATTAATAATTCCTGTAATAGGTGGTGGATTTATGTACGTATTTAAAAAACTAGGTCCCTTATTTTTACAATCAAGAACAATTATCGATAACCTAAATAGAGTTATTAGCGAGAACATTGTAGGGGCAAGTTTAATTAGAGTTCTAAATTCTCAAAACAGGGAGGAAAACAAGCTTGAAACCTATAACGTACAGTCCAGAGAATTAGGGTTCAAAATATTGAATGGCTTTGCCTTTATGTTCCCCTTTGTTAACTTGGCTAGCAGTATTGGCGGTGTCGCAATTTTATATATTGGCGGTAATCAGCTTTTAAATGGAAACATTACACCAGGTGACTTTGTAACTTTCTTTACTTATCTTGGAGTTTTAATATGGCCAGTAATAACATTAGGCTTTATAAGTAATGTAATTTCTAGGGCATTTATTTCGATTGGTAGAGTAAACGAGGTTCTAGACTCAAAAATAGAGGAATATAAAGGAACAATAGAAAAAGAAATCGAAGGAAAAATCGAATTTAGAAATGTAAGTTTGGTATTAGATGAAAAAAGTATTTTAAAGAATGTTTCATTTACTATTCAACCACATAAACAATCTGCAATTATTGGGCCAACTGCAGCTGGCAAAACTCAGATTATGTACTTGTTAACTGGTTTAATTGAGCCTACGAGTGGCGATATTTTTATAGACGATATTAACGTAAAAGAATACAACCTAAAAAACTTGTATAAGCAAATGGGTATTGTGTTCCAAGACAGTATTATCTTTAATACCTCATTAGCGGAAAACATAGACTTTCAAGGTAGCAATGTAGATTTGAATAAAGTAATTAATACTGCAGAGCTTGATGAATTTATATCAAAGCTAGATAACGGTCTAGAAACAGTAATCAACGAAAGAGGCTCCAACCTTTCAGGTGGTCAAAAACAGAGGTTAACACTAGCAAGAGCCTTAGCTGTTAATCCTAAAGTCTTACTACTTGATGACTTTACAGCAAGAGTAGATAAGGGAACAGAGAAGCGAATCTTTGATAATCTAAAAAAAGAATATCCTAATATTACTCAATTAGTTATTTCACAAAAAGTTGAGTCCATTAAGGATTTTGACGAAATTGTATTAATTATGGAGGGTGAAGTACTTGCAGCAGGCACACACCAAAATTTACTAAGTACTTCTTTAGATTATAAGCAGATTTTTGAATCTCAAAAGTCAACAGAAAATTAATTTATAAGTATATGAATAAAATGAACTACAAATTAAATAACCAGGAAGAAGAAAAAACGGGCTTTGTAAATACCATTAAAGGCTTTGGTAAGTTTATTGGTGGAGAGCTTCGGCCGCTAATATTAGCTTTGCTCTTTGTGATAATCAGTTCCGTCTCTAGTATTGTAGGTCCAAAAGTACAAGGAGACGCGCTAGATGATCTACTTAAGAATAGAGATTTGAATAACCTACTTGGTTTTGTTCTCTTAATGGCTGTTGTTTATGTAATTGGAGCTATAGCTAGTTATGGGCAGATACTTGTAACAGGAAGGTTAGGTCAAAGAGTGCTTTTTAAGTTAAGAAGTTCGGTTTTTAATAAATTACAGTCATTGCCATTAGCGTTTTTTAATGCAAACAGGGGCGGAGATTTAATATCAAGAATTAATAACGACACTGATAAAGTAAACTCATTTTTATCTGAATACTTAATAAGATTAATAGGCAGTGTATTTGTATTAGTAGGTATTGCAATCTCAATGTTGTTATTAAATGTAGAATTAGCTTTGCTTACACTTTCTGTAACTTTAATACTATTTATAATAACTCAGGTTGTTTCGCCTTTATTAAAGCGATTAAATAGAGTTAGTTTAGATGCAACGGGTAACTTGTCATCTCAAATACAAGAAGGCTTAAGCGCTTTTAAGGTAATAATCGCTTTCGACAGACGTGATTATTTTGAAGATAGATTTCAAGAATACAACGAAAAGAACTATCTTGCTTCTGTAAAAGCCGACATTGCCAACCAGTCTTTAAAACCAATTTATGATTTGGCAAGCAATGCAGCGCAGATAATAGTTATTGTGTATGGGTTAACATTAATTAAAGAAGGAAATTTAACATTTGGTATTTTGTTTACATTCTTTACTTATACTCAACGATTCTATGATCCTTTAAGAATTATCGCTAGTATATGGAGTAATGTTCAGTTGGCTATGGCAGCATGGTCAAGAATTCAAGAAATCCAAAATATGAATTCGAACCTTAAAGTAATTGAGGATACTATGGATCATTCGTCAGAACCTGTTAATGATATTGTTACATTTAAAGATGTAAGTTTTGGTTACGACATTGATAATCCAATATTAAAGAACATTAATATTGAGCTAGAAAAAGGTAAAACTTACGCCTTAGTTGGCCCAACAGGCGGTGGAAAAAGCACTACAGCAGCACTAATGGCTAGGCTTTACGACCCTACAAGCGGTATTGTTGAGTTTTATAATAGAGATATTAGGAGTTATTCGTCAGAAGAATTATCATCAAAAATTGGATTTATTCTACAGGACCCGTTGTTGTTTACAGGAAAGGTTGGAGAAAATATAAAATATGGGAACCCTGAGCTTGAAAATCTAGATAATGAAGCTTTGTACAATGAGCTTAAAAAGATTGGATTAGAGAAATTTATCGATAAATTTGAAAAAGGACTTGATACGGAAATCAATAATAATGCAGAAAACATAAGCTTAGGTCAAAAACAGATAATTTCTTTTATTAGAACAATTCTAAGAAAACCTGAACTTTTGATCTTAGACGAGGCAACTGCAAACATAGACACTGTAACAGAAGAATTACTACAGGATATTATTAATAAGCTGCCAGAAGACACTGCCAAAGTGATTATTGCCCACAGGCTAAACACAATCAAGAAGGCGGATCAAATATTCTTTGTAAACTCAGGAAAAATTGACAAAGCAAAAGATTACGAAAATGTGCAAGACATGATTTTGAGTCAAAAAATAAACTCATAAATATGTATAAAAGTTCCTCCGTAAAAAGAGGAATTTTTTATATAAAAATACTGCACAAATGCTTTTAAGATGGTATAATTCCAAAGCTTAATGAAAAAGTAATTTAGGCATTTGCCAAGTACCTACTTATTGTATATAATACGGACTTAGCTAAAAGCTTTATTTTAAAGGCTATTTATTTGCCCTTAAAATTTAAATTAAAAATATTTTATTTTTGTTATAAAACTAATATGGCAGATTTTCAGAGAACAAAACCACATGTAAATGTTGGTACTCTAGGTCATATTGACCACGGTAAGACAACATTAACAGCGGCCTTAGTTTCTTACTCTCAAAGAAAAGGTTGGCAGAACTCCGGCAAGTCATACGCTGACATTGCTAAGGGAGGAATCGCAAGAGCAGGTTCTAATAAGATTGTTACAGTTGCATCTTCACACGTTGAATATGAATCTGAAGTAAGACATTACGCTCACATTGACTGTCCAGGTCACAAAGACTACATTAAGAACATGATTACAGGTGCTGCCCAAATGGACGGTGCAATTCTTGTTGTTTCTGCAGCTGACGGACCTATGCCTCAGACAAAGGAGCACTTATTATTAGCTCACCAAGTTGGTGTACAACATATTGTTGTATTCATCAACAGATTTGATGACGAAACAGACCCTGAACTACTTGAATTAATCAAGGAAGAAATCAAGGACCTATTAAAGAAATACAAATACGATTCAGAAAAAGTTCCATTCGTAGTTGGAAGTGCTTTATACGGTACAACTGGTGAAAAAGATGGAGACGAAACTATGGCAGCTTTATTAAAGGCCATGGACGAAACAATTCCATTACCAGAAAGAGACTTAGACAAGCCATTCTTCATGCCAGTTGAAGATGTATTCTCTATTGAAGGAAGAGGAACAGTTGCAACAGGTAGAATTGAAAGAGGTGTTGTTAAAGTTGGAGAAGTTGTAGAGCAAATCGGATTAATGGAAGGTGCAAAAGACGTTACTATCACAGGTGTTGAAATGTTTAAAAAATCATTACAAACAGGGCAAGCTGGTGATAATGTTGGTCTATTAATCAGAGGTATTAAGAGAGAAGATATTGAAAGAGGACAAGCTTTAGTTGCTAAAGGATCTCTAAAACCACACACAGAGTTCAAGGCAGAATTGTACATTCTATCAAAGGACGAAGGTGGAAGACATACAGCATTTAAGACAGGTTACAAACCACAATTCTATATTAGAACTGCAGATGTAACTGGAGAAGTTTTACTAGACGACGCTAATGCAATCGTAATGCCAGGTGATAACGTAACAGTTAATGTTAAGTTAGGTACTCCTGTAGCATTAGACGAGAAGATGAACTTTGCTATTAGAGAAGGTGGTAGAACAGTTGGAGCTGGTGTTGTTACAACAATTATAAAGTAATAAGATTGAATCCCGATAACAAGAGTTATCGGGATTAATTTTGTTATTTAATAAATGCTTTTAAAAGCAATTTAAAAGCCCTAGAGGCTAAGTTAATTTAAGAATATGCAGAAAATTAGGGTTAGAATCAAAGGTTTTGACTACAGAGTTGTAGATAAGGCAACAAGTCAAATCTGCAAAACTGTTATTGATACAGGAGCAAAGATTAGAGGTCCAGTTCCATTGCCAAATAGAAGATGGAAAGTTGCAATTCATAAAGGTCCTCATATTGATGCAAAATCAAAGGAACACTTTGGTCTTACAGAACATTCAAGATTAGTAGATATTCTTGAGTCAAATGCAAAGACTATAGAGTCTTTAACACATATGCAGTTACCTGCAGGTGTTGATTTAAAGATTTCTTAAATTATTTGAATATTAAAAGCAGTTAATGCTAAGAGCAACATATTATGAACGCAATATTAGGTAAAAAAATAGGAATGACTCAAGTATACTCAGAAAACGGAATGGCAATTCCTGTTACTGTTATAGATGTGTCAAATAACGTTGTATCAAAGGTTTTGAATAATGCTACACACGTAGAAATTGGTAAGGATAAAACTAAAAACCCTATCAAATCAGATGAAGGAAACTACAAGGCTCTTAGCTTTGTACCTAGATTCAAAAAGGTTTTCAAATTATTAGAAGGTGAAACTGCTCCAGAAGTTGGAACAGAACTAAAAGCTGATACATTCGCAGTAGGACAGAAAATTCAAGTTTCTGCTGTAACAAAAGGAAAAGGATTCCAAGGTGTTGTAAAAAGATGGGGATTTGCTGGTGGTCCTAGAAGTCACGGTGCTTCTGATAGAGAAAGAGCTCCAGGATCTTTAGGAACAAGAACAATTCCAGGTAGAGTTTTTAAAGGAAAGAAAATGGGTGGTCACATGGGTGCAAGAAACAGAACAATTAGTGGATTAAAAGTTGTAAAGGTTATGGCTGAAGAGAATCTAATTGCTGTAGAAGGTGCAGTTCCTGGTCCAAACAAGGGATATGTAATTATTAAAAAACAATTCAGAAAATAATATGAACTTACCAGTAGTAGACATAAAAGCAACAAAAATTTCAGAAGTTGAAGTAAGTGATTCAGTATTTAACTCTTCTGTAAACGATAAAGTACTAGCACAATACGTGTATGTATATTTATCAAATCAAAGAGAATCAAATGCAAACACTAAAGATAGATCAGAAGTAAGAGGAGGTGGAAAGAAACCATGGGCTCAAAAGGGAACTGGTAGAGCTAGAGCAGGTTCAAGTAGATCACCACTATGGAAAGGTGGAGGAGTTACTTTCGGTCCAACAAATAAAACAAATTGGAAAAGAAAGTTAACAAAAAGCTTTAAAGCAGCTGCATTCAGAAATGCATTCAGCAAAATAAATAAAGCTGGATTATTAAACATTGTAGATACATTAGAAGTAAAAGAACCTTCAACAAAGGAAGCTGTAAGTATTCAAGAAAGTTTTGAAAATCCAAAAAAGATGATGATTGTTACTTCAAAAAAGAACGAAAATTTAATAAAGTCATTCTCTAATATTAAAAAGGCAAGAGTTGTACTAGTTTCAGAAGTTAATGTTTACGACTTATTGAATGCTGGAAAGGTATTATTAGAAAAGGATGCTTTAGATTATATAAATAATACTTGGGCATAATATGAAAATAATTAAGAAACCAGTAATAACAGAAAAATCAATTGCAGTATATGCTACACAGCATAAAGCTACTTTTGAAGTTGCATTAAATACAGATAAAATCACTGCTACAAAGGCTTTAGAAAGAATCTTTGGAGTAAAGGTTTTAGATGTAAAAACATCCAGCAGAATGGGTAAGGTAAAATTCAACAGATTATCAAAAAGACAGAGTAAACTATCTGACAAAAAGATCATGGTATTCAAACTAGATGCTGAAAGTAAGTTAGATTTATTCGAAATTAAGAACAACGATTAATTTATAATATATGGCTCTAAAAACATTTAAACCAACATCAGCAGGCGTAAGACATGCCGTATTGGTAGACAGATCTGAACTTAAAAAGGGCAGACCTTATTTACCTTTAACAGAAAAGTTGAGCGGAAAAGCTGGTAGAAACAATCAAGGAAAAATTACTACTAGACACCAAGGTGGTAAAGAAAAGAATCTTTACAGAAAGATTGACTTTAAAAGAGAAAATCATGGTGTTGAAGGTGTTGTAGAAACAATTGAGTTTGATCCAAACAGAACAGCATTTATCGCTTTAATTAAATTCGTAAATGGAGAAAGAAGATATATTCTTGCACCAGATGGAGTTAAAGCAGGTGAAAAAATAATGAGTGGTGAAACTGCTCCAATTAAAGTAGGTAATGCATTAATGTTAAAAGATATTCCACAAGGTACAATGGTTCACGCAGTAGAAATGTTCCCAGGCAAAGGTGCTATGATTGCAAGAAGTGCTGGTACAACAATACAAGTGATGGGTGGTGATAAGGGTTATGTTCAATTAAAAATGCCAAGTGGAGAATTCAGATTAGTAAGAGAAACATGTTTTGCTACTATAGGTACAGTAAGTAATACAGATAATAAAAATGTAAAATTAGGAAAAGCTGGAAGAAGAAGAAACAAAGGTGTTAGACCAGGAGTAAGAGGAGTAGCCATGTCAACAAAGCATCCTCACGGAGGAGGACAAGGTAAGGGTGGTAGACACGGAACTGGAGGACCTAAAAAAGATATGTGGGGTAATCTAGTTGGAAAGAGAACAAGAAGATTAAGAAATCCAAATAATAAATTCATTATTAAAAGAAGACAAGAAAAGAATAGATTTAAATCTTATAAGACAGTTATTTAATTAAAATATGGCAAGAAGTTCAAAAAAAGGACCATTCATTGATCCAACATTACTAGTAAAAGTATTGAAAGTTAAACAAACTGGTGATCGAAAGTCTATTAAAACATGGGCAAGAAGAAGTACTATCTCTCCAGATATGGTGGGATTAACTTTTGATGTTCACAATGGTAAATACTTTAACAAAGTTTTTGTTACTGAGAGTATGGTAGGACATAAATTAGGAGAGTTTTCCTTTACAAGAAAATTCACTGGACACAGTAAGAAGGGTAAAATCGCTAAGGCAACCGGCTCAACAGGCAAAGGTGCATAAAAGAAATAATTAAAATCAGAAGAATTATATGGAAGTAAAAGCAATAGGAAAATTTATTAGAGTATCGACAAGAAAAGCAAGAATTCCTGCACAAGTTGTAAAAGGAATGAAGGCTGTTGAAGCTGTATACACACTAAAGTACATGCCAAAGGGTGCTGCACATCAAGTAAAAAAAGTACTTGAAAGCGCAATAGCTAACGCTGTACATAACTTTGGTTTAAAAGAATCTGACTTAATTGTTTCAGAAGTAATGATTGACAAAGGTCCATCACTAAGAAGAGTTGAATATAAGGCAAAAGGAAGTGTTGCTTTCTACAATAGACCAATGAGTCATATAACAGTAATAGTTAAGGATTCAACTGGAACTGTAAAGAAGGATGCTAAGCCTGTTAAGGCAAAAGCAGTTAAAGTAGCTAAGTCAGCAGAGGTAAAGCCTGTAAAAAAAGCAACAAAGGCAAAAAAGCTTGAAGTTGTTGAAGTTGAGGCTACAAGCAAAGCAGAATAAGTGATATAATTCGTAGCTTTTTTAAAGTTAAATTAATATATAATTTCAAGTTCTTAATTTAAGAACAATACTTAAAATTTTTAAT
>CAYUKX010000015.1:0-4960 GCA_964445405.1 uncultured Candidatus Saccharibacteria bacterium
GGCTAGGTAAATGTTCTAGTACATGACTAATTATTACAAAACGTACACTTTTTTTGGGAAAAGGAAGCTTTGTAAAATCTGCACAATAAGCATCTAGGCCTGCGTCCTGCATCTTTTTTACTTTATTAGGATCAATGTCAACTCCTAAACCGTTTTTACCTCCAAGTGCTTGTTTAGCAAATTCAATAGACCCACCCACAGAAGCTCCAAAATCAACAAAGTCGTAATTCTTTATATCTAATTCTAAATTCATTTTGTAAAATTAATAATTGCAAATTATTATAGACCAATATTGTTGTATGTCACAAACAAAATTTAAAATACTAATTTTGGCTGATAAGCCAGGCTGGGTTGTGGATAGAAACATTGATAATATTATTGAAGGCATTCCTGCAGATTTTACAAAAGAATATTATGCATTAATCGATTCTGAAAAGCTATTACGAATGACTGAAGATTTTGATTTAGTCCATTATGGAAATTCTGATTTATCTTTTCATTTAAGTGTTGTTGATAAAATTCGTAAGCCATTTTTAATTTCGATACGTTCGCATAGGTATGGTAATTATGTAGATAATTTACAAGCAATAATTGCAAGAAATAAATTTAATGTACACGTAATCAATAGAGAGTTACTCGCTGAATTTCCTGGTTCTACGTATATTCCAAATGGAATTAGTCCTCAATTTTTAGTTCAACAAAAGGAGTTCGTTGTTGGTTTTGCAGGTAAGCCAACTGAATATAAGGGATTTGATTTAATTCAAAAAGCTTGCGAAGAACTTGGTGTTACTTTTAGACCAGCAACTGGTGATATAGACCATTCCGACATGCGGGAGTATTATGACAGCATTGATTTACTAGTATCTGCATCAATAAACGAAGGGCACTGTAATCCAGTTTTTGAGTGCATGGCTTTAAATATACCTATTATAACAACAGATGTAGGTTCATCAAAAGATTTAAATCTTGTTAAAATAGAGCGGAGTATTGAAAGCATTAAAAAAGGAATTTTAAAATTTTATACTTATCCTCAAGTGAAGAGCTTTACCTGGGAAAATGCTAATAAACAAATGTTTAATTTATATAATAAAATATTAACTAATAACTATGAGAGAATTCTTTAGAAAGTTTGCAAATAAAATTTCAAAATTTGCAGGAAGCCCTTATGGGTTTATGTTTGTGGCTATATTTATATTCATTTGGTTTATTACAGGACCTATATTTAAATTTTCTTCAGAGTGGCAGTTAATTATTAATACAATTACAAACATTGTAACGTTCCTAATGGTCTTTATAATTCAGAATACTCAAAATCACGACTCTAAAGCTATGCAACTAAAGCTAGATGCTATTTTATATAGTTTAAAAGAGGCAGATGAGGAGCTAATTGACCTAGAAGATCTTTCTGACGAGGAACTTGATAAGCTGGATAAGTTTTATTCCCTTATTGCCGAGAAACGAAGAAACCATATAAAAACTGCTATTGAAAAGAGGAGAAAGTAGTACTTAATATTCTTCTGGAATTTTATAGTAAAATACGTTAAAATTCTAAGCCTCTTAATGGGGTGGTAGCTCAACTGGTTAGAGCATTCGCCTGTCACGCGAAAGGTTGAGGGTTCGAGTCCCTTCCATCCCGATTTTTTCTTCCTAAAAAAGTACTATAATAGCTTAAATCCTTGCCCATTCCTTGTGAATTGGATATATTTTTTACTCTACCTTTATGAATAGTCAAAAGGTTCTTATTATTGGTGGAACAGGGTATTTAGGCTACCATATTTGTCATGAGTTGGTTAAAAAGGGCTATTTAGTTACCGCGCTTTCAATTGACGATGTTCCTACAGATTTTCTTCCACCTCAAGTAACTGTTCAAAAAGCTGATATTCATACTTTATCTGATTTTCAGCTGGAGCAAATTTTTAAAGGACATGATTATTTTATATTTGCTGCAGGAGCAGATGACAGACTAATACCTAAAAAACCTGCCTTCAACTTCTTTTATAAAGCAAACGTAGAAAGTGTTGTAAGGTTAATCTCGATTGCTAAAACTGCTGGTGTAAAAAAGAATATAATTCTAAATTCTTATTTTGCATACTTTAATAGAATTTGGCCTGAAATGCACTTAGCCGATAAACACCCCTATGTTAGATCCAGAAAGCTTCAGCAACAAAAAGCATTCGAGGCCGCGGGAAGTAATATGCCTACAGCAATTATTGAATTACCATACATTGTAGGTGTTACCCCAACCAAAGGTTCTTTGTGGGCTGGATTAATAAAATATGTAAATTCTCCTGGTAAATATAAGTTCTATACAAAAGGTGGAACTGCAGTAGTTTCGGTTAGAAATGTGGGACTAGCAATAGCAAATGCTTTGGAATTAACAACGCAAAATTCTATGTTTCAAGTTGTAGATGTAAATTTAACATGGGCAGAGTGGCTGAACGCACTAAGGCAAGATAGTAATAAACAGATAAAGGTTATTTATATTCCGAATATTCTAGTTAAATTTGCAGCTTACATTCTAAAGTTAGTTCAAACTCTAAAAGGTGAAGAGTCAGGATTAAACGTACCTGATTTTGTAGATTTACAAACTAAAAATACTTTTTTGCCTATACAGGGCAGTAAGGAAAGATTGCACTATGGAAAGTACAGTATTCAAGAGGACTTTAGAGATACTATAGAACTTTGCATGAATGCTAATAGCAATACTAAACAATAAATTTACTCAATTAATATTTAAAATTTATTATTAATAAATTAGAATAAACTTATATTTATTAAAAATTATCTATGCAAGATGATGATGTAAAAACAAACCCTGTCCCAGTTAATAATTCATCAGATGAACCTGTAGATGATGTGGTCGAATCAGAAATGAATTCACTGGACGATGAAGGTACAAAATTTGCAGCAGGATTATACGAAGATAACGAAAACAAAGATTACCTAGCAGGTACTAATGATTTAAATAACGAAGATTCAGCACTTGATGCTGGATTAGGCGATGATGCTTCAATGAATTACGATGAAGACGATGCGACTTTACCAGCTGAAAACGACCAAGATGTTACAGCTACGGGTATGGATGAATCTGATGCAGATAATCTTGAAGGTAAGGACAATATTGGCGATACAGTGCTGTAGTTTTGACATAATCTCCTTTTAGGTATATAATGTATATATACCTAAAAGGAGCTGGAAATGCAGGCAATTCAAGCAAGGATGCGTTTCATTGGTCGGATTCTGGTTTTTATCGGGGTCTTGGTTGTTTTCGTGGTGTTCTTTAACACCACAGTGAGTACCCCGAGCCGGTACTTCTTCGATGGTTCTGTATCGAAGGAGGACCTGGGGGTGATCACCCTCTTGGTTTCCGGTTTTATGTTCATGCTGGGCTTTGCGTTTCTGTGGATTGGTACCGCGAAGGACCAGTCCTAGGTATGTGGTGGGGTTTCGGCCCCACCCACCGATTTAATCTTCTATTCTTTTTTTTTTGATATAATCTGATATTAGCTTTTAGATAAGCATATGCGCCTAATCGATAAATGGAAAGACAAATATTACTTTGCTACCAATTATATTTTTGAATCAAGTAACGGATTAAAAATATACTACACACATAAACCCGATATTTATAAAACATATTTTGCATTTTCAACATTGGGAGGATCTCAGATTGAATCAAGTTTAGACATACCCGATGGAACTGCACATTTTGCAGAACACTTATTGTGTAATCCAAATTCTACGCTTAAAACTCAAGATAAAATGAATGATTTTAAGTTTGGTAATAGAGTCAAACCTTCAATTTATACTAATGCAGCAACAAGCCGTAAAGAGCTATGGTTCAACGTAGAGGGTAACTCAAAGGGCTTTTCGCGAATGCTTAATTATCTTAAGTATCAACTTCAAATCAAATTCTCTAATCTGAATAAATACATAGAAGAAGAGCGCGGTGTTATTCTTGCGGAAGAGCATAGGTATAAACCTGTTAATAAAGATAGCTCGTTGGCTTACGATAAATTCATGATAGGGGAACATTGGCCAGAATTCGCTAAAAGGAATTTGGGAGTACCTGAAAGTATAAATAAAATTAAAATTGAAGATATTGAAAAGTTTATAAGAACTGTCTTCACAGTTAATAATTCTTACTTTGCTATTCAATCTAGTTTAGAACCAACAAAAGATATATTAAAGGAATTAGATAATTTTGCTAAGGAAATAACATTCTTTGACGGTCCTCAGGTTAAATATAAAAGTAAAAAATATAATCCAATGTTCAAAAAACAACACTTCTTTGAAGAATCGCAACAGGGATTATTTTTTAGTCTGAATTATGTTCAATCCATAAAGGATATTGGTGGTTATAGAAATAATGTATTACGTTATTTAGTTGATGGTGCATTAGGTTATGTTGCAAGAGATATCTTGCGTGAAAAATATAATTACGTATATTCAGCTGAAGTCTTTAATAGTATTTATTGTTGGGATTTAAGATTAAGAGGAATAAAAATGATTGTAAAAAAAGAAAACATTTTGAATACCTTTAATATTCTTAACTCGATACTCAAAGAAAATGTAGTGGATTATCTTAATTCAAAAAAAGGTAATTTATGGTTTAAGAGTAATGTAAGTAACTATATTTTTTATCCACCAACGGGAGTAAACCCTAATTATACTTTTGATTGGGCGTATAACCACCTACTTGGTTTAGGAATATATAATTTTGATTATGGTAAATCAATAGAGGAAGCCAAAAAAGCTACAATCGCAGATGTGATTAATGATTATAAAAATCTATACGAAAATACTCCACCTGCACTATGGCTGCAATCTGCTTATAATCAAGAGGAAATATATACTGAACTAGAGAATTCTGAGCTTTTTAAATCTTTTAGGGGAATTTAATAATTTGGGGGGGAGATGTGTTTGGGTTATCCCCAAACACACCCCCTCGTAGTAGGTT
>CAYUKX010000015.1:5060-19336 GCA_964445405.1 uncultured Candidatus Saccharibacteria bacterium
TGTCACTACTTATCAGTAACACTATTTTTAGGTTAAAAAATAATATTAAAGCTGATAAACTAATGTAGTTATAAAAATAAAATGAAAAAAACGTTAAGAATATCTTTGTTAATACTTTTTTTACTTGTTGTAATCTTTGTTGGGTTAGCTATTTATTTTCTCGCAAAAAATACTTCGATATTATCTGGTAATCTAAATGACTCACAGTTAGCAGCAAATAATCAAAATGCATTCATATCAGAAAATAAATACACTCAACTGCTAGAACAAGAATTATCCGTTCCTGAAAAATACAAAACTGGAATATTCGCAGAAGCTAAAACACTAAGTTTACCAGCAGATTTTAAAATAAGTTTGTGGGCAGCTGGTTTGAATAATCCAAGGCAGATTGATTGGACCGAATCAGGAACTTTAATTGTGGCAGATAGAGGCTCCAGCTCAATAAAAATGTATAGACAAATTGATTCAAATTCATATGGCGAGGAAGTAGCAACAATTGACAGAGATTTAAATCAACCAAGTAGTGTAGATTTTTTTAAAGGTGATTTGTATGTAGGAACTCAAGATAAAATTATTGTATATAAAAATTTATCTGAAGATGGAACATATTCTGAAAAACTAATTTTAATTGATAATTTACCAACCTCAGTTAGCCCGGTCGCACATAAAACAAGAACTGTAAAAATTGGTCCCGATGAAAAAATGTACGTAACAGTTGGCTCGTCTTGTAATTCATGCCTTGAAAGTGATGAAAGGCGTGCAGCAATGTTGCAGGCTAACCTTGATGGAAGTGAACTAAAAGTTTTTGCTTCGGGGTTAAGAAACACCGTAGATTTTGTATTTAAATCAAGTGTTAACAATTTTGAAATATGGGGTGTAGATAACGCAAGAGATTTGTTAGGTGATGATCTTCCACCAGAAGAAGTGAACATAATAAGTAGCAATAAGGACTACGGTTGGCCATATTGTTATGGAAGTGGAATTAATGACCCTGAATATCCAGAAAGATCAGGCTATTGTAAAACAGAAACAGAAGGAATTGTATATGGAATGCAAGCACATTCTGCACCTTTAGGGTTAACCTTTCTTGTAAACGAAAATCTTGCTCAAAGAGTAAAATTCCCTCAATTAGAATTTAAGGATGATTTATTTATAACTTTTCATGGATCTTGGAATAGAACTATTCCAACAGGATACAAAGTTGTAAGGTTAAACACAGCCCAAACTACCTCAAAAGAAGTTAATTTTATTACCGGTTGGATTACCGATAATAGTGTGTGGGGTAGACCAGTAGATGTAAAATTTGATAAAAACGGTGATATGTTTATATCAGACGATTCTGCAAATGCCATTTATAAAGTAGAATATACTGGTGTAGAATAATTACTTGTAACTTAAGTTTAATAAATTTAAACTGTCGATATGACTCAACATCCGGTACCGCAAAACGTTATTGAAGTAGAATTTAAACTTTTTGGTAGTTTTACTTTAAAGCAATTTTCCAAAATCTTAATTGGAGGTTTAATTGGTGTAGTGCTGTTTTTATTGCCTTTACCAGGGGTTATAAAATATCCTCTATCGTTTATAAGTATAATATTGGGCATTGGTATGGCCGTTACACCTGCATTAGGAACATGGTTAACAGGTTTTATTAAAGCACTATTTTTATCACCTAGATATGTGTGGATCCGTGAAGCTACGCCACCAGATATACTCAGAGCGAAAGAAATTACCACAACTACATCTGCTAAAGAAATGAAAGTTGGTGCAGCAAAAAAAACTAATAAGCTTGATATAGACAAACTAGATTTAAGACAGATATATGGGAATAGTCCTACTCAAACAAGAGTTGCAGCTCCTGCTATTCAGTCAGGGCAATCTGTTGCGGGTGACTTAGATTTAAAGCCTAATAAAACTTCAGAGGATAATTTTGTAAGGGTTTACGAAGATGTTTTTGGAGAAGGAATATTCAATAGGGCCAAAGATTCCGCGCTAGATAATTTATATAAACAAGAGTTTGTAGATAAGCCTAAAGAAGAATTAAATGCTGAAAATAAATTACAATCATACAAAAAAGAAATTGAAGATTTAAAATATCAATTATCAATGTTAGAAAAAGATGGTTCATATAAATTAAAAGAAGAACAAATTCTTTCTAAAATTAATGATATTTATCGAGAAATTAAAGTACTAGATGGATCACAATTAAATGTAAATACACCACAACCAGTAATAAAAAATCAATCTTTGCAAACTACAACGGTGCAAGGAAAGATAATAAACGGGATTATTGTAGATAAAAAAGATGTTCCCATTCCCAACGCAGTTGTATCGTTTGTAAATAAGCAAAAGAATATAATATACAGAACAAAAAGTACAACCGATGGTAAATTCACAACAGGAAATCCAATTCCAGTAGGAACTTACGCAGTTGTTATTGAAGAGCAAAAACATAGCTTCCATACCTACCTTGTAGAAGTCGAGAACCAAAATCTACCAGCATTCAAATTCAGGGAAAAGTGATTAGTATTGGATATTACTAGTTCAAATAAAGGTAAGTTTTTGGTATTCTGATTTAGTATGAAATTGCAAACTAGAATTAAACATATCAATAAACGGCTTACTAAGTACTCACGTTTACTCTTTGTAACCTTAAGTGTTGTAGGTATTGTCTTATCCTTCTTTATAAGTGATATAAATAAGTTTCAGGTAAGTAAAGCAGATACTTTGGTAGGTGCTAACGCAGGTGTAGTTACAACAAATCTAGTAAAAGGTGTATATGCTTTAAAAGATGGCTCAGAAAGGTTAGTTAGTGTTACAAATCAGTGGAGTAGTAGTGATATTCAAATTAATAGCCACTATAACGCAGCTGATTATAACGACTATAACGTATGCGATACAGGAATTAATTATGCTACAAATGCCAACGCATACTTTGTAGATGACAATGGATCTGTGTTTGTAATTGATTCAGCAGACAATAATCTAGAGTTCTATTCATTCAACGATTGTTTAGTAACTACAACCGCGATAAGTAATGTAACTTTGTCTGATGAACTTACTTACGGCTTAATATTTGACTACGACACTGGTGATCTTTATGCGATTCAAGATACAAGATTAATTCGATTTCCTCAGGCAGATTACGGAGATGCCGAGGCGTATAACTACACTAATTTAGCTGCCCCAGCTATTTCAGTATCAGTTAATGATGTAGATAACGGCGTTTATGTCTTACTAGATAACGGTTATGTTCTAGAATATGAACAAGATAATGCTTTCAATGTTCTCGAATATGATTTAAGTTCGGTAACAACTTGTACTTCAAAAATAGTTTATAGAAATACTCAGAACTATATTTCTGATAACTGTAATAACGAAATTTACCAATTTGATAATACTTTTACACTACAACAAACCTATAGTCTTGCTGATCCAACAGTGGATTTTGCTGTAAACAATAATTACATATATGCAGCACATAGCAGTTATGTGACTAAATTTGATATAGGTAGTCCTTTGTCTAGTACAATATCAAATAATTTATCCGATGTTACATTTGTTAATATTGATTACATTGGTAACAATCCTATAACTTTCAGTTCTTTTTATAGAGATATCTATAAATTTACACTAACGATAGGTAGTGGTAGTGGCTGTACAGTTGTAACGCCACCGTATATACAAAATGGTACAAGATGCGAACGATGGGTATATTCTTCAAGTACACCTAATCACCTTCCGGCTCAGACTTCTACACACTCAGTATCAACTACCTATGGCACTATGGTAATAAGACAAGATGTATCAGGTGAAGGGGGGATATATGATTCATATAACGATACTTTTGTATCATTTCCTACAGGATACTATTATCCAATTGAGATGGATGCGATTTCAACAGCAGCGACTGTATTTGTCTTGTTCGAACAAGATGATAACGTTGGTGGAGGGCAATCTATTCTTACGTATGATATAACTAGTGCTACGTTCGGGGGAGCATATGCTCTGCCTGGTGGTCAGGAGTATTCGGCGGATTTTGTAATTGACTCGTTAGGCAATTTAATAACAATTAATCATGACGGACCTGGTCTAACATCTTTAACGGTATTTCCAGTTGGAGATTATTTAAATCCTATAACAATTGATCCAGATTTTGATTTTGCCGACAATGATAATGTATATATAACTGTAGATTCAAACCATAATTTATATGCTGTACAGTATCCTGATTTGAGAGTAATAAACTATAACTCAGGGGCATATGATATTAGTGGACTTTACGATTTGTCAGGTGAGAATATATCTAATTCAACAGATATTGCTGTAAAAACTAATTCGGTTTTAGGTGGAGAAGATGTTTACATTTCAGGGAGTACAGCAGGGGCTATATCTACTGTTGTAAAGATTACTGGCCTAGGCTTAGATGGAACGGCAGCAGGTTCGACACAAAATTTTACATCTACATATGGAAATTATAGTTCATATTTATTCAGTGAAGTTATAGTTGACGACTATGATAATGTGTTTGCTGTTCCTTCAAGTTCTTCAACACAAATCGCGTGGTTTAGTCCTAATGGAACAGAGCATGAATTTGATTTGACTGATTCAGACGGATTAGTAATGGATATTGTTTTAGATAATAGTAATAATCTTTTTGTAACATCTGAATTTATAGATTTCCAAAGATTTAATTACGACTTTGAGATTGCAGCTACTCCAGATATCTGCCAAACAGAAGTACCACCATATCTTGAAAACTATACAAGATGTGAACGTTATATAAGTAATCCTTTGTCTAACAATAGTACCTTGCCCGAGTTTGGAGAATCGTATGTAGAAAACGTAATAGATAATAATATATTCTTTGCATCCACAGACGCGAATAGACTATATGCAAACAATAATTTTTATCCTTTACCTGGAGGTTACACTGGTATTTCTAGACTTAAGGCAGACAATAGATATGGAGTAACTGGTGTGTACTTTATTACACTCAACTCAGGAGGTCAGTCAGAAATAATGCATTTTGATTATGACTCTACTAGCTTTGATTATTCCTATAATACGCAAACAACATATGTTGGTACTCTTGATTATGCAGTTAAGCCAAATGGAAATGTTTATGTAATTAGTCAGACCTTTGGAAATACCAGTATTCTTGAATTTGAAGAAGGCACATACGACACATCTACCTCACTTGCTTTGAACTACTCATTCGCTGGAAGTTGTAGTCCAAGTATGGAGATAGTAACAAGTGGAGATGTAATTTTATTATGTGGTCCAACAATCTATGGATTATCGCCTTCTGATTATTTAAATACAACATACACTTTAGATTTAAGCACTCATAATTTTGATTCGTCTTATGGGCAAACTAATATTTTTGTTGATGAGCGTTATGACAATAATATAGATTTATACATTTCTGGAATTACTTCTGCAGTAAATGGAAAGGTTCAAAAATTTGTAAGCTTTAATACCACTACTGGTGGAAGTGCATCGAATAGTGAATACACTGATGCCATATTTACAGGAGTTTCTATTACAGATATTTACATCCAAAATAATAGTGGAATTTTTGCTTCAAGCGATAGTCTAAATACTGAATTAATGTGGGTTAATACACAAGGCAGTAAACAAATAATCTCAGTCTCGGATTATGGAAATATTGCAGATATAGTAGTTGATAATAATTACAATTTGTATGTAACCTCTAAAGATTATTTATATCAATTCTTTGAATTCGATTTTGTGCCACTGACGGTAACAGGTAGTACTGCTTGTACTACTGGTGGTGATTTAAGTCTAAACACAATAACAGCTGGTACTTTAATTCATACTAATTCTTGGGTAGATGGTAATCCAGATACCCCACCACCATACCCTTCTGGATACCTTGAGATTCGAGCAAATGGTCTACCGATATCTGAAAGTTTATTAGATGGATCGGCCAATATAAGTCACGATTTTACGATATTCAATCCAGGTACATATACAATCACGCTTTTTTATAACGGAGATGATAATTTTGCAGGTTGTACCGCAACTCTTGGTACTGTTGAAGTTCAGAATGCTAGCGGAGGTTATTTAACGTCACAGACCGTAATTACTTCTGTAGTACCTAGTAATTTAAGACAAGTCACTGGTGAAGACCTTGTAATAACTGCAACTGTTACAGACCCAAATACTCCATCGAATATCCCTACTGGAAGTTTGGAACTAAGGCATGATATATGTTGTAGTGGTGCCTATAATGTTCTAGGTACTGGAACAATAGATATTAATGGTCAAATAACATTCACACTTAGTGACTTACTGCCAGGAGGGTATACGATTCATGCACACTATTTAGGCGATCCGGACTATACATCAAGTGATTCAATAGCAATTTATGTAAACATATATGCAATTCAAAGTTTTACAACCTTATCTACATCAGATAGTTCTGTAGTAAAGGGTGATCAAATTACACTATCTGCACATGTTTCAATGCCTAACTTTACACCAGGTATTAGTTCACCAGTTGAAATTACAGGATATGTTAGATTCAGAATTGGTACAGCTGAAATTGGCTGGGATCTAGTAGATTCTAATGGTGATGCACAAATCGTAATAGATACTTCGGATAATCCAATACAACCATTTAATATTAACGAAGGAGTTCACCATATTCGTGCACACTATGAACCAAGACATGATCTGATTAATTTCTGGATGAGACCAAGTCAATCAGAAACAGTCTTTCAAACTGTAGCTGAAACAGATAACAGTGGAGGAAGTTCTAACACAGGAACTGATACACCACCATCTGGTGGTCAAGGCGGAAACAGTGACTTTACGGCTACAATTACTGGTAAGGATAAGGCTACAGGTTCTTTAACTCAAACAAAAATTGGTTCAATTCTAAGTTGGGTAATGAGCCATAATAATTTAGGTCCAAATTCAAACCAAGCTGTCACATACTTTCCTGTACGAGAAAACCAGGATTTTGTTGTTGGTTCCGTAGTAGCACCTGCAAGTTGGACTATTCAATATACACAAGATCAAGGCTGCGATGATTCAACATTTAACTACACTCCTGTTGGCACTAGTGGGCAAACTGATCCTTTAGTAAGGTGTGTTAGGTTTACAAATGATAGAGTAGAAGTCCCACCAACAAGAAGTGATATTAGATACATAACTACATCATCTAACTTTGGTGAATTAAATGTTCAAGCAATTGGTGGTCGAGATGTTTATGATGTAATTCCGTACAATAACAAAATATTCTATTTTAACCACCACTGGTTGGTGGACAGAACTATGTTGGATCCATTAAAAACAATGTTCTGCTTTGATCTAGAAATTAACGATACGTGTGTTTCAAGTAATCCAGCAATTGTCTATCCAGTTGTTATGGGCCAAGATGGATTTAGTGATATTGACGATGAATATATTGTTTCTAAAACTAGTTTTGCAGTTAATGCTGAAATTGTTAACGATAAGATGTACATACCTATGACAGATGTTACATACTCTGATGGAATTGGTAATGGTCACGGATTCCTTTGCTGGGATCTTCTATTGGATTTTTATTGTAGTGGTTCTTCTTTTAAACAAGGTGTAGTTATTTTATCTGATTATGCTATTAATGCTTGGGGTTGGGGAAACATAGGAGATATTGAATTCAACCCTGATATGCAAGAACTATATTCTATAAATGTTAGTGGTGATTCTGGCTATATGCAGATAGTGTGCTACAGTACAGCATTAAATGCTCCTTGCGTTGGTCAGCCTTATATTATCGGAAACTTTCAAGGTTATGACCATGGTTGGTCCATTACTAAGTATCAGGCATCGACCGGAAGAATTTATTCGAGCAGTGGAGGAAGTACTGCTGCACTAGATAGACAAATACAATGTACCATTGCTGCGACCAAACAAAGATGCCCCGACTTTCCTGAAGGTGGTGTACAAATTTTACCTGATAAACCTAATCAATCTGTATTTATAAATCCAGCGAATGATCAAATGTGTGCATTCTTATACACCGATGGTGCAGGTGTTACAGAGCCAGATTATTCTTCACCAAGAATTTACTGTTACAACGATGATACACAAAGCTTTTACGATTACTTACCAGCCCTAGAAGGTAGTCATTTTGCAAGTGACATGTTCCATGACTTTGAGGGACCAAACCCAAGTGGAAGAATATATTTCATGGCTAAATGGGGAGATACTGTAATTCAGTGTTACGATTTAAACACTGGTGAGCAATGTGCAGGCTGGGAAGGTGGCAAAGCATCAAGTGCGCCATTTGATGATTTAATCTACACTTTTACATATGCATTTGGTTGTATGTGGGGCGCAAGTGATAGTGGTAGAGTATTTACTTTTGATGAAAATACAGGCGAAGCATGCAATCCATTGATTACATTGAGCGAAGGAAGTGTAGCGGTAACATTAGATGCCAATAATATGTTCTGTTCTACAAATCCAGATGATATTACATGGAATAAGGTAAAGGTTCTTGATTCGGGAACAACACCGTCACCTGCATTACTTAATACATCAGTTTACGATTCAACACAATGTACAACAGATATTAATGACGTTATTACATGTACTGGATCTCCACTTAAGACGGGCAATCTTTTGTTAAATAGTGGTCATGAATTAGACATTAGTGACATTGATTACAATACTCATAAATCACTTACTGCAATTCTGGAATTTCAATATCCAAGCATTCCTTCACCTGCACCTGGCTTTTATATTGAATTAAACCCAACAAACAAGGCTCAAATGTGTGCTGAAACAAAATTAACATTTACTGGAGCCTTATGTGCTAATCCTATTACTACAGTCTGTGAAAACACAAATATTAGCTACATAAATGACCCTGTATCTAATAATAATGGCGGTCAATATTGTCTGAATGTAGAAACATACTTCGGGAAAGACCCAAATAGTTCATTGTGTTTTGTAGCAACAAATCCAGAGCAAAGAATCTTTACAGTATTTAATCCTAATGCAACAGTTTCAACTGGTGATCCAACAGATTTCAATCCAGAAGAAACCTACAATAGAACACCTGAAAGTTATAGTTTTGGTAATGGGTTCTTTGGCTTTGTTCAAAATATAATAGAAACTACAATCCCACAAATAGTAAATGAAGATAGCGTAAGAAATGTTGTTCAATCTTTTGGAACTCAAACTCCATTGGCAGTAACCGCAGTTACAGCTGTAACAACTGCAACAGTAGTAGCTACAAGTGTTGTAGCTGCTGGTAGTGGAATAGGGCAAATATTTGGAGTATTACTTGGCTTTTTAGCCCCAAGAAAAAGAAAATATTGGGGAATTATTTTTGATGATTTAACTAACAAGCCAATCGCATTTGCTTCTATTACTTTAAGCGTTAAAGAGATTGGTACTAATAACCAAATTAAAACTAGTGTAATTACACAATCAGTATCTGATTTAGATGGAAGATACAGATTAAATACTGATAAAAGAGATAAATTCTACTTGGAAGTTAAAGCAAGTGGTTATCAACCTTATGCTAAATTTATTTCTATGGCTAACCCTTTAAATTCAGCAGAAGATATTGTGTACGATATTCCACTAAGAAGATTAGATGCTAAAGTAAGTTTTATTAAAACATTATTAAATTACAAACAAAAAGGATTTATTAATATAGCTAGGGCAATACTATTGGTGACATCTATAGTTGGCTTCTTATTTACAATTTATAGTCAAATAAACTTTCCAAACAATCTTAATATAATTCTAATATTGGTTTATGTATTTATATTTATAATTACATTCTACCCATCGATATATTTACGAATACAAAAAAGAGGAAAAGTAATGGATGTCGACTTTAACTCTCCAATACCAGGAGCAGTTGTAAGAATTTACGATACAAAACAGCAAATTGCATTGTCATTAACTAATACCAAAGGTGAAGCTAGATTTGACTTACCTGCCGGGGAATATTCAATTCTAGCAAGCAAAAGAGGTTATATTATGGTTGTAGAGCAGGGTAAGCAATTAATTAAGGCTACGCTAAAAACAGAAGGTTACCTAGATAGAAATATTCTACTAAAACGAATTGAAGAAGCACCTGCTCAGGCAACAGGATCGCTAGATAATCCATTTGCATAAAATCCTTCAAAATATATTGGCTATTAGCTTATTTTAGAGTAAAATCCATTTGCTAGTTAATAAAACATGCAGCGGTGGTGAAATGGTATACACGAAAGACTTAAAATCTTTTGCCCCATGGGCGTGAGGGTTCGAGTCCCTCCCGCTGTATTTTATTAATATCTTCTATCAAAAACTTCAATTTGGTCATCAGTTACTATTGCGTATTGTAAATAACCAAATCTTATTAGTCCTGTGTTAATAAATCTGCTTTGCTGGTTGTCTTCAAATAAATGAGTATGCCCGCAGACTAAAACATGGTCCTGTGGGAAGTTCCTTTTTACCCATTGTTTAAGCTTTCTATTCTCAAAATGACCAGTGGTAAACCACCAACTAACATTGCCAGACAAGAAATCATAAATTCCATATAAACTAATCAAGATTTTATTACTAAATAATCTTGGGTATTTTTCTTCTATACTTGGATATATTTCATTGCCATGCTGAATAATTAACTTTTTATTTTCTATATTAATTTCTGTAGAAGATGTTTGGATATTCGAAAATAAAGACATCCGATTATCCATCCACTCAGGTTTATCGTGGTTGCCAAAAATATAAATTGACTCTTTTTGTTTAAGAAAAGGAAACAATTTGTTCCACTCAGAGTTAATAAATTGTTCCCAGCTTGTAAGGTAAACATCCCAAAAATCACCATTAATGATAACTCGATCTACTTGCTCTATTAAATCCTTGAGTAAATCAAATCTTTTTTGATCAAAATTGTGGTCTAAATGTGTATCGGAAAATATCAGTGTTTTCATAAGTTCATTTTTAAGCTATACATTATACAAAATTACTCCAATATATAAGCCCTTAATGGTAAAATTCGTTATGCGAAAAATATTACAGTATGGAAGCCCTATATTAGAAACTCCTTCAAAGGACGTGGAAAATATTAACGATCCTAAAGTACAAAGTATTATCAACGAAATGCTTAAGATTCTGCAAGTAGAAGCAGAGAGAAGTGCAGGTCTATCCGCTCCGCAAATAGGCGAATTGTTAAATATTGCTGTGTGCAGAAGAACAGATCTAGAAGATTCTGACCTAGATACAAAGCCTTCTGATATAGATTGGGAAGTAATGATTAATCCTAAAATAATTAAAAAGTCTACAAATAAATCCGTACATTGGGAAGGCTGCTTAAGCATTAACGATGGCGATTTATTTGGTAAAGTACAAAGACCTAAAGAAATTGAAATTGAATATATTGATATAACCGGTAATCTTAAAAAAATTGGTGCATCGGACTTTTTTAGCCACGTTGTTCAGCACGAAGTTGACCATTTGCATGGAGTTTTATTCCTAAAATATATTAAGGATCCAAGTCAACTTTATACTTCAGACGAGTTAGAGTAATTACCAGATTAATTAGTATATTTCTATATAGGAATATACTAAAATTACAACTTCCATATTTCCACATACTGCATTACATACGCCTAAAAACGGCTTCAAAATTAGATAATTACTAATTCTAAATTGCCTAGAATTTTGGATGTAATTTCGTATACGGAAATATTAGTAGATATTTATATTTTGCTATAATACCTATATGAAATTACAAAAATCTCAAATTCCAGACTACGTATTAAAAGTTTCCGAAACATTATCAAAAAATGGCTACGAAGCTTATTTGGTAGGCGGTTCAATTAGAGACTTACTTTTAAACAAAACACCAGAAGACTACGATATTGCAACTAATGCTTACCCTGATCAAATATCTGCTATATTCGAAAAATCAATACCTACTGGTGCAAAATTTGGAACTATCACAGTAATTTCCGAAGATAGTAACGGAGAAAAATTTGATATTCAAGTAACAACCTATAGATCAGAAGCAGACTACGTAGGTGGAAGGTGGCCAAGCAAGGTTGAGTTTGCACGAACAATTCAAGAAGACTTATCCCGAAGGGATTTTACAATTAACTCAATGGCGCTAGATTTGACTAGCCTTAAAGATTCTGAACAAGACTACATTTTAATAGATCCATATAGTGGGCAAATCGATCTAGCTAATAAAATAATCAAAGCTGTGGGCAATCCAATAGAAAGATTTGAAGAAGATGGTTTAAGATCTGTACGAGCTTGCAGACTTGCTTCTCAGTTAGTATTTACAATTGAACCGGAAACTTTTGAAGCTATTAAGCAAACTTTGCATATTACAAAACTTGTTTCCTTGGAAAGATTTAGAGATGAGTTACTAAAACTTTTATACAAATCTCCTAAGCCATCGGTAGGGTTAAAGCTATTTAAAGACAGTGGTATTCTAAATATTTTTATACCTGAATTATTAGAAGGTGTTAATGTAACACAGCCTGAATTCCATTCTGATGACGTATTCGAGCATTCAATTCTAACAGTTGATGAGGCTGAAGATTCTGTAAAGTTGGCAGCCCTATTCCATGATATTGGTAAGCCAAGAACAATAATTAAAGATGAAAAGGGAACGCATTTTTATGGGCATGACATTAAAGGTGCCGAAATGACAGAAGATATAATGAAGCGACTAAAGTTTTCAAACGCCGAAATTGACCAGACAGTAAAACTTGTAAGGTGGCATATGTTCTATTATCCATCCGCTGATTGGAGAAATGCCGAAGATACAAAAGATAAGCCTATCCATGGGTGGACAGATGGTGCTATTCGAAGGTTAATTCAGAATGTTGGCGGTCTAGAACCAATAGATCAATTACTAAAGTTAAGAATTGCTGATCAGTTATCAAATAAAAAATATGAATTTGATCGAGAAGAGCTTGATGCAATATCTCAAAGAATTGCAGAGGTAAGTGCAAAAGAGATGGCTTTAAAGATTTCGGATTTAGATATTACGGGCAATGATTTAATAGAAAATTTTAATATTCCTGCAGGCCCTCAAATTGGTAAAGTTTTGAATTACTTACTGGAGCGTGTGGTTGAAGATCCAGGTCTAAATAAAAAATTTGATTTACTACTACTATCTAAAGAATTTATTGCTTCTGTAAAGTTTTGACTTGGTGCTTAATTTATATTAATTTGTTAGTGTATAAATTATTTTCGCTAACAAATGAAAAATTCTCTTAAACTAAGTTTTGCTTTTCTATTAATTCTTTCAACAGTCTTTCCCTTATTAAAATTAAAGGCTGTAACAATGAATCCTAGTAGTGGAACGTATGCTCCAGGTGCACAGGTAACTATAACAGTTACAGCTTCGCCTACAGGTGCTGGCTCTAATGCAGTTGCAATAAGACTAACACTAACTAATGCAACAGTTGTTTCGTTTACACCTGTTACAGGTGGCTCATGGGTTGGAGCAACACAAGATTGCGCAGGACCAGCTTATTACACTTCAACAACGGTTTGTGCAAGTTTGGCAAAAAGTATAGATATTGTATCAGGAGAAACTTTGGGCACATTGGTAATTCAATTAGCAAATAGTACGGGTACTGCAACTGTAACAAGAGCAAGTGGTAACGTTTATTCAGATGGAGTTACTTCTTATGCGAATAATGGAACTGCAGCTACGTTTACAATATCTAGTTCGGGTGGAACTACATTACCAGATACAGCGCTAACTGATTCTCAAAGTGGGATTATTTTGCTCTCAAGTATTTTGTTAATAGGTGTGGGTGCATTTTTAATAAAATTAAAACCTCTTAAAAATAATTAAATTATTATATGAAAAAACTTTTAGCATTTATTGTTGGAGTTCTTTTATTTATACCTTTAACAACGGTGCATGCCATTAGGCTTGATCCTACTACAGGTATTTACGATACTGACACAGAAGTATCTGTTGCATTAACAGCAAATCCCCCTGCAGGCGATTTTAATGCTGTAAGTGTTAGGTTAAATATAGAAGGTGGAGAGATTTTAGACTTTGTTCAGGCAACTGGAACCGAGTGGATAGGCCTTACAAAAGACTGTCTAGACAATACTACTTTCTTTACTAGTAATCAGATTTGTCTTTCACTTGCTAAGTCTACAAACATTAATTCTGGTGAATTAATTGGTACTTTAACAGTAAAAGTTACTGGAACTTCTGTAAAAATAACTAAAGCTGAAGGTAATATTTATTCTGATGGAGAAAATAGTGTGGAAGACTTAGG
>CAYUKX010000016.1:0-14909 GCA_964445405.1 uncultured Candidatus Saccharibacteria bacterium
CACAGGGAACACAACACAAATGTGTTCCCTAAGCTTTCATAAATTCACACACTAGCTATATATTTAGTATATATGTTAATATTCTTAGCACACTAAGGAGTATCAAGTGAAAAGCATAACGCTCTTACTAATCGTAGCCGCTCTGGCGCTTGGAGTCGGACTCCAGGTCGTCGCCCAGGAAGATTCTGCGACAAAAGAGGTGGTGATTGTTTTACCACCATTTTCTGCAGAATTTTTTTATATTCCGATGCTCACAGATGAAGGACTCTGTGAGTATTGGGGCATGTCGTTGGGGTTGACTCGTGAGATCGGCGAAAGATTGCCGGTTGCGAAACGATTCAATACGGTGCTTGGTAGTTGTACGCGACCGCCACTCTCGGTGTTCGTCTATAACGCCAACAGCGCCAGATAGGCATGTGCAAAGGCTTTCGGGACCATGTCCCGAAAGCCGAAGCTTTTATTCAAGCTCAAACTTTCCGTTTTTATATATCAGCTTTATCTTTTGTCCAGATTGTATTTTGTCATCAAGTATAAGACTTGATAGCAAATTATCAATTTCACTTTGAACTGCTCTTTTTATAGGTCTTGCACCATACTGCGGATTAAAACTTATATCGGCAATTTCGTTAATAACGCTATCGTCAAATTCAATTTGTATGTTTTGTGCTTTTAATAGGCTTTTGGTATTGTTTAAAACCAATCGAACTATTTGATTAACTTCCTTTTTGGATAATGCTTTAAACATAATTACTTCATCAAGTCTGTTTAAGAACTCAGGCTTAAAGAATTTTCTAAGTAACTCAAAAACTCCATTTCTTACTTCTTCCCAACTAGGTCCAGATACAGTTGTATCTTTAAGTTTTATAAGGCCATCTTTATTTTGTTTAGGCTTTATTGAATTTAAACTCTTGTTAATTTCGTTTAAACCAATAGATGTAAGAATTAAATCGCTACCAATGTTACTTGTTGCAATTATTATTGTGTTTTTAAAATCAACAACTCTACCCTTTCCATCTGTTAATTTACCGTCATCTAATACTTGTAAAAGAATATTAAATACATCGGGATGTGCTTTTTCTAATTCATCTAACAAAATCACTGAATATGGTTTTCTTCTGACTTTTTCTGTTAATTGTCCACCTTCTTCGTAACCTACATAACCTGGAGGAGCGCCAATTAACCTTGTGACTGCAAACTTTTCCATGTATTCACTCATATCAATTCTAATTAGTGCGTCTTCATCACCAAAGACAATTTCAGATAATGCTTTTGCTAATTCAGTTTTCCCTACACCAGTTGGTCCTAGGAATAAGAAGCTTGCTATTGGTCTTTTAGGGTCTTTTAATCCAGTTCTAGACCTTCTAATTGCTTGGGCAACCAAATGAACTGCTTCGTCTTGCCCAATTATTCTTTCGTGTAGTTTTTGTTCTAAATTTCGTAGATTTTCTTTCTCCTCTTTATTTAATTCAGTGATTGGAATACCAGTCATTCGAGCAATAATTTCATGAATGTCAGCAACATCTACTTCGGGAGTTCCTGTTCCTCTTTGTTTAAACCATTCTTCTTCGATTGGTTTTAATTCCTCTTTTAATTGCTCAATTTTAACTTTTACCTCGGCTGCTTCTTTGTGTTGCGATGCCCTTGTTAAAGATTCTCTTTCTGTTTCTAACTTTTTTATTTCATCTTTTATATTCCGCAGTTCTTTAGGTTCACTTGTAAACTTAATCCTTACTCTACTCGCGGCTTCATCAACTATATCAATTGCTTTATCTGGTAAGAATCTATTCTTAATATATCTATCTGATAAATTAGCAGCAGAAACTAATGCGTCATCTTGAATTTTAAGTTTGTGGTGGGCTTCGTATCTTTCTTTTATGCCTTTTAGTATTAAAATCGTTTGGTCAATAGTTGGTTCATTTACTAATACAGGTTGAAATCTTCTTTCTAATGCAGCGTCCTTTTCTATATATTTTTGATATTCATTAAGTGTTGTTGCACCAATAACTTGCAATTCTCCACGTGCCAAAGCAGGTTTAATCATATTGCTAAAGTCTAATTCTCCACTTTGCGCACCGCTACCTACAATAGTATGTAGTTCATCAATAAAAAGAATTACATTGCGCTCTACTTTTTCTAGATCCTCAATTAATTTTTTTACTCTATCTTCAAATTCGCCTCTAAATTTTGAACCAGCAATTAATTTGCTTAAATCTAAAGCTCGTACAGTTTTATTACGCAAAACTTCGGGCACTTGATCGAGCACAATTTTTTGTGCTAAACCTTCAGCAATTGCAGTTTTTCCAACACCAGGTTCGCCAATTAAAACAGGGTTATTCTTTTTTCTTCTGGAAAGTATTTCTATTACTCTTGTAATTTCGTCTTCTCTACCAATTACTGGATCAATTTTATCTTGTCTTGCTAATTCATTTAAGTCTTTTGAAAATTCGTTTAATGTTGGAGTATCCATTCCATTGCCTACTTTATTACCTTCTTTGTCACCTTCGCCAACGACTTTAACAACTGCTTGTCTAGCCTGAGTATGGTTAATTGCATACTTTTTTAGTATTTGTGCTGCAAGGCCTTCTTGCTCAAGAATCAAACCTAAAAAAATGTGTTCTGTTCCAATGTAATTATGTCGTAGTTCTATTGATTCGTTATTGGCTAATTGCAGTACTTGATATGCTCTTGGAGTAAAGTTAGGAGTTTCCATTACAAAACTGCCTTTGGATATTTGCTTGCTAAGGTATTCTTGTAACTCGCTAATATTAATTCCAAGTTCTTTGAATACTCTCTTCATTACTACTTGGTCGTTAGTAATTCCGTATAGTATGTGTTCGGTATCTATTGCTCTTTGCCCATTTATTTGCGCAACTTCAAATGCCTTTTGTAAAGCTTCTTGTGTTCTTTTTGAAAATTGATCTGGTAAATTCATATACAATTCATTTTAAAATTTAAAAATGAAATAAATTTAACTTAATTACCTATATTTTAGCAGACAAATGCCGAGCCTGCTAATTTTCTGATAACCGGTGTAATCAAGGGCTATATCTGTTAGAATTTTAAAAGTTATACGTTTGTAATTTAATGAGTTCCGCAGTAATTCCAGATACAAAATCAATTGGAGAATTTGATGATTTTCCAGGTAGTTCCACACCTGCTACAGATAGTAATTCAAAGGGACAAACAAGAATAAGGCAGACTGATATGGGCGATGGTACCTTTAATGAGACTACTGAAAATGTACCACCAGATAATCGAAATAAATCTTCATTTGCTACAGGTAGAAAATTACTTCGTGATTCCGTTTTTAAAGGCGCAGACTTAAACCTAAGAAGAAAAGCAATAATTGCGAATATTGCAAAAACAAAATACAGTCAATACAGCGACCAACGTTCACTTAAAATGGCGAGTGCTGATTATAATCAAATGGTGCTCTCTTCGTTTTCAATGTATAGAGCACGAATGCCTGATTTAGATTCTCAACAACTGAGATTATTAGCTGAACAAGATGTTTTAAAATCTCAAGGAAGCTTTAAAACAAATGCGCAAGCTCTAGCTTCTCAAGGCGGAAAATTAGCTAAGAAAGGTTTAGAAAAAGCTATTACTGCAGGTGGTAATTTAGTTTTGCCTGGTTTAGGCACCGTTTTACACTTTTTCGCATTTACAAAATTGGGAAGAATTCTAATTTTGGCATTGTGTTTGTGCTGTTCATTTTTAGCATTTGAAGTTTGGCAAACATTTGCATCTGAGGACAAATGGAAGACTATAACTGAATCCGCTAATTTGGTACATTGTGCTGGGGGTACTGAACAATCTGCAATTGCTAAATGTCTTTTTGAGCAGAAAATAGAAGAATATTCACAATCTCCAGATCCTGAATAAAATGAACAATATTTTAGAATATAAAAAAGAATTAAAACAAAAGATAATAGATAAATTGCCAATTGCAATTATTGCAATAATTGCTCTGGTATTCATGTATTCTTCTGTAAAAGAAAGCATAGCTGTAAATATACAAGCTGGTTACGCAGTGCCTAACTCAGTTGTAAATTCTGTAGTTGTAGCTCTAGATTCAACTTTCAATCCTAATGGAATTATTGCCTCAGCAATTGAAATATCCGATAAAGTGCAAAATGGCGAAGGCATAATAGTAAAAGATGTATTTAAACGTTGCAAAATTCAAAGTGAAAATAGAGTTAGTGACGGATTCTTTCAACCATACGATACAAAAGCTGGAATAAATGACGGAGTTTATATAGGCGACGGTTCCGGTGGTCAAAACATTAGAAAATATTTAAGATACGATAATAGATCTTCACTTGATTTAGAAGCAAGTCAGAATGTAATTATTCTTGCAAAAGGTACAGGAGCTACAACTGTTGCAAATGCAATTAGACAAAATAACGAAGAAGGTATTATTCCAATTATTAGATTAGGTGTGGCTGATTTAGGGGAATTTCCATTTAGTTTTGCAGAGAATGCGGACTCCATGGTTGAATTATTTAAGCAAGTTGGCGAAGAGTTAATGAATGAAAATAAAGGTTGGAAGGCAGTTCTGTCTTTTGGTCCAAATGAACCTAATACAGGTGATGTTGGGACAATTATGGCTTCTATGGGTTTAGGTTCTGGTGATTACCAAGTTATGGTACAAAGACAAAATCAGGCTGCCGATCAATTACAGCAATACAGAGTTGTTAATGGTGGTCCTTTCTGGTTTGCTCCTGCAATATTTAATGGAACACAAACATTTACAGCCGATGGTCGTGAATATTCCTACGACATTTATCATCATTTATATATAGATGGTCCAAAAAATTCTAACAAGGATTACTGGAAAAGAAAAAATATTGATTCAGAGCTATTTGATGTAATTTTGGTAAATGAATATTCAGTTTCTGGTAAAACTGCTTTCGGATTCTATAAAGACTATGGGTTAAAGGAATACGTTGATGATAAATCTAATCTGGTTACAATTATTACAGAGTTTGGAACAGTAGATGGTGGTATTACAATCGAAGACTTAAAAGATGACTTTAAAGAACTATATGATGATCCAAAAATTGAAGGAATAAACTGGTTTAGAGCGTTAAAAGATAAACCATCTCAGCCACCAGCACCAACACCTGAACAAAGTGCAAGTTTAGAAGATTACATAAAATTCCTTGAGCAATCTAACAAAAGTTCAAAAAAGATTTCATTAAAAAATTTCTCTTGGGTTAATTGTACTCTAGGTACAACAATAGAAAAATCCACAACATCATCAAGTGGATCGGACAGTGGGATTTTAAATCCTACAGCAAAAGGTGGATTAAATGAAGGTGATAATGTAGGTGGAGGTTCTGGTGGAACTATGGATACAGCTAAAGGTCTAGGCTTTACTGGGTATAGTTTAGCAATTGCTTATGGACCTGGTGACGTAGATGCAACTTTAGAATACATTCAAATTGCAAAATCAAAAGGTATTATTCCAATTGTAAGATTATGTGTTAACGAAGGTAACCCCTGTGGCTTTAACTTATCCGGTGGAAGAGCAACAGATCTAATTGAGTTTTACAACGCTGTTGCATCTCGTGCAGCAGGTAATTTTATTGGAATTGTTGGCCCAAATGAACCAATTACAGAAGCTCATGTATTTGGGAATGCGAGTGTAGAAGATGCTAAGGCAGCTGCATTAACCGCTGCTGGAAGTATAAATAAGAATGGAAAGATGCTAATTGCTCCAGCTGCTTTTAATTTAGAATCAAATGAGTTGAACGACTATAGTAGTATTTTATCTTCGGGAAAATTTGACGTGTTAATTGGTAATGCCTACAACCATGATGGCAAAACTGCTGCACAATGGGCAAGCGCTGCTGTTAGCAAAGCACGAAGTCTAGGTATGAAGATTGTAATTACTGAAACTGGAACAATTGAACAAGCAGGTGCTGTTGATTTTGTTGATAGTGTTGGAGAATTATGTAGTCAAGTAGATGGCTTTTTAATGTTTAGATCTCAACAAGCATCAGGACAAGGGTCTTACCCAAATAAACCAAGGCCATATAGTGTAGAACAACTAAAAGCAATTGCTACAGCTTGTGCTGCAGGTGGCGGAAGTACTGTTGCCGTAGCGGACTCCTCGACTATTGCACTAAACGATAATGGTGGCGATGGAACTTCGGACTCTGCGCTTTCTTGTACTTCTGGTGTTCCGGAAGATCAAATAATATTTTTAGGTGACAGCTTAACTAATGAGTTAGTAAGTAAACAGTTCCCTAATTCGAAGAATTTGGGCTTCCCTGGCGCAAGTACTGCCTGGTTAGTACCAGGAGCTGAACCAGCTAACGATAAATCTGACCAATTAAATACTGCCTTAAGAGATTCTAAATATAAAGCTATTGTTGTTGAGTTTGGAACAAACGACTGCGGTGGAATGGATTTAAATGTATTTAAGCAAAATCTAACTAGAATAATTAATAATATTAAAAGTATAAATGTTGGAATAGAAATAATACTAAGTACAATTCCACGTGCGCATAAGGCTTGTTCACCAAGCACAGTTGATAGTTTTAATTCAGCTATCAAAGAAGTTCAGTCGTCCACTGGAGTACTTGGAAGAGAGCTAGGTGGCCCATTATTTGATGAATCGGATTTAAGACCTGGTGACGATCGACATTTAACAGATGCAGCATATTCTGAAATCGCAGAACTTACAAAAGGTGCTTTAGGTGGAGTTTGTACTGGAGCTAATACAGGAACGGGGTCCAGCTCAACATCTGAATTAACAGCTGGTTCACTTGCGTTAAGTTGCGGCGTTGAAGAAGATAAGCCTGCTAGCTTTTATACAGGCAAGAACGCAGCAGCTTTGCGAGTAAAGTGCGAAGGCGGATCTTGTACAACTAAAATGGTCGGAACAGTCGAAATTGAATCCCCTACTAAACTATTTTCAAGTAATTCTCCAAATGGAACAATGCGATTAAGGTATATTCCTGTTTCTCAAGTTGCTGCAAGTCAGTCAAAAACTCTAGACTACGATGCTTTAAATATGTTCTCAGGTGAAATTAAATTTGGAACTGATAGTTACCCTATGCCAGGTTTAGCTAGTGGAATTAATAGCGCTTCTCAAATACTTTCAGAAACAATGACATCAAGAGATATTAATAGAGTTTCTAAACCAAGCGGTCAATCACTTGTAAAGTGGACTCAAAATAAACTTGATATTCAAACTCAACAAGAAAAAACAATCGCTGTAGTTGGTGAAAAATCTGTAGGTGGATATTCAACAAACGCATTCTCAATTGCCGAAAAAGATGCTACTTTAAGTTCTATAAGCGAAAGAGCTGTTACATTTGATGGATTAACATTTAATAACGATGCAGGTTTGGCTGACTGGAGAAAGAATTTATTACCATACGATCCTTCAATTGCATTCCCAACATATATTGCTCCAAGGGTATGTCAACAAAGCGAAATGAAGTTTATTAATAACATAGACAATTATATTACTGGTCCTGAACTTGTAGTTGAAGATGAAAAAACTGTAATAACTAAATCTACAAGTGAAATCTGTTGGATGTATGCTGGTAGAAGTATTGCTGGCAGAAGTCCTGCAATGTCAGGTGATGGTGTAAAAACTTGTGGTTATATTTTTGATACTCGAATATTTGGTGGTGCAGCAGATGTTAATGCGATTTCCCCACGAGGAGGGAAACCTATTAAAAGAATTTATGAATCATACTACGATCCAATATTAGGCAGAACAGTGCAAACCAGCCGAGTTGAAAGAGCTAACTGGACTTGCCAAGAACTATTTACAGGAAAAGCAATCTCTTCAGATGGGGTATTCGAAGAGGCAGAATTTGCAAATGAGCCTGTACCAAACGGGAAAGTATTACCAGATTGCGACTTTGACGATTATTTACTTGAATTAAAAAAAGGTAAATTAGATGATACCTCCGCAAGAAGTGGGCGATGTGATATTCCTGCTGATTTAGTTTCTTGTCTTAAATACGAACCTCAAAGTTCCGACGAAATATATATTCATACGGAAGATTACCCTACAGCAAGTAAAATAAAAATACCAAATATTTATTCTGCAATTTACGGTTTGTACGATAGATTACAAACAATCATGAGTCAAAGAGACATGAAGTTTGTATTCAGAGAAAACATTGGAATGAAATTTAAAGTTAATACAAAAATTAGAGATGCAAACGAAACTATTGATGCAATTAGGTATGACTTCTCTACTCAATACGATAACTATTTTCAACCTGAATTAATTGATAATACTTTGCCATTGGCTTCTAATAATCCTACTAAAACACAGTTTCAATATTTTGATGACTTAGGATACGTTGATATTTTACAGGAATATATAGTCGCATATGCCAATGAACAAGTGCAAATTGGTGATCACGTAATAGATAATCCATTTGTAGAAGAAGGAATTTATAATCCCCTACCCGATCGAGAAAAGATTGTAGCAGGCGGCGAATCAAATTTAACTTTATCTAATCCAGTTCTAACTTGTGATCAAATCGAGATTTGTAAGAACTATACCTACGATGAATTAGCTAATACCTTTGGGGCTGATATGGCTTTGAGATTGTGTCCACTAACAGAAAAATTGCCAGCTGACACTAAACGAAATTGTATTACAAATACTGATGATGAGCGTTTCTTAGATAGACTAAATGGAACTTTATGCTCTAGAGGATTTCAGGTAAATGAAGGTTGTCATTTTCAATGTTCTGTTGGTGGACAAGGTGGTAATAGTTCAGGCAATAATGGTTCTTTACCAGTTGTTATAAATGGCTCAAGCTCAGTACTATTCCCTGTAAGCAAAGACAGACAAATACCAAACTGTTCAGAACCTGCTTCAATAGAAATTGTTACTACAGATAGACCAATAAAAAATACAAGTGGTGATACTTCAATTAGTTTGGTTTCTGTTGCAAAACAAGGGTTAGAACAAATGATGAACGCAATGAAGCAAGACGATCCAGCAGCATACGCAAAGTGTGGGTTTAGTTGGGGTTACAGAAGCGCCCAATTGCAAGAAACATTTACTTGTGGTGTTGATACAGCTTGTAAATGTCACAGTGAACACCAATTAGGCACTACAGTTGACTTTAAAAACACTGACAACATGGATGTTCCAAACGCGTTTAATGGTTCAATATGTAGTAGATGGTTAAAAGCAAATGCAGCAAACTATGGATTTGTACAGTCGTATACAGGTGCGGATCCTGACTACCCTGCAGAGGAGTGGCATTACAGGTATGTTGGTATAGAGGCAGCTCAGGCATTTAAATCACAGAGTCAATATACATATTTAAGATCATATTTAGAAAGCCTTCAGTCCGGTGGAAATACTGGCAATGGCAATAATTCGGCTATACCTGGAGACTTTAAACTAAGATTCCCCACTGAATTTGATATATTAACTGGCAATTATGCTTCCAAAGGTGGATATGCAACACACACAGGTGCAGATATTAGAGTATCAGGTGTAGGAGGAACCATATTTGCTTCTGAATCAGGTGTTGTACTTTATTCCGGTCCAGATAACGAAAACAATGCAAATTACGATTGTGTAACTGACTCATCAAGTAATAAATATAGTCCATTGTGTCAGGAATTAGGTCTATCAAAGATTGGAGCATATGGGTTTATGGTAAAAATTTTACATCCAAACGGCAAGGTTACACTTTATGCACATAACTCGGACCTAAAGGTTAAAGAAGGTGATTGCGTGAATAAGGGAGATTTAATCGCCCTAGCGGGAAGTGTAGGTAACTCTACTGGTCCACATAGTCACTTTGAAGTTAGAAAGAACGCTACATGTACCTGGGACGGTAATAGCCTAGGCGTTTGTACTGCGCCACCAGAAGACTATCTTGTTCCAGGCGGAGGCAATGCCTCGGTATTCACAACAGATCAAATAAAAAGCGTATGTAACGGCGTTCTACCACCAACTGATCCTGGTACAGGTGACGATGATATTGTGTGTAGACCAACGGGCGAAGATGAATTACCAACTGATGATAATCCTAATCAAACCGCAGGAGGAGCGTTATGCTTAATTAAAAAGGCTGCAGATTCATTAACAGAAAATGGAATACCAACTAGTCCGTACATGATGTATGCAATATTACATCAAGAAACTCAATCACTATTAGATCCACTTGCTGGTAGTAATGAGTTTATTTGTCCTGCAACTTGGGATGATTGGGCATTGAATGTGCATAATCTATCTTCGTTACCAAGATGTACAGGGGATGCTAATCAAAAGGCTTTTGCATCATTTAATAGAGCAAATCCACCAAATATTGATGTTAGAGGTTTAACTCAATTCTACTCTGCTACATTTAATGGGATCTTGAATTCTTATGGAACTCAAATGACAAATTGTATTGAAGATTTAGGTGTAGATAATAGTATTGCAAATACAGTGTGGAACGATCCACTAAGTAGTCAACCTGGTAAATTCAGTAGACATAGAGTTGGAGATGCAATTTGTGCACAGGGAGTTAAATTAATGAACGACGCCCGAAGTATAAATGGCGGAACATACCTAACACCAGAGCAATGGATAAATAATTCGAGTATTATTACACAAACAGCATGTAGGTATTACGGTGCTTGCCAAGATAATTATGAAGTTAACGTATTAAGATACTTTAACGAAGCTGTTCAAGCAAAGGTATTTGAAAATTTAGACTGCAGCGGAAGCTCATCTGGTGGTGATCCGAGTGGTGTCTTAAGCTGTACTATAGATACAGGCTCAGTTGGTACAAATCCAGACTTTGCAAAAAGTGCTGCATCTTGGGAGGCTTACATTAGATCATTGAATCTTGATAATAATTCAAGCTATGTATGGTTTGCTAATCCGAATGGCGAAAGTGATAGCTTAAAACAAAGATTAATTCAAAAACTTGGCAGTGAAGCAGCCTATCAGCAAGATTATAATCAAAGACTACAGGTAACAAATGCCGTCCTTGAAAAGTCTAAGTCACTTGGTATTAACCCTAAATTTGTAATGACTCTTTGGATTGAAGTAACTCAATTCTCTTCTATAGGTAAAGCGGCCTTAGGTTGTTTATACTTTAGGAATGGAACAAAAACTAGTGATATTCCAAGAGATGGAAACCCTGCAAGTCAGATTGCTCATTTAAACCAACAACTAGACTGTTTAAATACATATGTTGATGAATTTACTGACTTTAGACAATATATGTGTACCTATTCTGGAGAAGTCGGCAGGCCTAATTGTAGTTCGTTTACTAATAATCCGAACTTCCCTAAAAATATTTGTAAATTCTACGATTGGTTCTAAAATGTAACTATGGATGAAAAAAAACAAAAGAAAAAATTAAATGTAGATTTTACTAACGCATTCATTGTTTTAATGGGAGTTGCTCTACTTTCGATTGTAATATATGCGGTTATTCTGAGGATATCTGGTGAAGATACTTCAGGAGGCAGTACCAATCAACTTAATGGCCAAATTGAACAACCTAAAAAAGAAACCGTAAGTACGGGTAATGGTTATATAGTCTACAAAATAGGTTCTCAATACTATCTCGAAATTGGTGATGGTAGCAAAGTTGGCGATATTAACGCCTTAATAAGGAGTTTGGAATTACCTTCCACAACTGAGGTAATAAACCCAGCTGCGGCTTATCCAAGGCCAATAGTACCAACTGAAGAACCAATAGAAACTGATCACATTGACGATAATTTTGATCCAATTAATCCAAACCAAACTGCTCCCGAATCAAATCCTAATGAATAAGCTTATTCATCAAGCCTATTCCCTTGTGCAGTTGAATAAAATCGATTATTGAATTATACTTTTTCCTGTTACATTAAGCGTTTCCCAAAATTATGGCAAATAAAATATCATCCTTATTTGATTTAAATACAAAGCAAGTTAAGTCCACGGACAAGATTTTTCAAAAGATAAAAGACTTAAAAGATCCAGTTTCTAAAATGTCTTACGAAGACATGCAAAAAAGAATTTTAGAAATGAAGTCTGAATTGTCTAAGCTAGTAAGTCAAATCCCTTTCGAGAAAAAACTATCATTACGAAAAATTGATAGAACAAAAGCTCTGCCTAAAGATGAAGTAATTATTCAAGCTAAATTAAACGAATTCTTGCCTGAGGTATATGCTTTCATGGATGAAGTATTCTTTAGAAAAGTAGGCTTTAGATACCACGATGCCCAATTAAAAGCAGGAATTATTCTTGCACAGGGTCAAAGATTAGTTGAGTTGTACACAGGCGAAGGTAAAACAATGACATTTCAGTTGCCCCTTGTACTCTATTCTCTAGCAGGTAGAGGTGCACATTTAGTAACTGTTAACGATTATTTATCAAGAAGAGACGGCGAGTATGCTGGTCATATTGCGGCAGCTTTAGGCCTGACAGTTGGTATCGTTAGCTCTGCCGCATCTTATAAATTTGTTTTCGATGAACAACTAAAGTTTGTAAAAGGAGATGGAGCCTTAGAATTAAGAGAAAAAATGCCAAAAATTCAAATTAGTGGAATGGATGGCATTAACTTAGTTGAATGTCAAAAAAGAGAATCTTATAACTGCGATATTACATACGGAACAAACAATGAATTTGGTTTTGATTACTTAAGAGACAACATGTCTTGGGATTTAAATAATATTTCTCAAAGAGAATTGTACTTTTGTATTATTGACGAAGCCGACTCTATTTTAATAGACGAAGCAAGAACTCCATTAATAATTTCTGGTATTCCAACAGATGCAAATGTAAGTAAATATAAATTATTTGCAGAAGCTGTTAGCGATTTAACTGAAAATCAGCATTACGAAGTTGATCACAAAACAAGACGGGTAATGCTTACAGAAGAAGGTATTCAGTTGGTAGAAGCAAAGTTAGGTGTTGATAATATCTGGAAAGATTACTCAATGGCATATCACATAGAAAATGCGCTAAAAGCACAAACTATGTTTAACCGTGATGAACACTATTTAGTAAAGAGTGGTGAAGTTTTAATTGTAGATGAATTTACGGGAAGAATCTTAAAAGGAAGAAGATATTCCGAAGGCTTACACCAAGCTATAGAAGCTAAAGAAGGTGTAGAAATAAGACAAGAAAGTAAAACTTACGCTACTATAACCTTCCAAAACTTTTTCAGATTATACAAAATATTGTGTGGAGGTTCAGGTACTGTTATGACTGAAGCCGAAGAGTTCTACAAAATTTACGGTGTAGAAACTGTTCAAATTCCTACAAATAAACCAGTAGTTAGAATTGATAGTCCTGATTTGATTTATAAAAATCAATTAGCTAAATACAAGGCTGTAGTAAAAGAAATAAAAGAAAGGCATACTAAAGGTCAACCAGTTTTAGTAGGTACAACATCAGTAGATAAATCAGAAATAATTTCAAATTTATTAGACGCAGAGCGAATTCCACACGAAGTTTTAAACGCAAAGTATCACGAACAAGAAGCAAAAATAATCGAAAGAGCTGGTCGAAAGGGTGCAGTAACTGTTGCTACAAACATGGCAGGAAGAGGTGCTGACATTGTTATTGGTGGTGGCTCCCGAGGTGATGAAGCGTATCAAGAAATAAGTGATTTAGGTGGTTTACACGTAATTGGTACAGAACGACACGAATCAAGAAGAATTGATAATCAGTTAAGAGGTAGAACGGGAAGACAAGGTGAACCAGGTTCTTCAAGGTTCTATGTGGCCTTAGATGACCAATTAATGAGAATTTTAGGTGGAGATATGATGGGTAGTTTAATGGCTAGAGTTGGAATGGAAGAAGATACTCCAATTGAGCTAAAGCTAATATCAAAACAGATTGAATCTGCTCAAAAAAGAATTGAAGGAATGAACTTTGATTCAAGAAAACAGATTGTTGATTACGACGATGTAATGAATCAGCACAGAGAAATATTCTACAGTAGAAGAAGAAGCTTTTTACAAAGTGCTGAAGAAGCATCTGGTAAGTTTGTGGAGCAAGGTAACCTAGTTATAGTAAGCTCTTTGGATAAGCAACATCAAGAAGAATATAGTGCTCAAATTGAAGCAGCACAAGTAAACCTACTAAAAATTATTAAAGAATTAGTTAGTTCAGAAGTATCTAGTTTTACTAAATTACAGTTAGCAAATAGTAAAAAATGGAATAAGGATATTGTAGCTACAATTGTAAAGAATTTCACAGAAATGATTCCGGTTTCAATTATGGCAAGATTATTGAATATTCAAACCAGCAAGGTAGCAGATTACCTTACCGATGAAATTCTAAAAGATAAAGCTGACCAAGCTGAAAAGTATTTATTAGACTTAGCATCAAAAGTTATTGATGCTAAACAATCTGAATTTGGAAAAGAATTTTATTATGTAGCAAAGGCAATTACATTGCAAACAATGGATAATATTTGGGTGGACCATTTAGAATTAATGAAGGATATTCGAGATGGAATCGGTTTACAGGCATATGCACAAAAAGATCCATTGGTTGAATACAAAAACGAAGCCTTTATTGTATTTGAATCCTTTATTCAAAATATTAATAAAGATGTTGTAAAACAGATTTTATCGATTCAAAGACTAACACCAGAAATGGTAAATGCTCAGCCTACTTTAGCTAATGCAGTTACAAACGTAGATCAAATAACTGATGTATTAACAGAAGACCGAGAATTTATTGCAGGCCAACCAAGTGATAACAAAGTACTAGCATCTTCTTTAGTTGGAAGATTAGAAAGTGAGAGAAAGCAAAATGCTATTAGTGGTGGTTTAGGTCAAGAAAATAGTACTAGAAAAATTAATGCAAAAGCATTTAAGCAATTTAACAGAAACGATCGTGTAACAGTAAAATACACTAATGGAGAACTTCAAAAAGACGTTAAGTTTAAGAAAGTTGAAAATGACCTATT
>CAYUKX010000016.1:15009-16878 GCA_964445405.1 uncultured Candidatus Saccharibacteria bacterium
ACAATATAATTCGAAAATAGTTTATCTACGCCATTATGGTAATAAGCAACCGCAGCCTCTGAGTCAAAATCATTGTCGGGTAACCCTTGTGCGGTGTAGTACAATAAGTCATATTGAATTGGTCTATCTGACCAGTCTTGTGCGTAAGTATTAATACCTAATACAATCTTTTCTCTTGGAACTCCTTCGTTAATTGCATATCTTACAACGTCTTCTAGCCAGTTAATGGGCCCAATAGGACCAATAGAATTACTATTGTTTCCTGTGTAGGCGTATCCCTGAATTATTAAAACATCAACTAGCTCGCCTAGCTTTTTATAATCTAGTGTAGATTTAGTTTGTGCATACGAAATATTATTGCCCCACTTGGCTAGTGCACTAAAGTATAGCTTTTTATTAATTGGTATAAGTCTTTGTTTTAGCTTTTCTAGCATGTCAAAAAATGGCTTTTGATCGTTAAAGTAAAAACTTTCAAAATCTAAATCAATTCCTTGGTAATTATTTTGTTGAATATAATCTATAGTTTCGTTAATAAATCTTTCTACGTTTTCTGGAGAATTTAGAACTTTATTAAGATCATCTCTATCAAAACCTGTGATTGTAGGCACTAAGTCAATGTTATTGTTCGTAGTGTAGCCAATTAATTCGTCCCAGTTAGTATATAGATTTGTCGAAAGACTCCCATCATCATTTAGGTCAAACCAAAAAGGGCTTACGCTTGTAATAAATGAATTTTCTTTAAGTGTGCTAAGTCCATCTGCCATATCCCAATCAGGAATCCAACCGTAGAATTTAAGATCACTTGTATTTTTCTCTTGTTTTGGGACAGCCTTAATAGAATCTATCTCTAAATCAAATGCAGTCTTATTAGATGTATATACCTTTATTTCGTTAGTTTGTTCTACAATATTTATGTTTGGATTATTATATTTTTGATAGGCAAAAAAAGATGCTCCACCTATTACACCAAACAAAATTATAATAATAACTATACGCATTTTAATCACCTAATGTTAAAGGTTTATCTACATCTTCACTTGTTAATTCAATTACATCTCCAGTTATTCTAAAAATATCCTTATCAATTTTTTTATACTCTACTCTTGCATCGTTATACGCTACAACTGATGTGCCAAGGTTTTTGCCAAGCTTTGCCATATTAGCTTCAAAGCTTGCTAAATGTTTTTGTAATTTTTCAACGTTTGCTTTAATTTCTAAAGCTTGCTCTTCAATTTTAAGCGCATTTAAACCCTGCAAAACTGTTTGTAGGTAAGCTAAAAATGATGTAGGTGAAGTTATAATTACATTTTTCTGTTTAAATGCATATTCAATTAAGTCAGTTGTATTGGTTTTTACAGCGCCAATCTGATTAATTAGTAAGTCGTAGTAAATACCTTCTGAAGGTATAAACATGAATGCAAAACCCATTGTGTTTTCTTCTGGTCTAATGTATTTTGAAGTTTCGTCTATTCTATTTTTTAAATCAGTTTTGAAAATCTTTTCAAGCTTCTCTCGCTCTACTTCATCTTTGCATTCAATAATCCTATTGTAGTTTTCTAAAGAAAATTTTGAATCAATTGGAATAATCTTATCTTTTACAAATACAACTGAGTCTACAATCTCTCCATTCGAGAATTTATATTGCATCTGAAAAGACCCTGGAGGTAATACATTCTTTAATAATGTTTCTAAAAAATACTCCCCTAAAATACCTCTTTGTTTTGGATTTTTTAAAATATTTTCTAAACCTTGCAATTGTTCAGCAACGCCAACAACCTGTTTATTAGTTTCGTCTAGCTTGGTAAGCTTTTCGGTTACTTCCTTAATTATTTTACTAGCGGTATCGTTAGTATCCTTCATGCTCCTTTG
>CAYUKX010000016.1:16978-18348 GCA_964445405.1 uncultured Candidatus Saccharibacteria bacterium
TGAATAAGAATCCGTGGGTGGATTATAGTACTAAAATATTATTTCTGCAAAGCATTATTTGCTGTGATAAACTTTTTATAATTATTACTCACTTTTATGGAACAACTTTCAATAATATTAGGTTTTGCACTACTTTCTATGATAGTAACTGCTGCATATGCTCCTTTTTTAATAAAGCTACTATATAAAATGCAGATAGTTGTAAGGCATTCTTTAATGGAAAATAAAATGAACGAAGAGTTTTTTAAGATTCAAGGTCATAAAACAGGCACACCTACGCTTGGTGGATTAATGATTTCTATTTCCGTACTTGTGTTGGGATTAATCTTTTTACCAAGTACTAATTTAAAATATGTATTTTTAGTATTTTGGGGATTGTTTACTTTGTATGGGTTAATTGAAGGCTTAATAGTTTACGCCAAAAAGCTAAGTACTAAGTTTAAACTTTTAGATTCCAGCTTTGAATGGAGAATGGGTAAGCTATTTGTTTTGTATTTATTATGTTTACTTGCAGTTGCTGCTGTATGTAAGTTCTTGGCAATAGATCAATTAAGTTTTTTTGGAATAACAATAATAATTAATGCATTAACAATTTTTATAGGTGCATTCTTTTTTGCATTAGCAATGTATGCAATGGAGATTATGGATGGTGCAGATGGGCTAGCAGTTGGGCAATTTATAATTGCAATAGTGTCCTATGCTGTAATAAGTGTATTAACTGGAAAGTTTGAACTAGTACCTATTCTAGGCTTAATTTTAGGCTCCAGTATAGTTTATTTGTATTTTAATATTAATCCGGCAAGAATTTTTATGGGAGGAACAGGAACTTTTCCTGTAGCTTTTGCAATATTAATTTCTTCGATTATTACAAACACAGCAGATATTTTATTGTTGATAGGAATATTATTCTGGATAGAACTAGCTACAAGTGCTCTACAAATATTATGGATTAAAATATTCAAAAAGCGATTGTTTAAAATTGCTCCATTTCACCATTATTTTGAATCGATTGGCTGGCCAGAAACAAAAATGGTACAACGGTTTTGGTTGTTTTCTGGAATATTTGCGGTGGTAGCGTTATGGGTATTTACTATGATTAAGTAAAGTGTAGGTTACTTTAGTGTTTGCAGTATTTAAATTCTCCTCTAAAAATGCGAAAAGGGCGAATCGTTTGCGATCCGCCCTTAATAAGGATTCCTGCCAGCGCTACCATTTCTTTGGTAGGGTTTCCCCAAATCGCTATTTCTAGCGACTGCCCTGACAGGGTTAAAGATCACCCTGGGTGAAGATTGGCTGGATCAATGTTACGATTCGGTCCAGTTCCGCAGGTATTGTTAACAAAAAGGTTTCGGAGCCTTTTCACCTGTCTT
>CAYUKX010000017.1:0-17980 GCA_964445405.1 uncultured Candidatus Saccharibacteria bacterium
CTTTTTTATCAGCTAATAGAGACAGTGGCAAACCAACATAACCTAAACCTATAACGGAGATTTTCTTTGAAAAAGACATATAGTTTCCTTAATAATTACGGAGTATAGAGTTTATTATAGTACAAAAAAGGCTCCTTTCGGAGCCTTTAGAATTTACTTAAGTTTATGGATGACTTATAAAGTAGAATTTTCTTCATTCTTATCTTCGCCTCTGAAGAACAAGAATAAAAGTAACCCTATTATTAAAATTCCTCCTGCTACCAGGCCAACTATTACTATTGGTGAAGTAGTAGCTCCATCTGTCACTGGTGTGTCATTTGAAGTCGTATTTGATGATTGATTAGTTGTATTAGTAGTATTAGTCGCTTTTGGGGTTGGTGAGGATAGTGGAGAGCTTGCAGTTTCACCTAATACTCTACTATCAGTATTTGTAGTAATTCCATCTACAGTTCCATTATCTGTCAACGCTTTAATGGGCATGCTACTTAGTGAACTAAATGCCAATATTGAGAAAATAGAAATTGTCGTAATAATCTTCATGTATTCTGTTGTAACTTTTATAAGGTATAATTGGGTCGAATAATTGTACTAATTTTTTTATCTTTTTACAATACGAAAAAGAAACTATTTTTAACACAGTCTATAGGTAGTGATATTTTAACAAAAGTTTCTCTATATCTACTATGTATCAGTTTTATCATCTTAAGGTTGGTTAATATACAAGATTTTAAAATCTATAAAGATAGCTTCAAACTTTTATTTATAAGTAAGGCTACTGCAAACTTAAGTACGGTTGCTAACTTCTATCCAAATTATGAAGACTTTGCAAATACCAATATACTAACTCCCTATAAATGGTTATTCGGATACGTGAATGGTTTTGTTGTAAAAGGTTTAACAATAGTAGGGATAGAGGCAAACAACCAGACGTTCGAAACAGTAATGCATATGGGTGTCATTCTATTTGGTTTGTTAACAGCCTTATTAACTTTTAAAGTAATAATAAATGCAACAAGAAGTAGGAAAGCAGCTTTGCTATCAGTAGCGTTTATAACAATATCAGGTATTCATCTAATTTGGAGTGGACTAATCATTACAGATACATTTGCGAGTTTTGTAATCCTATTGTATGTATATTTCAGACTCTATAAAAGCTTGGTTGTTGTTAATCTCATAACCTGGTTTGCATTATATATTACCCGGCCTGAATTGGTTGTGATCCCAATAGTAATTGAGATTTTATTAAAAGGAATAAAGATTGCTAAGCTTAAAAGTGTTAATACACTAATATTTAAACTGAACACAGCACTTTTTACATCAATATTAATTTTCTCTACATATAATAGTGATTTGATTAGTAGAAATATAAATGCAGATTATAGTTTATGGGTAGGGTTATTAGTAACTCTATTAATATTGCTAACAGTACCCAATAAATTCCTAAATTTAAATGAAGGAACCTTAAAACTACTAAATGTCATCCTAATTGTATCCTCAACATTATTAGTTGTGTATTATTGGTTCAATCCGGAAATATCTAGATATATAGTTACTTTTATCCCGTTTTTTGCAATTTTAACAGGGGTAGGATTTATTACATTTGTAAACTTACTCAGATTTAGTAGAGTACAGTACTTATTTCTTGCCTTAATAGGATTATCATTAATCTTAAATGTAGTTAATTATTTATCATTTGGTAAGTTGGAAAGCCCAGAATATCATACAGAAATTGCCACAGTGGTACTGGATTATGCGGCTCAAAATAGTATAAAAACTATTTATGTTGGGCAGGAAGAGGCATACATATGGGAAGATCAGAAGAATAGCTTAAACATTTATAATTTAAGTAGATTAGACTTAAATCATCTTTCCTCAAATACGATTATTGTTAAAGATACATCTATCCCTTATGTTTCCAGTAACATTGATGGAGTAGTACTAAGTGAATACGGGTTCGAACTTAAGAAAACATTTAATACAGAAGCTCCATTTAGAGTAAATAACATCATTTCAAATGGTTTTGTCGAAATTTGGGTTAAAAACTAATAATCCATAATTAGATAAAGTATACCCCTTGCAACAATTGGTGATATAATCACTAATCATTAATTTGCAGATTTTTTATAAATAGACTATGGATATATCCTTGGTTATTCCTGTATACAACGAAGAAGGAAATGTGACAGAATTAGCACATAAAATTCACAATGCGTTTAGAGATAAGTTTACTTACGAGGTTATATGGATTGATGACGGATCCACCGATAAAACTGCTAGCGAAATCGAAGAAATTCATCATAAATATCCTGAACAAATAGGAGTGATCTTAATGAGACAGGCTGGTCAAAGTACAGCGTTAATGGCAGGTTTTGACAGAGCAAAGGGCGATTATATTGCAACAATGGATGGTGATGTTCAAAACGACCCAGATTCAATTCCGTTAATGTTTGCAAAGCTTAAAGCTGAAAAACTAGATATGGTTGTTGGTTGGAGAAAGCATAGATGGCAAGGAAACATTGCAAGAAGATTACCTTCTTTAATGGCTAATTACATTATTAAAAGATCATTTAGAAAAGTAAACATTCATGACACTGGTTGTCCTGTAAAGGTTATGAAAACTAGTTTAGTTAGAAATGTAAGACTTTATGGTGAAATGCACAGATTTATTAGCTACGTTATGGGTGATATGGGTGCAAGAATTGGTGAAATTGAAATTGACCACAGGAACAGAACAAGAGGTAAAAGTAAGTATGGAATTATGAGAAGTCTAAGAGTAATAATGGACATTATTAACTTAAAATTCTTGAGTATGCGAAAAATGACTCCAATTCAGGTTTTTGGTCCAATTTCTTTAATACTAATAGGTTTAAGCTTTTTATCATTTTTAATTACGATTTACGCAAAGTTATTTAGACACATAGACATTACTGGTAACCCTATGTTTGTTGTAGCATTCATGCTACTAACGTTTGCGGTTAATTTTATTGTAATGGCTTTAATAGCCGAATTAGTTGTAAGAAGTTACTTTGAAGGTAGTGGAAAAACTGGTTATTACGTAAGAGAGGAAGTTAAATAAAGTTAGACCTAGGATAAAATATGAAACGAATTCTAATGCTAAACTATGAGTTACCCCCACTAGGTGGTGGTGGTGGTGTGTTCTGTGTAAAACTGGCTAAAGGATATATTAATGCAGGTTATACAGTTGATTATGTTACTAGTGGTTATAAGGATCTAAAAAAATTCGAGGTAATTGAAGGAATTAATATATATAGGGTTCCTGCTATAGGTAGAAAAGGTCTTCAGACAGCAAGTATGTTGTCTATGCTTAGTTATGTAGTGTTTGGAACAATAAAAAGCATTCAACTATTATTAAAAAATAGATACACATTTATACATTCTATTTTTGTTATTCCATCCGGGCCTGTAGGGTATATTGTTTCAAAACTATTCAAAATTCCACATTTACTTACATTAGTTGGTGGTGATATTTACGATCCTTCTAAAAAAACTTCTCCTCATAGAAAATGGTATTGGAAAAAGATTATATCCTTTTTAATTAATACTGCTGATAAGTTAACTGCTATTTCGACAGATGTTAAAAATAGTTCTATAAAATATTACAGTCCTAAAAAAGATATTAAAGTTGTGGCACTTCCTTACGAAATACAAATCTTTACACCAAAGACCAGAAAAGAGTTGAATCTTGATGATGATAAAATATATTTAGTTTCTGTAGGCCGATTAGTTAAAAGAAAAGGATACGAGTATTTAATAGAAGCTATAGCAAAATTAAAAAACTCTGGTGTAGAATGTTTAATAATTGGTGACGGACCTGAAAAGCAAAATCTACAAGCACTAGCTGAAAAACTAAATATTGCTAATCAAATTCACCTATTGGGTTATTTACCTTTAGAAATTCAGAAATTTGAATATTTAAATGTTGCAGATATCTACGTATTATCTTCAATACACGAAGGATTTGGTATTGTATTACAAGAAGCAATGCAGGTTGGATTACCACTAATTTCAACAAATGTAGGTGGACAAACAGATGTGGTTATAGAAGGTCGAAATGGTATTCTTGTACGTCCTGCAGATAGTGAAAATTTGGCTAAAACGATTAATGAACTTATTAATAATCCAAACATGAGAAAAAGATTTAAAGACAATAATCTAGTGGATGTAAAGATTTACGATTTTAATAATATTTCAAGAATGTATTTAGATAATATTAATGTCTAAAATCACTAAATTAAAAATTGGGATCGATTGTAGATGCTTTGACTCCGAAGGTGGTACCAAAGTATATGCAGTAAATTTGATTAAAAATTTAATTATAAACAAAGATTTTGAATACTATCTTTTCTATACATCCAATAAACATATAAATTCATTTAGTAATGATAATGTACATGAAATAGTTGTACCGCTAAGCCACAAGTACTTGTACTTTATTTGGGACCAGATTGTAATTCCGTACTTAGATATTAAATATAAAATAGATATTCAACATAGCCCAAAGGGAGCTGTCCCAATATTAACTAGATCGAAGAGAGTAGTTACAATTCATGATTTAACATACGTAATACTCCCTAATACCGTTAATTTATTTGATAGGCTATATGGTATTTTCAACTTGCATTTAGCCGCAAAATTATCTTCTAGTTTAATTTTTATATCAAAATCTACTAAACAAGATTTTGATAAATATTTTGCTACAAAGAATAAAAAATATGTTGTTTATCATGGGCTTGGTCAAGACAGTACCAATATTGAAACTAAAGAAGAAAAACATATAATTCTTTATACAGGTAGTCTAGAGAAAAGAAAAAATTTACCCAATTTAATTAAAGCTTTTTCTTTAGTTATTAAAAGATTCCCTAATCTTAAACTATATTTGGTTGGTAAACCTGGCTGGTCTGATCCCGAAATTGATAGCACAATTAAAGTTAACAATCTTGCAGATAAAGTAGTAAGAACAGGGTTTCTAAGCATTGATGATTTAAATATAGTTTACTCAAATACATATGTTTATACATATTTATCAACTTATGAGGGCTTTGGGATTCCTATTTTAGAAGCAATGAGCAGAGGTATACCTGTAATTACTTCTAACATTAGCTCAATGCCTGAAGTAGCTGGAGATGCTGCTATGTACGTCGAGCCAAATAACATCAATGAAATTGCTGAATCTTTAAAAAATTTGTATGAAGACACTGTTTTACGAAGAAGTTTAGTTAATAAAGGATATGAAAATATAACGAAATTTTCTTGGGAGAAATGTTCATCTGAGACAACAAAGATTTACTTAAATACTCTGAAATAAAGACTATGCAACCTCTAATCACTATAGCTATTCTAAATTATAATGGTTTTAAGTATATAGAAAAAACATTAAGTCGAATACTTCAACTTAAATATAAGAATAAAGAAATAATTGTTTTAGATAATGGATCAACTGATAATAGTATTGACTATCTTCAAACGCTAAATAATATAAAGTTTATACGTAATGCTAAAAATTATGGCTATTCAATAGGAAAAAATCAATTAGTTAATGCAAGTCACGGAGAATATATATTTCTTTTAGATGAGGATATATATATTGAAAATTTAGATATGTTAACAGGATTGATTGATCAATATTCGGCAGATACTGGTTTTATACAACCATTACTTGTTGATATAAATTCTGATACAACAACTTATTATGGATTATTTGCATCAATATACGGAATTAATATGCATAAAAGTCCAATAACGGTCACCTCAATTCAGAATTATAAACAAAAGATGATACCTGTTGAAGGCGGTACTGGTGGTTGTCTATTTTTCAAGAAAGATCGGTGGTTAAAACTCGGTGGTTATGATGAATCGCAGATATTTAATATAGATGATATTGATTTAGGACCAAGATCTATAATTTACGGGTACAAAAATTATTTATTTACAGGTATAAAACTTACACATTTAGGGGTAAATAATATAAATAATATTAACAAATTAAGCTATTCAAATAGATTTAAACTTATATTTTCAGGACACGCAAGGGCTGTAATTAAAAACTATACAATCACAAATATAATAAAAACTTTTCCGATACTCTATATCTATCATTTATTTAAATCGCTAAAATTTAGTCTAAAAAGGAAAGAGCCTGCAATTTTAATTGCGTTCATTTATTCAAATATATTGTTTATAAAAAATCTGAGAAATACCTTAAAACTTAGGAAAATTATTCAAAAAAGAAGAACTGAAACCAGAGATATATTTTTAGATATTAAAATTCCCCAATTTGATTAACACTGAAAAAAAAAGGATTTTACAAGTAGTGCATTCATTAAGATATGGTGGAGTTAGTACTGTAGTTTCTGGACTAGCAGAAGGGCTTAGTTCTGAGTTTAATTCGTATGTTTATGTTTTAAAATCTGCAAAAAATGAAGTGAAAATTAATAAGGCTAGAGTTATCAAAAGTAGTATAAATTCTAAATTTATATTAAGTTCACTAAAGGAATTTATATCAATAATTGATAAGTATCAAATAAACATTGTTCATTTTCAAGCGTACCCATTTTTTATGTGTTACGCTTTTGTTGTAAAATTATATCGACCAAGGGTCAAGATCATATTTCATTTACATGCATATTTAAGTAATGGTGATAGTTTTTATGAAAGGGTCTTATTAAGACTAATGGTATTTATTTTTAAGAATTCTGTTTCCAGATTTATTACAGTATCTAATTCTCAGCGTAGTGAATTTATTGATCTATGCAGAATAGATTCTAGCAAGATAATAGCTATACACAATTTTGTCAAAATACTTCCCAATATAAAAAGTGGCAATAAATTAAACAGAAATTTTACCGTTGGGTTTGCCGGTAGAATTATAAAAACTAAAGGATGGGAAGAATTTGTGAATTTAGCAATATTATTAAAAAATGATAATAGGTTCCAATTCAAAATTGCAGGTGATGGGAAAGATTATAAAAAATTAGTAAATTTAATTTCCAGCAACAATCTAACGAATATAAAAAGCCTAGGCTATATTAAAAATATTGATCTATTTTATGATTCAATCGACTGCTTGGTATTACCTTCATATTTTGAAACAATGGGATTAACCGCACTAGAAGCCCAAGCTAATGGAGTACCTGTTATATGCTCAAATATTCCCGGACTAGACGAAGTTACCAGTAATGGAATAAATGTTCTAACATTCAATATTAAGAATATTGAACAAATGAAAAAGAATATAATAATGATTTACACAGATCTTGATATAAGACGAAAATTAATTATGAATGGGCAGAAGAATGTATCCCAGTACACAATAAAAAATTATATTCAGCAAATAGTAAAAATTTATAATTTATGAAACCAAAAATATCTATAGTTTTACTAAACAATAATGGATCAGGATATCTAAAACAAAGCTTACCATCTATATTGACTCAGGATTATCAAAATCTAGAGGTTGTAATAATTGATAACGGCTCAGATCTAAGTGAGTTAGAATTCTTAAAAGAATTTCCTGTGATTAAGTTGATTAGAAATACATCGGATTTAGGCTACTCCGCAGGGAAAAACCAAGGGATTAAGAATGCTTCAGGAGACTACGTATTACTATTAGACAATGATATTTATATTAACAACAAATCTTTAATTTCAGATTTGGTTAATATTAAAGAAAAAGATAGTTTAGTTATTACTTTTCCGTTGCTTGATATTGATAAAGAGGTAACAAGTTACTATGGATGCTTTTTAAAACAGTATGGAATAACTTCTAATAAACCATTTCCAATAGATAAAATTTTATCCTGGCCAAACCTATACGAATGTTCATACCCACACGGTGGTGCAATTTTTATTAATAGAGACTTTTTTATAAAAGACTTTAACTATTACGATGAATCCCAAACATTCCATTTGGATGATATAGATTTGGGAATGTATGCTTGGCAAAAAGGTTTAAAATGTGTAGTTTACAACAAAGATTATCTTAAACATTTAGGTATTAAACATACTTCTAACTCAAAGCTTCAACATAAAAGATTTGGATTATGGTTTTCCGGAGTAACGATCGCGATGCTGAAAAACATGCCTATAACAACACTTTTAAAACACTATCCTTTATTTGTAGCTTATTTTTTGTATAAATCTATATTCAAATTGATAATAAATCGAGACTTGGGATTTATTATTAAATTTACTATGAGTATTATATTTAGCATTAAAAATATATCTAAAACTATAGAGAAAAGAGCAGATGTACAAAAAAGACTTACTAATCACAATGATATATATTTTAAATTAAATCATCCATAATGTTGAACTTAATTAAAAAAAATAAAACTTTAATTAGCAACTTACTCTGGAGAGCTATACAGTTGTTCAGTAGACAGGGTATATCTTTAATTGTATTCTTTATAATTGCACAAGCAATATCTAAAGAGGATTTTGGAAGATACAACTATGTATTAGCGATTCTTGCATTACTAACAATTTTAGGTGACTTTGGTTTATCTACTGCTACAAGCAAATACTATGCAGAACATTTAGAAAATAAATCTGAAAAAGTGCATGATATTTTCCCGAGTATCATTAGTACTTTAGGTATTTTAAGCTTATGCATTATTGGATTTTTACTTATATTTGAGAAACAAATTTTTGGTGATAGTTTAGAATATGTAATCTATATTTTCCCCTTAATTTTCTTAGTCCCAGCGACATCACTTTTAGATGGAATTTACAGAGCAAAAGGAATATTCAAAAAACTTTCACTATTTAATTTAATTTCAGGTTTAGTTTTTCTATGCTTAGTTTTTATATTAACTAACACATATGGGGTTAGAGGTGCACTAGTCGCCAATATTTTTAACTACCTTATACTTTTTGTATTACTATTAATTTCAGGTCCTAAATTAGGATTTAAAATTAACAGGAAACTTACCAAAGAAATACTTAAATACTCGACAATTATTGGAATTGCAACTTTAAGTCATTTTTTTTACAGTAGGGTAGATACCTTATTCCTTGGCAGTTATGGATATGTAACTCAAATTAGTTACTTTGAAATTATTTATAAATTAATACTATTAGCTGTACTACCATTTGATGTAATAGCTCAGGTTATTGGACCTTCAACTACTCGAATATTTATTTCTGCTAACAGAAGTAATTTATGGAGTAAGTACAAAAAGTATATGACTTTGTCTTTTGTTCTATCTATAATCATTTTCATTGTTGCACTTATTGGCTTTCCTCTCTTTGTAAAAATATTGCCAAAATACGATGTACCAGAAATTAAATCACTATTCTTATTACTTTTACCTGTATTCTTTACCCAAGCATTGACAGGAATTATTACGACTGGATTTTTAATACCAATTGGAAAAGCAAAGATTAGTATGTATTTTCTTATTACTTTTGCAATTGTAAACGTAAGTTTAAACTATATTCTTATAAACATTTTGGGATACATTGGGATAGCATATTCGACTTTAGTTACTAAGTTAGTAACTGATGCAAGCTTTTTGATTTATAGTACGTATATAATCAATAAAGAATCGAGGATTAGTTATAGTAAACTGTAAGATTCTGAAAAGTAAGCTTTCCCATTTTTGAGTCTATAATCACATAATCTGTTTTAGATATAAACTCCCAGTAGTAAAAAGGTACTACAACTACACATATCTTATTGTTTAAACTTAAATCGTTAATTATTGATGTAGAACTTCTGGCTACGACTAAATCTAAATAGTTCGTTTTGAATTGATTAATTGATTCATCGAAATAGAATAAACTACCTGTGTATTGAGCATCTAGGTAAATACTTTGATACAAAACATAGTTACTTTTAACACCGTAGAAGTCACTAATAAATGCTGATGCTGTAGCATTGTAAATAATTCTATCCTTGCATAAAGTTTGTAAGGTGCTGTAAGCCCTTGAGTAGTCCATATAATTAACCTCATTCGGAATTGAAAGATTGTTTATAAAGTTTTGTGGATATTGATTTATTAAGTTTGCGCCGATTACTAAAAAGCTTAATATAATGGCAAATCTCTTTTTAGTTATAAATGATGAGCCAAGTACTGCAATTAAAAAGTATAAAGGAAGTAAATATATTACTCCTCTTGTAATTTGAAGGCTTGGAGAAAAGCTTAAATGAGCTACAAATAGCAAACCAACCGCAAGCGTAAGCGTTCGCAAGTATTTTGGGATTTTATTTTTAAAACCTAATACTATTGAACCTACAACACCAATGATAAAAAAAACTGTAAGTGCAAAGTAATCTTGATAGAAAAGATTATCGTACAGATATAACCTAGCTGTATCACTTATCTGTGCAGGACTCGAAAAGATGTCATTGAATGCTCTTATAAAACCCAGGAAGGAAAATAAGAATAGCATTACTAAAACTACTCCAATTGTTAGTGCTATTGTAATGACTTTTACATTTTGTTTAATAAATCTAATAGTTGTAGTTTCAATAAACTTTCTATAAAACGATATTAAAAAGGAAATATAGAATATTAAATTAAAGAAACTTATTGAGATTCTTCCACCATCTTTATCACCAAAATATACAACCAAATTGAAAATTGTAAGGCCTACTATCAAAAGTGCTAATTTTTTATTTTTGTTTGCATTAAAGTATATGAATACTTTTAGCCAGGCAAAAGCACTTAATAAAATAAATAATTCGTAGAATACATAAAATCTTAAGTAAAAATGATTTAGGAGTATTAAATACGAAAAAGAGTACACAATCATTGTAAATATTACATTTACAGGTTTGGTTTTAAATATATGTTTTGCAATTTCATACAATAAATACCAGCATATTATTCCTATCACCAATGGTATAAATTTGAAGGCAAGAAGATTGTATCCAAAAAGTTTATACATAATACCGGCAGCCAATGATACATACCATCCCCTAGTATAAGGAACTTGATCGTAAATGCTAGCTAAGTGACCAGTTGTTAATAATTCTTTACCAGAAAATATGTGTAAGTACTCATCTATATAAGATCCATTGTAGTGAACTAAAACAAATACGCTAATAAGAACGTAAATAATAAAAATCACAATAATTCTTATATCAATATTATTCTTAACATTCTCCAGAGTATTTTCTGCAAAGTAGTGTATAAGTTCTCGGTTATTAATTAGCTTACTAAAACCAAATATAAACAATGCAACAAATAGTACAGTACCAATTCCAAATTGGCTTCCTATATCAAAACCAAGTGAGTCCTTAATATAGCTGTTATTTCCTAAAACAATTTGAACAACGCTTGCAACTATAAGCAACAATGCAAAAACAATATTTGAAGTTGTTAATATTTCTTTATACCTAAGATACTTTACTATTCGAACAGGTAGTTCTTTTCTAAGTTTAGAAATATAAATCGATAAAACTACAAAATATGTAGCAACTAATAGTTTTAAAGGAATATAAAAACTTATAGCGCCATTCAATTTAATATCAGCGAAAATAAATACAAATGGAGCAATGGTTAATAAAACTAGAGCTATGTTTAGTTTATGGAATGGTTTAATCATTGGAACTTTACTGTTACGTTGTTAATCACACTGTCACCATTATATGTATTTTCCTGAATTTTATAATCGGTCAAAAACTCACTTGTATTAAAGTTGTATTTATAAACATCAAACCAACCATCTGGTGTTAAAGCAAAGTTATTACCTCTTACTACAACATAACCTTTAGGTAGTACTATTGAACTTAAACCTTCATTGAAGGTTGTGGATATAGTTTTACTTATATCTTCCGGCATTAATTCTATTTGGTTAAAAGCTTGTCCAATTACACTAATAGTTTGATCTTTATCTTCCCACCAGTAATACGTAGATAAATTCCAAGTACTGCTTGAATTTACATATAGAGTTTGAGGATTATTGTTCAAAACTCTATCTTTAATCATAAATTTATTAGTATTAATTTTAATATTTGTAATCAAAAAGTCATTTTTAGGTGTTTGAGAATTTTCTTTTATACTTAAACGATAGGTTCCCTTTGGAACATTGGGACAATCAAATTTTAAAGTCGAAAAATTAGTTTTACGTTTATTATTCAGGTTACCATCATCAAGAATTGAACTTGAACATTTAAAGCTAGAGTTAATTCCGGTTAATGAAACAGTCGCACTATCCTCACCATCAAACCAGTTTAAATCCATTTTTGATATTTCAGCAGTTAACTTATCTGACAAATATACATAAAAATCGTGACTTCCTCTTAAATCAAAAGTAAAGTTTTTTATTTCAGCCTTAAAACCCGTAGGAGTTGCAGTATTTACAAAACTATTTTGATTTACTGGAACTTGTCCTTTCATGAATATGCTTGAGTTTTCAGGTATATTTGCATTTACATATTGTGCAACATTTTGATTATCAACAGGTTTTAAATCTGAGTTAGACTTTGAGTATATTGTAAAGTTACCTATACTTACTGATTTAGTGTAACCGTTATCGTTGTTTAATAGATCGGATTTATATTTTGCATCTAATTTTGGGTTTCTTAAATAAAATTTAACATTTGTTAAATCGTCTAATCTTAAATAATCATCCTTTGTAAAAAAGGTGGATGCAACAAAATTATCACCTTCTTTTTGCATTTTGACGTCAGTAACTATAAATTCAGGTAAATCGTCTTGAATAAATACTGATTGGTAATTAAAAGGATTAAAATAGCTTTCCTTATCCTTTGCAAAGTAAAAACCATCCATGATTTGCCCTCCTGTAAATGAAATTGTATATTCAGCAGGTGTTAACAAAGTAAAGGTATCTAAACCAATGTTTGCTCTGGAATATTCAACCTTTTTGTTCTCACCATTACTGTTAGAAATATTAATGGTTTGTAAGTAGTCTTCAGTTGTAACTAAAAGTCTTAAAGACGAAGTTCTATCCACCTGAGTATATAGAGAACCAGGGTTTACAATAAAGTTTGTTCCAGCAATCACGAACTTGGTTGAATTAATAGTTAGATTACTAAATAACCAATCACTACCTGCTCTTAGAGTTATTTTAAACACTCCTGAATAAGGTAAGTCAGTATAGTTAACATTAACCACCTTACTGCTATCTGCAGTATCTTCGTTAGTTAACTCGTTAGTAATGTCTTTATTAAAAATAACAATATTATTTGCAGTTCTGACTTCTACAGTTACTGGAGAATCACTATTTGTGTTACCTTTAACATTGAACTCGTTAAATTGTAGCTTTAGATCTTGTGTTAAGTACGTATAGTACTGTTGAGTACCTCTTATTGTGTAAGGTAAAGTCGTAGAGCCATTCTTAATATTGTCTAGTTTAGTTGCGATAGTGCTAGTATCAAGGCTAGTATCCATGATAGTTACAGCAGAATTTGAATCAATATTATTTACCATCCACGTTTGCAAATCATCTGAAGTATCTTTTTGAGTAAAATTATCCAATTTTGTATAAACTTGAGTTTCCCCAAAAGACTTTACAATTTTATATGATTTTAGAATTCCTCTATAAAAAGGTTTTACTATGTAACGACTATCTTTGCTACAGTTACTGCAAAACATTGATATGTCCCAATCCCCCTCATCTTTTATACTAGCAGATATATTTAAGTTTTTATCAAATAAGAATGTTTGCGGCTTGAAACCTATCTGAAATGGTGAAGATAATAGATCTAGGGTTAGGTCATCATTTTTAAGAAATTTATATGAATTCCAGTCTTCATCAATATATAAACTGCTTGAAATATTACCAATATCATTGGAGTTAAAACTCATAGAGTATGATTCAACTTTATTATCGAAAACAAGCTTATAGATTGTTACACCCACCAATAGAAAAATAATTGCTACTAAAGCAAAGCTTAAAAATGAATCCTTTATTTTTAAATCCAATAATTTAAATGAGGGTTTAGGTGTAGTAGAAGTAGTCGGAACAATAACTTGAGGTGATTTTGCAAAATTTAGTTTTTTGAATTTTAAAGTTTTTACTCTCTTCTTAACTATTTGAGCAAAAGCAAATAGAAAGCTATTAAGAGTATTAATACATTTAACTATTTTTTGTGCTATCTTTTTAGGACTTAAAGCACTTTTAACAGTCTCAAAACTCTTCTTCCACTTTGTTTTATTTATAGTTATAGTCATTATTTATTACGTTTAAAATACATAGCGATTATATCATTTAAAAGTCATACAACATAGGGTAGGTATAGCTTAAATGGATTTCAAGAGAATAAAGACTTCCAACCTTCCATAATACCTAAAAAAAGGACCTCTTCTGAGGTCCTTTTAAAATCTCTTAATTTAGTATTTTATGCTGCTGCTGGTGTTTCTTCCTCTTCATCTTCTCCTCTAAAGAACAAGAATAAAAGTAGACCTATTATTAAAATACCACCTGCTACTAAACAAATAATTACTAATGGTGATGTTGTACCAGCAGTTGAGTTGGTAGCATTAGTATTGTTTGTTGTGTTGGTTGTATTTGTTGGTTCAGTAGTGCTTTGAGTGTCACTTACTGTTGAATCTGTTGTTGCACCTTCAACTTGACCTTCTGTTGAATCTGGAGTTTCTGTTGTAGATTCTTCAGTTGTTGCAGGAGTTTGAGTATCGGTGTTTGTATTTGATTCAGTACTAGTTTCAGTTGGTGTTGTTGTACCTGTTGTAAAGTCTAATTGAACAGATGCACCTACTACGTCACCATCGGAATCTGTTACAACAATTCCACAAAGGTAACTACCTGCACCATAGTTTGCATATACTGAATTTGTTAAGCCTACATTAACCTGACTCCCGTTGCCACTGCAGGCTCCGGTCCAGTAATAATTAAAGCTACCATTTCCATGTAAAATATTTGCAGTTAGTGTAATTGTATTACCTGTTGTTGCGTTAGTTGATGGCATTGCAATAATTACCACATGTGGTTGTACGTTATTTACAATAAGATTTGAAGTTGCAGTAGTTGAATTCCCTGCTAAATCTGTAACTGTACAACTTACAGGAACTAATGTATTACCATTTGGTTGAGCTACATAGTATTTTGAGTAATCTAAACCTGTACAAACAGGAGTTAATCCTTCTGGGTTAGATTGAATAAATTCTGCATAGTCAGGAGCCATTTCATTTTCATCTCGAGTTACATCCTTTAATGAAAATTCAGGAGCTTGAGTATCTAATACTGGATTACTTACATTCAGTATTCTAATTCCCCCTACAATTGTTGTAGATTCCAAACCTGCTAGGTTCATTGCCCAGTATGTTACTTCGTAATACCCATCAGGTAATAGAGTAGTATCTACTAAACATTCTTGGTATCCACTTTCTGGCATATCATAAAGGCAATACCAGTATTCACCACCTAAACCTATTGCTGCAGCTGCTAAACCCTGCTCATCGTTAAAGTTAGCATCTAAAACAATTGTTCCTTGAACCATACTACCGTCTACAGGTGTTTGATAACCATAGCCTATCTCTGGTGGTGTCGTATCATCAACTTCATCTGCTTTTAGCATGAATGGAGTAGATACGAGGGTAAGTAAAATAGCGCTCAGAAACGCAAATGTTGCTTTTCTGAAAATACTTTTACGTTCTCTCATAAAAAAAATTAATAAAATAGTTGTATTGTTTTATACAAGTATAGCAAGGGATATTTGGCCTATAGTAATTTTTATATAATTGTTACTTACTAAAAATCGATTTAGTCAACATATAGCAGCAAACTCTTTAAATAATCCATTTCATTATGGAATATATTTAGCGGGTGATCACTCGATAATCTATGCTTAGCAATGATTCTAACCTTTCTACCTACATCTAAAGCAGCTTGTTTTATTATATCTTCGAACATTTGCTGATCCATGTGGTAAGAACAAGAACAAGTTAACAAAAATGAATTTGAAGGCATTTTCTTTAGGGCAGTCTTATTAATAGCTAAGTAACCTCTTCTTGCATTAGGAATATCTTCACGTTTTTTAGCAAAAGCAGGGGGGTCCAAAATTATAAAGTCAAAATCCAAAGGTTGATTGTGTAAGTAATCAAATGCATCTACAGCTAAAAACTCATGGTTATCAGTAGGTAAGTTATTGGCAACAAAATTATCTTTAGATAGATTAACAGCATCTTGGGCAATATCTACACTTACAACCTTTTTAGCACCATTTAAAGCAGCATATAAGCTAAAGCCGCCTGTGTAACTAAAACAGTTAAGTACTTTTCTATCCTTCGCATATTCACCTACTAATTTTCGCATTTCTCGCTGGTCTAAGAATAAACCTGTCTTTTGAGAATTCTTAATGTCTACAATAAATTTAACTCCATGCTCTAAAATTTCAACTGTATCAGGTAAGTTACCAAAAAGAACTCGTTCAATGCTTTCTAGGCCTTCCTTTTTTCTAGCTCCTAATGTGGATTTTTCGTAAATACACTCAACATCAAGTTCATTTGTTAAAACACCTACTATTTCATCAAGCAATTTGCTCATTCCTGTACTTACAATCTGAATAACCAAAACCTTATTGTATTTATCTACAACTAATCCCGATAAGTTATCACCTTCACCATTTATTAAACGGTAAGCGTTTGTTGTTCCATCTCTAAAAAGCTCATTTCTATATTTAATAGCTCTTTTAATGTTTAGTTTTATAGAAGCTACTGGGTCAGTGGAATCAAAGTTAATCATTCTTGCTGCAATTGAAGTGTCTTTGTTCATCATTGCATGACCTAAAAGTTCACCGTTATTTGAGTATACAGGTAGAATATCTCCGTTTTGATAAGTTGGTGCACTTGCTATTGCTCCGGAAAATACCCAGTGGTGTTTTTCTCGAATTGGTCTATCTTTGCCCCTTAGTAGTGTAATGCCTTGGTTCATAATTTCCTATAGTATTTTTATAAAGTCAGAACAGTATAGCATTTACCAGCCTATAAATATCTATTCTTGACCCACTAAATACTGAAGAACAGTTGAATTAAAAGTGCTTGGGTTTTCTTCCATTGGAAGATGCCCGGCATTTTCTATTTTAATAAATGCGGAATTAGGAATTTTTGCGTTTAGATCAGTACCTTTAGAAATATTAACCCATGGATCCATATCACCCCAAAGTATTAATGTTGGTGTTTGAATTGTGGATAAGCTATATGGTATTGCACTATTACTACCATCTCTTACCATTCCAATTAAAGAATCTTGCCAACCTTGTATTCTTAAAGGTAGATAGTAATTATCTACAACTGTATCTGTAACTACCGATAAATTTACGTAGGCAGATTCAAGAAACGATTTAAATCTATCTTTAGTAATATAACCATTAATTATTATCTTTAACCAATCTTTAACAGGGAATACTCCAGCAAGTTTGCTAATCGATGACGTAGGTATATCGTTAACTGCAGCATCTACCAACACTAAATTACTAACCATATCAGGGTAATTTTGTGTGAATATTGTAGCAACATTGCCACCCATACTATGGCCTACAACTACTGTTTTATTAATTAAAAGATAATTTAATACCTCTTTAACGGTTTCTGCCTGGGAAACATGCGAGTAATCTAAATCTATACCTTTTTGAGATAAACCAAATCCCTTTAAATCTATTGCAACAACTCTATAACCATTATCAGCAAAGAATTGTTTATTTTCTCGCCAAGAATATGTTGAGCCACCAAAACCATGAATAAACGTTATAACCTTATCTGATTCTGAATTTAAGTCCTCTACATACAGCATTACATTATTTACTGTTACGTATTTGCCATATTCTGGAATACTTGAATTTGCTTGTTGGGGCGTATTGTATTCCGCATCAGGAACTTGTATAACTAATGGCGGAAGGGTAAGGATTGATATTAATACAAGTAGTATTACAAGTACTTTGGTTAGTTTTTTCATGGTCATAATATAAATTTATTATTTTACATTTTAAACTTTTATAAGAATTGTAAATATATATAATAAAGATATAGACCAT
>CAYUKX010000018.1:0-17738 GCA_964445405.1 uncultured Candidatus Saccharibacteria bacterium
ATTTAGCTTCCCTGTTAAATTAACCGGCATGAAGTTTGATTGGTCCGATAATCCTACAAAAAAGTATAAAGATTTTAAATTAAAGTTTAACAAGAACTTTATTACAGACGAAGCAAGTGGATTGTATAACCTAAGTAAAAGACTATTTAACGTTGATGAATTAAATATTCCTAATCACGTTGTAGTTATACCCGATGGCAATAGAAGGTGGGCTCGTGCACAAGGTTGGTTACCTTATGTTGGTCATAGACGTGCAATTACATCTAACAAACTTACCGAAATGTTAGAGCTTTGTAAAAACATGGGTATACAATATTTATCGTTCTGGGGATTTTCTACCGAAAACTGGGATAGGGACCCCAAAGAGATAAAGGTCATTTTTGATTTAATTGCGAAAATGTTGCCTGATCTAGAAAATTATCTTCATGAAAATAAAATCAGATTTAGACATTTTGGTAGAAGAGATAGATTACCAAAAAAGCTGGTTGCTATTATGATTGATTTAGAAAATAAAACAAAACAATATGGCAACTTAAACTTTCAGTTATGTTTAGATTACGGTGGAAGAACAAGTATTGTTAACGCAGTAAATAAGATTATAGAAAATGGATTAAATAATATTACCGAAAAAGATTTAAAAGATAACCTAGAAAGTGCCGGTATTCCAGATCCCGACTTAATAATAAGAACATCAGGTGAAAAGCGAACAAGTGGCATTCTAGCTTTTGAAGGCATTTACGCAGAGTTGTACTTTACAAATGTAATGTTCCCTGACTTTGATACCATTGAATTTGAAAGAGCCGTTCTAGATTACTCTGCAAGAACCAGAAGGTTTGGTGGTACAAGTACAAATGATCTTAAAAACATAAATCCTAAACTGCTAATAGACCCTGATTTGGTATAAATAATACATAGGGTATATAATCCCCGTATTATTTGGTTTATAAGGTATATGCAAGCTATTAATAACCCTATTTGTGACCCATTGCTTGGCTGTGAGGGCTTTATTAATGCGGACCCAGTTATTTGGGAAAGTGATTTTAAAGATGAACCACTTTTTGATGGTGCAACCAATTCTAAATACATTGAATTCGCAGGAAGAAGATTTGAATTAAGGACTTTTGGCTACAGTCCAATTTACTACTTTGATTACCATTACCAAATGCCAGATGGTCTACCTTTGTACTTAGCAATTACCTTTGATGTAGATTCAGGCGAATACTCAATCACATCTTTAAATAGTCATAACTTTATTTCCGTACTAGATAAAACAGGTGGTGAACTATACCAACTTGATAGAGGCGAGCGTGTGACACTTCAAGAAGGAAATACTTTATACATAGGTACAGATAGATTTATTGTTACCACCCAAAGATCTATACAAGACCCTACTTTAAAGGCTTTAAAGTTGCTTTCACTTCCGTAAAATCGTGAAAATACTATAGGACTTTGCTATTTTGTAAGAAAATGTGTGAAAACCCCTTGTGTTAATATTTTATTTGCATTACAATAGCAATTATTATTTTCACAGAATTATATCTGTTTAATGGCAAGAAACATTCAACTAAAATTGAATTATATATCTACTCCACTATTTCAAGTGGAGATATCTTGTCGGCTAGCATAACTTTCGTTGCTTCCGGCAAGCCAATATAGGGCATGGTCGGAAGAGTTGATTACCTAATACAAAGATTTGACTTTCCTTATATTGACTTGACGGGCGCAATGTTTGCGACCCAGCTCATTGACAATTTCTATGGAGGTGTCAGGTGTCAAAGCAATATCGTCGTTTCCTGTACAAAGGGCAACTCAAGCAGAGTGCTCTTAAGAGCTTTCTGAACATATTATGGGAGTACAAGCGTTTTATGTACTTTCCAGCCATCATGGTACTTGTTCTAGAGGCAGCTCAGATGGGAGCACGGGTTTTCATTTCAGAAATCCTATCACGTATTGAGTTAGCTCAATGGACTTCGCTTGGCGTTTTGTTAGTGTGCATGTTCTTATACAATATGCTCACACTGGCAATTGATGCCAAAATGGTTCGCGTTGTAATTGAACGCGTTGGCTACGACTTCGCATTCGCATACGAAAACAAAGTGCTAAGTCACGTTGCGCGACTGGGACATACATTCAATTCATCTTTTCCTATCTCTGTAACCCTGGATAGGATCTCTAAGATTGAACGTGTGTCGGATTTAGTTGAACAAGGTTTTTGGACTTTGTTCAACAACGTCTTTCAAGGCATAATCAGCTTGATTGTGCTAAGTATCTACTTGCCCGCAGCAGTGCCTGTTGTGATTGTGGTGTTCTTCCTGTTTATCAGGTTTAACAACATCATGATTACCAAACAAGGTATTGTGCGCAGGCGTCGTAAGGATCGCGCAGAAACTAAGGCAGAAATTCGCATGCGCCTTATTGCTGCTAATACAACGCTGCTATCGAATGGAGCACTTGAACGCACAGAAGAGCTTGTATTTAAAAGCTCTGAGCATCTAAAGCGAGTCGGAATTCTGGAGTTGATGCATGTTCTACGCGGGAATGGAATTATCCGCGAAGTTCTACTCTACTTCGGTCGTTTTGCTGTGCTTTCCTTTGCTGTGAGCATGGCGCAAGCCAACATCATCGATATTCCACGCCTTGTACTCGTGTACACTGTCTCGGAAACCATGTTCATTGGTATGTGGGGAATAGTTCGGTTTATCTATTCCTTCATGCACGAAAGTCCTTCAATCATCAAGGTTGAAGAACTATTGCAAATCACACCAACAGTAGTCGAACCCGAAAAACCGAAATCAATACCAAGTGGCCCGCTAAGTTTTGAGTTCCAAAATGTGAACTTCACTTATCGGGGGATTGAAATCCAAGGCAGAAAGCAGGTGGACCCGTACTTCTACGAAAATCTAGATAGGGCAAACCACCTGCGGGGTAAGATGGGAGTTCCAGCTTACGAAGTCAAGCCAGTCGAGCAACTGCCAATGCATTTGTGTGGCGTGAATTTAAACATTCATGCTGGGCAGAAGGTTGCATTGGTTGGTCATAGCGGCGCTGGCAAGAGCACGTTGGCTTTGTTGCTTTCTAAGCTGCAAGTGCCAGACTGCGGACAGTTGTTAGTTAACGGGGTATCCATTGACGAACTTGATGGCTATAAGCTGCGTAATCGCATTGCAGTAGTGCCACAAGGCTCAAGCGTTGATATCTTCAACGATACTCTGCTCTACAACATCACGTTAGGTGATGAACGCTTTAGCATTGAAGATGTAATTGAAGCGCTTAAAGTTGCAGAGCTCTGGGACACAGTTCTGAATTGGCCGCTCATGCTCTACGAAACGATAGGAGAGCGCGGGCGAACGTTATCTGGTGGTCAACAACAACGCGTTGCTATCGCCCGCGCAGCCATCCGCAAGCCAGATTTAATCATTCTTGACGAAGCCACGAGTGCACTCGACACCGAAACTGAACGTTTGGTGCAGGCTTCGCTAAATAGGCTGCTGCAAGGCAGAACGGCTGTTATTATCGCGCACAGACTATCCACTATTAAAGACGCCGATACCATTGTGGTAATGCGCGATGGGGCAATCGGGGAAATGGGTAGTTGGGACGAGCTTGTACATGCAGGCGGCGATTTTGCAATGCTCGTTAAGGCACAGACTCTATAGAAGTTGTAATAAGCAATAAAAAAGGGGCGAATCTTAGATTAAAAATCTTTGATTCGTCCCCGTAACCCAAAGCAATTATACCATATGTGGTTGTATTGCCACGCACAATCAAGATTTTCGTAACAAGAATGTTATAATTAGTTATGGAAATCGAAAGACAGTATGTCAAAACTATAAGGACCGGGGTAAAGGTAATAAACGAAGGTTTTATTATAGCTACTTTAGGTGGTCGAATTCATTCTACAAAAGATTTATACGACATGAGGGCAGTAGGTGATTTGAACATGAAAATCTCAGAGATATTGGTGGAGTATATATACTATTATCTATTTAAGATAATTGCTAAAGAATTGAATTACAAGATGGGTGTCCCAGAAAAAAATACAATCTCAGAGTTAGACGATGGTTTTTTATTGGATGAGCAAGATATTGCATATGCATTTCAGACAAAGTCAGCATTTGTAAAAAATCCCTACTCCAGAGAATATTACAGGAAAGATTTAGAAAGCTTTCTGCTTAATATAATAAATATAGAAGATACTAAAGGGAGAGGATATGGTGATAATACACACTTAGTCGTTCTTACTGATAAATCAATTCAACTGATTCCGGATATTAAAAATGATTTTCAAAATTCCATTATTGGTGGTAGTTTTGAGTCAATATCCATAATGTCAATTAAAAAAGTGAGGAATGGATTCCACTTTAAAGTTATTTATTATCCCAAGAATGGGAATTCACCACTGGAAGGCGTATATTTAATAAAAACTTCTAATAATTTTCAAAAGATTCTTATTGGTAAATATCCAGTCAGCTTTTAATTATTCTATTCCTACTTCGTCTATTTCTGGGAATACTTTTCTTACCTCTCCCCAGAATTTTTCAGCTAATTTAGAAGTGTAATTACCAAAACCTGTACTTTCGCTGCGTCCACAAAGTACGCTTTCGTAGTGTCTTATAATTTCAATTATCTTTTCACCTTCCGCATTAAATTCTGCTCTATTTGTTTTTGAATCTGCTGCAAACTTTGCATGGGTAACCATAAAATGTTCTAGTTCAGGTTTATGATCGTTCCACATATCTTCGAATACTTTTTTAAATTGAGGTTTAGCCATACAAATTAATAAATGAATTGGTTTGTTTAAAAAGACATGAATTATTTTATCAATAAAATGTAATTTTGAATGCTAAAATTTGATTGTAAATTTTATTTAAACAATATGGATCTAAAAATTGGCGATATCTTTTATATAAAGACTGACGATAAATATTACGTATACAAACTTTTAAGACAAGATGCCGATACAGGAATAAATCATGTTTTAGTTTATGAACCATTTGAATCTGCACCAGATCAAATTGATTTTCAAAACCTAGAAGTACTTACAAATCATATTCCTATTGATACACCTAAAGAATATAAGATAATTGGCCACTCCGATGTTTCAGAAGACGAACTACAAGGCTTTTACGATTTTTTAAAGTTAACTGACTTTGCAAGATACCTAGAAGAAACTGGAACAACAATTGAAGAAGTTATTAATACTGCAAATGCGTATTTTCAAGAAGCTGATAATGCTTATAAAACCGAAAATTATACTGATGCAATTGAAAATTACACAGCTGCAATTGAAACTTACCCCTTGTTTTTTGAAGCAATCGATAGACGTGCATTCACAAAAATGGCAATGGGTGAATTCTTAGATGCAATAAAAGATTTTGAATTTTCATTAATGGTAAACCCAAACTCTGTAATTGCAGAATTCGCTATTGGAGAGTGCTATTATAAACTTGGAGATTATCAAGCAGCAGTTGATCAATTTGAACACACTGCAAAATTATTCCCTGATGATGATTTAACTATTGAGTGGCTTGAACTAAGTAAAAGAGAACTTGCTCAATCTCAAGATTAACAAAAATTTATGGATTTATCTGCTGACCAGCAAAATGCAATTGCAACTTTATTGCAGTGGTACAACAACCCTAAAAAAACTCCCTTTATTACTTTAGGTGGATATGCAGGTACAGGTAAAACAACTGTAATTTCTATTTTAAGAAACCAATTAAGTAGCATAGATAAAAACATTACTGTTTCGTTTTGTAGTTACACAGGTAAAGCAACAAGAGTATTAGCAAATAGGTTAAAAGATAATAATTCAATTTATGCAGCCGATACTGTATCTACAATTCATTCTTTGATTTATACAGCTTTAGTAGACGACACTACTCAAGAAGTAATTGGTTGGGATAAAAAACAGGTATTAAACACAAACTTAATTATTGTTGACGAAGCTTCGATGGTTGATGAGCAAATTTGGCGTGACCTATTATCTTATGGGACTCCAATAATTGCTGTTGGTGACCATGGGCAATTGCCACCAATAAACTCAAGTTTTAATTTAATGGAAAATCCAAATCTAAAATTAGAGCAAATCCACAGACAAGCCGAAAATAATCCAATAATTGAATTATCAATTATTGCAAGAACTACAGGTGAAATTCCAGTTGGTAAGTTTGGTCCGAATATTAAAAAATTTATGCGTAACGACATAGACGCATCAGAATCTATTACCGAACTATTACAAAACTACCGCGATGATACAATAATTTTATGTGGCTTCAATACAACAAGAGTAAAGTTAAATAAATATGTAAGATCATCAATGGGATTCGAAAGTGCTTTACCTGAACCAAAAGATAGAGTTATTTGCCTAAAAAATAATAGAAAGCAAAATATTTTTAATGGAATGTTAGGCAAGGTTTTATACAGCAACGATATTTTTGATTTTGCCTTAGAAATAGGAATTAAAATGGATTACGAAGATGACACATACGAAGGCAAAGTACTTAAAGAGCAATTCGGGTCTAAAGAAACTTTAACAAAATTGGCAAATAAAGAACTAGATTTATTTGATTTTGGTTATGCATTAACTGTACATAAATCTCAGGGTTCGCAATCTAAACGAGTAATTTTATTTGAAGAGCGCGCACAAGCAATGGACGATGCTATGTGGAAGAAATGGCTTTACACTGCAGTAACAAGAGCAGAAGAAGAACTGTTTATTATTGGAAAATAAAATCTAAAATTGAAGTTTTTTTGTTAAGTCCATCCTTTATTGCTTGAATATTTGCTACAGTTTTATCGTAACCTTTTTTATAGAGTAACTCTTTGTTAACAGCAAAATCTAGCATTCCCGTGCTATCTTCAAAATTGGTTAAAATAAAATCAGCTGGGTTTAGTCTTTGTTCATCTTGTGCAATAGTTTGCCAAGCAACGCCAAGGGCTTCAATTAAGTTTCTTATTATTCTTGGCAATAGATTAACATCTATCCAATTTTGTATACTTACACCAATTACATACCTTGCGCCCATCTTTTTTAGCTCCCCAGTTCCATAAGTTGTACTAAAACCGCCATCAACTAATCTTTTGCCATCACGGTTTATTGGATTAATAATTGGGGGCAATGCGCAACTAGCTATTACAGCACTTAGTAAATCACCAGATGTTATTGCGACTTTTTCTTTTTTATCTATGTCTGAACAAAGAATTATTAGTTTTTTATTTAACTGCTCAAATGTTTCGGCTTTAATATATTGCTTAAGAATACTTTTAAGGATTTTGGTATCTAAAAGTTCTCCAGAAATTAAAGTGGCTGGTTTAATAAGTTCAAAAAAATTAGTATCTTTGGCAATTTCTAGTATTTGCCTACCTGAATAACCGCTTGCGTACAAGCTTGCTACTAAGCCTCCTCCGCTTAGCCCTGCAACTACATCAATTGTTATATTATTATCTTCAAGCGCTTGAAGAACACCTGTGTAAATTAGTGCTTTAACACCACCACCGCTAAGCGAAATACCTACTTTCTTCATATATAATTAAAATAACTCATTTGGTTTATTCTATAATACATCAATCTATTTTATACTTGTAGAAGTTAATCAAAACCAGTGAAAATTTCTAAATTTAAATTATTGATGTTAATACTACCTGTAATAGCTTGTCTATTTGTACTAGTAACATTTTTAGTATTTCCAATAAATAAATATCCTATAATTTCTGAAACATTAACCGACCCCCAAAGCACAGAGCTTTCGACTGGTAATATTTCTGATGCACTAAGCAGTTATAACATCGATACTGTAACACTAGAAGTTCCAACTGTTACTAGTTTAAGTTTACCGGAAGGTTATAATTTAGATGCATCTGCTGCTATTCCAAATTTTATTACTTCTCAAAACAATGAATTAATAATCAATGCTTCAAAAAACGATACAGGAACCTACAGAATCTATTTAAATGACCCGTTAAGTGATTTATACAACGAAGTATTTTTTATTGATCTAGATTTAGTTTACAAAACCGTGGATTTAGAAGCGTTAAATAAAGATCTGCAAAGTTACCTAGGTGATCAGGCATCAAATTATGGTTATTTTGTTTACGATATTAATCGAGATATTTCTTTTGGTTACAATCAAAATTCAAAATATAGAGCTGCAAGTATGGTTAAAATTCCAATTGCAATAACAGTTTTGCGAGAAGTTCAAGAAGGTAGATTATCACTTGATACTGTGTATCCACTAAGAAACGATTTAATATTTAATTATTATGTAGGTGCTGGGTCAAACCCAGTAGGTAGTAGATTAACGGTTCGTGACTATTTAAGATACATGATTACCGAAAGCGATAATACATCCTTAAGCCATTTAGATGTTCTGCTTGGAGAAATTTATGGTTCAGAATTAAATACAAGAATTAAACAAATTACTGGTGTTGATTTTTATGTCTATCCACCCGAAGCAACACCACAAGATGTTGCAACAGTTTTAAAAGGACTTTATTCCTATAGCTTTTTAGATAAATCAAATAGTGATTACTTAATAAATTTAATGATGAATGCGTTACCCGATTTAAAAGAGGGTTTAGCGTTAGGTTTGCCAGAGGAAGTAAGTTTTGCTAATAAGATTGGATTTTTAGATAGTAGCGAAGATTTAAGCTTTATGGATTCTATAATAGTTTATGGTACAACCACCGATTATGTTTTAGTTGTAATGAATAAGAATCAGGATTGGGATCTTGCTCAGAATAACTTAAAAAATATTTCGAATATTATTTATAACAGACTTAATTAATATGAATTTATTAAACACTTTAATATTGGCCGTTGTTCAAGGACTTACAGAATACTTACCAATATCGTCAACTGCACATTTACTGGTAGCTCAAAAACTACTTAATATTCAACCAAATGTTCTATTTACAGTAGTTCTTCAGTTTGGAACTATCTTAGCTAGTATTTTTTATTTTAGGAAAAAGTTATTAACCATTGCCAAAGAATCAATTAAAAATGTTCAGCAAGGTAATTTAAAAAAAGACTTTGGTGTTTGGATTTTAGTAGGAATAATTCCAGTATTAGCGATTGGTTATTTAGCGAATGATTATTTAGATGCACTCTACTCTCAGCCAATTGTAATAGCATTTACAACTATATTTTTTGGAATACTTTTCTATTACATAGAAATTCTTTATAAGAACTCAAAAAATAAAAAGAATCTTGAGCAATTGACAGTTAAAAATATTGTTTACATAGGCTTTGCACAGGTGCTTTCTATTATTCCAGGAGTATCTAGGTCGGGGTCTACTATCTCAGGTGGTTTAGCACAAAAGATAAACTTTAAAGACTCAATCGAAATATCATTTTTAATGAGTATTCCAGTTATGCTGGCAGCTACAGGTTATGAACTACTTAAAAATATTAATTTGTTTACTACAGAATTAGCAATTAATTTAAGTATTGGAATTATTGTTGCATTTATTGCTGGATTGGTCTCAATTAAAATAACATTAGGTTTTCTACTTAAAAAAGGCTTTCTTCCATTCCTTGTTTATAGAATTCTGTTTGGTCTACTAATTCTTGTATTCTTGATGTAAAATCACCACAAATCAGCAGAAAGGTGAGTGTTGCATGGTTACGGAGGAGCAAGTTAAGGCTGCAGCATTGAAGGCTGGGTTTCCCGATTTGTATCGGGAAGCACTTGAGATTGGATTAATCCAGAACCTCAGTATGATTAACGAAGGGCTCAATAAGTCCTCGCCAAGAATCATGGTGTGGCTAGCATCGGGGATGTATACGGCTGTGGTGATAGATTATTCGCAGGAACTAATGTTCGCTGCGCTTAAGACTTTCGTCACCGAGCTGTTCCAAGATGTAGACATGCGCACGATCGCGTTGCGCGCAGTTGCCAACATCAAGAAACTTTTCGAGACAGCCGATCTGCTCTAATACGCTGCTGTAAAGTCCCGCCTACGGCTGGACTCCAAGTATTTATATTCCCACTATATAGTGTTAAAATACAATGTTCTGAAATAGAGAGGGTGTCAAGTGATAACTGAAGAACAAGTTAAGTCCGCAGCTGTAAATGCTGGGTTTCCTGACCGGTATCGGGAAGCGTTTGTAATGGGTTTGCTGCATAACCTAAACATATTTAATGAGTGGGTGCATCTGTTAACCCCAGATATTGTTGTTAGGTGGCTGGCTTTGGGTATGTATTTGGCGGAGCGTGAGAACTTTTCACGACCGCAACTCTTTGAGGTTCTCGTAAAGTTTGTGACGGAACTTTTTACCGATCCGGAGCAGCAAGCAGTTGCTCTGGCTGCGGTAAATGTTCTCAAAGAGATGATCGAGTTAGCCGACAGCCACTAGCCTCTCCTGTAAAGTCCCGCCATCGGCGGGACTTTAAATTTTCAAGTATCTAAGTTAAAATCTCTCGAAGTTCTGGCAAGGAGTGTGTCATGCAGATTACAAAGCAAAGGCTCACAGCAGCCATTAAGGCTGCCAGGTTCCCTGGTAATTTGGGGGAAATGATGGAAGAGGAACTCCAGAGGAACTTGGGGTTTCTTAATTTCTTTTGGAATATGACGCCTAGTGCTACTATCGGCATTTGGTTGTCGCTTGGTTTAGTCTGTATTGCAGATGCATCGTTATCCGATGAACAGATTTTCGAAGCACTGTTTCGCTTAGTCAGCGCTCTTTTCGACGACTTTGAAGAGTATGCGGTGGCGAAACAAGCAGTACTAGAAATGAAACGTCGTTTCGATCGCGAAGCTGCGTAATAGGCAACCAAGCCCAGCTACACAAGCATTACAAAGTCCCGCCACCGGCGGGACTCAAACTTTATATTCCCAGTATATAATGGTAAAATGATGTGTTCTGTGAACAAGGAGTGTCACAATGATTACTGAAGATCAAGTGCGAGAGGCTTTGGGAAAATCTGATTTTCCTGAGGGTTACGGCGAAAGTTTTGCGGGAGGATTGATAAGGGGCCTTAGATATATCAATCCTCTATTCGAGAACTTATATGTCACACCTATGATGACCTGGATGTCTTGGGGTGTCCATGATGTCTTGCGTTATGACATAGCAGAGGATGTCCTCTACCCAGCGTTGGAGCGCTTTGTTTCCGCGCTCTTCGAACACGACGAGGCGCGCAGGGCAATCGCTTTGCAGGCTGTACAGGAGTTCCGGAATATTTTCGGATAAGACATACATCAACAGCTGGTAAGTGGTCCCACTCACGTGGGACCAGAAGTTCCATATTCTACCCTACAACTTTAGTAATCTTATTATTGGTGTCTTTACTAATTCATTAAAGACAAAGTAAACTGCAGCCACAATAATTACAAAGCTTAAAGAAGTTAAACTTAGTCCTTCAAATACTCCTGGTAAACCAAATATTGCTAATACGATTGTAATTAATATAGATAGTATTGATAGTTGAGTTAGTATCTTTGATGCTTTTACTTTATTTGCAAGAAAACTTTTTCTTGTTCGTAACGAAAATAGAATTGCAACTTCGGTTAATACCGTAAGTACAAACCATTGTGTTTGTACACTACTTGGTAATTGATTTCTTACTAAGTAGAAAAATATTAAATCAAATGCAGTCGAGATAATTCCAAATATAAATGCAAATTTTACGGCTTTATTTAATGAATGATCCTTTGGGCTTTTTAGTTTATCAAGATCAACGTTATCGTTTGCGAGTGCTAATAATGGAACATTTGTTAACAAGTTCGAAATAAAAATCTGAATTGGTAACATTGGTAAAAATCTTACGAATGGCGATATTAAGCCAATAGAAAATATATTACCAAAACTCCCTGTGAGTGTATTTTTTAAGTATTTATCAATGTTTTCGAAAGCAATTCTACTTTGTTTTATACCTTCAATAACCACTTTTAGATCATTGGATAGTAAAACTATATCACTTTGCTGCTTTGCAATATCGCTCGCAGTATTAATTGCTATACCTACATTCGCAATAGCTAAAGAATGGGAATCTTCTATTCCCTCGCCCAGGTAACCTATATAATGCTTTGTTTTCAGGCATTCAAGTATTTTAAATTTCTGCTCAGAATTACAACAAGCAAATACAGAATGTTTTGTAAGTTGATCAAATAGCTTTTCTTGATTACTAAAATCTAAGTTTTCAGCAATAATTACTTCGTCAAAACTTGAAATTAGCCCAACTTTTTGCGCAATAAATGCAGATACTTCTTTACTATCTTTGGTGATGATTTTTATAGTCATGCCTAGGCTACGCGATGCTTTTATTACACTGTCTGCATCATTTTTAATTTCATCATAAAAAAAGTATGAGCCAATGTATTTTGTGCCATGTTTATCCTTTATAGCAAAGGAAATTGCCTGTAACCCTTTTGTAATATTTTGTTCAATTAACTCACGTTCTTCTGGTTTATTCTTGCTAGTAATTCCAAAAATATATTCAGGTGCTCCTTTTATAATTTCAAAGTCTTTAAACTTTCTTGCAGAAAATTTCTTTTTTGAATTGAAAGGTATTTCCTCAATCATAAATTCACTCTGATCTTGAACGTTGTTTTCTTTAAGAAACGAAAATATACATTTATCAAGTAAGTCTACATTTTCAACTGTTGAAAGGTAGCTATACTTAAAAAAATCGTCTTTATCTATTACAGAGTGGAAAAAATCAATTTTAAGTTTATTTAAAGTTATTGTTCCTGCTATATCGGTACATATAACGTCTATATCTCCAATCTTTTCTAAGGCATTATTATTTTTAATAATTATTTGTTTATTGCTTAGTTGTAGTGCAGTTTTAGTAATAGTTAAGTTTGCGATTATAGAAAGACTTTCTGGAATAAATGCAATTACTAACGCAAGTGTAAATAGAACAATATTTACAATGCCATGTTCTTGTTTAACTAATATGTTAAGAATAAACACAATTGCTAATACTATTGTGCTTGCAGCCATTAAGTAATTACTTATCTTTTTTAAACTATTTTCGTAGTTACTTTTTACAATTAGTAACTTATCACTAAAAGGTAGACTATATTTGCTTTTTTCACCTGTTGCAAAAACCTTTGCAATACATGTTCCTTCAAGTACCTGTGAACCAGAATATACAACACCATCCTTCTGACCTTTATGCATTTTTAAATTTACTTTTTTATTTATAGCAGAATCGCTACCAGTAATATTTGATTCGTTTACACTAAGTTCAGACTGTTCTAGTACATAAGCATCTGCACATACAATGTCACCTTTTTTTAGAAAAATAATATCTCCAGGTACTATTGTTGTTTTATCAACTAGAACTTGTTCTCCGTTCCTAAGTGCTAAAACATGAATAGTTACAAGCTTTTCAAGGTTTTGATATGTATTCTTTGATCTATAAGCTTGTACAAAACTGATAGTTATATTTAGTGTGAATATTAGTAATACTATTAAAAATTTAATACTACTACCCTGGAAAAGCGATAAGATTGAGGCAATCAATAATATAATGACTACCGGTGATTTAAATTGAGATAGCAATAATAAAAGAAGATTAATCTTTTTACCGGTAACTTCGTTATGACCGTGTACTCTGAGTGCCTTTGTTGCTTCCTTCCATGTAAGTCCTTTTATTTCGTTCATATTTATCTAAGCAGTATAGATAGGTAATTGCCACTTATTGATAGTCCTATTAATCTAGCGTTTTTATCTACTAGATTTGTATTACTAGTTAAAGCAGCTATTATTTCTGATTGTGTTAATCCAGCAATGTTTAAATTTATTTCTACAATACATTCAATTTCTGCCGCTGCACACCTTTCTTTATACGATAATCCATTTGACTCAATTGTAGTAACTCTTCCATTTGAATCCATCCAGATTACATGACTAAATGTTAAGTTATTTAAAGTTTCATCAATTGATAATGTTTCAAGGTTACTTTCAGCTCGAATTCTATTTAAACTACATATTATTTGTAGGTTTAGTAAGCTTGATTCGCAACCAACTGTTAGTTCTGGGTCCTCAGTTTCGTTTACTTGAATAAGTGCATTATTAACTGAATTAAAATCTAGGGATAAAGTTGTTAATGCTGAAGGAACTAATTCAATATTCTTTAAAAGAATAATTAAATCTGCGTAGTTTCGGTTTAGTACAAAATCGTCTGTATTTAAGGTACTAGCTTTAAAATTATCGACTAACCATGCTGCAACCTGATTTACAACTGCAATTGTTGTGCTGTTATAAATTACTTTTCCACTTAAAACATAAATCTTAATTGGGTTAGTGTTAATAATGTATTCACCACTCGATAAATCTACGTTTACAACCGATGAAAGATTTAAATTAATTGCATCGGTAGTTTTTAAAAAGAAAATACCCCTTGCGCTTAACTGACTTTTACCTTCGAATGTGGTTATTATGTCTTTAGAAACAAGTGTGGTTAACTCATCCTTTATTTTTACATCTTCGGTTATTTGAATTTCTTGAGAATAACTGTAAGTAGAAACATCCGTAGTTGTATATGCTGTAATAGGTTTTACGCCAAGACCATTTGCTAGAAAGCCATTTGGGTTACTAATCGCAAAGTAGATTGTAAGAACAAAGGAGACAACAAAAACTACAATTGCAAAACTGGTTGTTGTTCTTTGTATTATTTTTAGATTAAACATAGTTACCAACATAATATCAGGATTTAATAGCAAGTTAAATTGATATAGTGTTCTTCTTGTCTAAAAAAGTGATAAATTGTATCATGTACGGATTAAATTAATATTAGCGTAAGTTGTATGTCGAAGATTAAAGTAATGGGGCATGTTCCACCTGATACAGATTCTACCTGTGCTCCAATTGTATATTCATGGTATTTAAATACTCATAGAAACAAAAATTCTGAACCAGTTATATCCGGAAGAATGAATAATGAAGCGACTTATGTACTTAATTATTTTGGGGTATCTGCACCAAGAAATATTGAATCCTTTTCTGAAGGGGATAAAGTAGTGTTGGTAGATACAAATAATCCAGACGAATTAGCTAAGGGATACGATAAAGTCGAGGTAATTGAGATTATTGATCATCATAAATTAGCTGGCCTTAGAACAATCAATCCTGTAAACATAACTATTAGACCATATGCATGCACTACAACTGTAATTTGGGATTTAATGCATGAAGATGCAAGAACTTCTATACCTAAAGATATGGCAGGTTTAATGCTTGCTTGCATTATTTCTGATACTTTAGAATTTAGAAGTCCTACAACTACACCTTATGATGTAGAAGTTGCACTTAGGTTAGCAGAAATATCTGGTGTGAATATCGAAGAATTAGCTTTCGGAATGTTTGCAGCAAAATCTGACTTATCCTCTATGTCTATAAATCAAATTCTGTTAACTGATCATAAAGATTTTGAATTTAGTGGTAAAAAATATAAGCTAGCTGTTTTAGAAACAACTGATCCAGTGCAAGCTTTAAGCAAAATAAATGAACTAAAAGCAGAAATGATTAAAATTAAGCAGGAGAATGATTTAGAAGGTGTATTCTTTTTTGTTATTGATATATTAAACCAAGAAGCTAAGTTGATTGTTAATACAGATCAAGAAAAAGCAATTGCCGAAAAAGCATTTGGTATTGCATGGGAGGGCGACTATTTAACATTGCCTGGTATTGTTTCAAGAAAAAAACAGATAGCACCATCAATAGAAAAAGCTGTTATGTAATTGAGATAATTGAGTTTAATGTAACTTGATTGTCGCAGTTAGTTGTTAGTACAAATTGACTTTTCACTAAAAAAGCCCAAATAGAATATTATTCTACTCGGGCTTTTTACGTGCTTGTTAAGTTATTTCTATTATAGACCCAAAGTCTAAAATTTCCAATAGATTTTGACACTTTTTGAAATATATTCTAAGTTACGTTTAAACGTACCCTTTAGCCTGAGTTCTGAAAGCTTCTGCGTACTTACCATTAAGCTCTAAAAGCTCTACGTGACTGCCCTGCTCGGCAATCTTTCCATTATCAAGTACATAAATTTTATCTGCCTTACGAACAGTAGAAAATCTATGAGAAACGATAATTACAGATTTACCCATTGAAAATTCGTATAGTCTCTCGAATATCTCAAATTCTGCTTTTGCGTCTATGGCACTAGTTGGCTCATCTAATATTAAAATTGGTGCATCTCTAAAAAACGCTCTAGCTAATGCAATTCTTTGCCATTGACCACCAGATGGGTTTATACCATCTTCTATAGATTTATCTAATACTTGTTCTAAGCCTTTTGTATAAGCTTCTACAAAGGTTTTTGCATCCGCTTTAAATATAGCCTCGTCTACTTTGGCCTTGTTACCAATATTCTTTAAATCTCCTAACTCAATATTTGTTTTTACATCAAACTGTGAATACCTTATAAAGTCCTGAAAAAGTACTCCAATCTTTGTATATAAACTTTCAAAAGTTAAATCTTTAATATTAATGCCATCTATTAAAATCGCACCTTCGGTTACATCGTAGAATCTACAAAGTAACTTTATTAATGTTGTTTTGCCTGCACCGTTAACACCTACTAGTGCAATACGTTCTCCGGGATTAATAGTTAAATTAAAGTCCTGCAAAATGTATTTATCTGAATTTGTATATTTAAACCACACATTTTTGAACTCAATTAATGGTGCGCTGGTGGTCGTTTTAGCTGTTATTGTACCTTCTTTTATTCTATTTTCTAGACTTAAGAACTTAAAAAAATCTACTAGATAAATACTGTCTTCGTATTGTGAACTTAAGTATCTAAAAAAGCTTGCTAAAGAATTAGAAAAGCTATTTGTAGATGCAACATAGAATGTTAGTAATCCCAATGTTATTTCACCGTTTAATGTTGCAACAATAGCGATAATCCAAAAGCCTACTGAACCAACTGAGCTTAAATTACCAAATACTGATTCCCAGAATGCTCTTTTAACTTGGTTTTTTCTTTCTTTATCTGTAAAACGGCTGTAAATATCTTTTACAAGTGTAAGTAAATATTCTTGGGTTCTAAAAATTCTAAGTTCCATTATCGAATCTTCTCGACCTAGAACATCTTTAGCCCACCAATATTTTCTTCTATCCAATGAATTTGCATCCCAGATATCCCATGATCCACTGCCCAATTTAATGTTTGCTATTAATCCAGGAATTGTTGTAACAAGAACCAATATAAAAGCAGGTACTGAGAATGTGAGTACAATCACAATACTTGAAACAATCTTTACTAAATCGCCTAGCATCCATACAAATCTATTTGATACATTTGCTGGTTTATAGTCGTACATGTCTTTTACCTTTTGAATTAGGTTATTGGTTACGTTATCTTCAAAGTGGTACATGTCTAATTCCGAAATCTTTTTAAGGAATATACCTTCTATGTATTTTCTTACAGAAAAGTAATGGCTTTTTTCTGCAAGTGCAAAAAATGCCCACGAAAGTCTATCAATTATTGTAAGGATAATTATTCCCACTATAAATTGAATTAGAATAGTAAATACCCTATTTGCTTGGTCTATTGTAAGCAAGGTCACAATTTCGTCTATAACTTTGCTATCTAGGTAGTTTATTGCAAACGGTGTAAGCGAAACTATTACTAGGCATGTTAAAAGTGCAATAAATGCTAGTTTGTCTGCCTTAAATGTTAGTTTAATTATTCTTACGAATGCTTTAAAAATTTCTTTTTTGTTTTTGTTATCTTTATTTTCCATTGGGGCATTATAACTCTTTATATATATATTTA
>CAYUKX010000019.1:0-17695 GCA_964445405.1 uncultured Candidatus Saccharibacteria bacterium
AGCACTGTGGAAGCTATTATTGACAAGCAAACGGCTACTATAGCAATTACTCTTAACGCTGTTTGGTTAAGATGTATTTTTATAGTTTCCATAGTGTTCTTTAATTTAAGTAAACTCACTTTAAAAAGACTTATATAAATCTACTTAAAGCGAGTCCGGACAGATTTTAACCTGTCCGGAACTCTTTGACTCAACTTGCTTAAAAAACTTTAGGGTTACCTCGAAACCCCTTATCGATGATACAGCATGGCACCCGTCCACTCGACGAAACCGCCGGAGTGACCGACCACGCGCACCATCACGCCATTCACACACCCATCGGTGATGGAGCAGTTACTGCCCTGATTGACGCTGCTGACACCGCCCATATTCATCATACGAGCGACACCATATGAAGCAACAGCCCATACGGTTGTGCCTGTACGTTCTTGGTTGAAAATGACCCCTTCAAATGAGAAGCCATTCTGGACTACCTGATCCTCGAAGGTCACAGCCGTATTACCGGTATTGACGATCAGAAGAAGGCAGCCGATGCCTGCCTGAGCATGGCACTCAACACCCAACGCCGGAAGATTATAGTCCGCGCTGATGTAACGAATCGAACCACCTGCGCTGTAGACGTTCAGGTAATTATCCTGCTCGCCGTACGTCATGTCGCCGGGCGCCACTTCCATGCCGTCCCTAGCAACCACGAAGTTCGCCGCTGCATTATCCGCGTTCGGAACATTATTAACCCACACTTGGGGGTTAAGCCCTACACGCGTCAGCAGATCCTGCTGCCAGCCTGCTTGCCGAGGATTGGTCGAACCGGGGGTATTGGTGAATACCCACTGGTTGAAAATCGTCGGGAAAGCCTGTGCCGGAAGAGTCGCCACCACGCCGGGATTCGCGCCACCCACCTGCCCCAGAAGGGGATTGGGGGTTGCTGCGACTGCTGGTGTAGCGACTACCGCTGCCGGGGTCGACACCACAGGAATCGACGTAGCCGAAAGCTGTACCGCAATCCACATCCGTGTGTCCGTACCCTGCACGTTAATCGTGCATGAGCCACCGACGAGTGTATTGCAGTTCGCCGCGATACTGCCCATCGGGTTAGCGTTGAGCAGGTCGTTCTTGTTAGCAAAGTTCACCGCAGTAAAGGGTGTATTCGCCGTCAAGACCTTCGCTGTAGCCGTATCACCCGGCTGAAATACCGGGTTCGCGCCCACGAAGCGCCCAATGACGCCACCTGCGTAGGTGAATTCCGCGAAGCCAGCTGGAGCGAAGACCAGATCGAACCACATCGAAGGATTGGTCCCAGCGATAGTCAGCGTGCATTGCTGCCCAGTGAGGGTATTGGCGCACATTGCCTGACCGCTTCCCAATTGAACATTGTGGTCGCGGGACCACTCATCTGCGAACGTGATCACGGTGAAAGGAACTTCCGAGGACAGTACCTGCGGCGTTACGGTGGTATCGCCCGGCTGAAAAGCCAGGTTGACCCCATGAATCACCGCAATCACTGCACCGTTGTACGAAATTTCCGTAACTGCCGGTGTTGCCTGCGCGCTCACCGAAGTGACCGCCAAGCCCATAATCATCGTGAAGATGATCGCGAGAATGAAATTCCGCTTCTTGAACATGAGAGTTCTCCTTAGATTTTCGAGTTGTCGAATTTCAGGCCTTAGCCTGCGAACAAATGTTCGTACCGTATTAAGTGACCTCGAGGCAGTGCACTCAAGCCGGGTAACCTATCTACAATATAGACAAGATACCCGGGATGAGTGCTCCTTAAGTATTAAGCAAAGTTGAGAGAATTTTCTTTTAGATATGCAATCTTGCGATATACAACTCCTAAAGAATTTTCTACAACTGTAAATTACAGTTGTCAAAGATCGAGTATATAAATACTCATTAATGGATGTTATCCACTCAATCAATATTTATATTCTGTCGGTAAATTCCAGTATCACTTTTTTAATTAAAAAGTCCTGCTCCCTGATTAAAATTTATAGCTTCAATCAGGGAATTCAGGGGTTAGCAATTAAGCATTCTTTTTCAAGTTCTTACCGTTAATAACGAATGCTGCTCCTGCAACTACTGCTGCAGCACTTAAAAATACAGCACCTTCGTTAATATTAGAATCATTAAAAATGATTCCGGTATGAGGAGCACAAATGTTGTATGGTCCAGGGTAACAAGGTGTACAAGCCACTCCGTTAACTCCAGTTCCAGCAACACAAGATTGTGCGCCAGCATCAGCCTTTAATACTAAAGGACTAACACTTGAAAATGCTATAACTGTTAGTGTAAGAACACTTAGCAATTTCTTCATATATAAAGTTATATTAAAAGTTATATAGTTATTATATCTTAAATACATTAATAAGTCAATCATGGTTATATCCTTTCTGCGTACACAAAGTATCTAACTGAAGACACATAGTCTACACAAGTAATTAAAATTAAATCAGATAGCTTTTCTACATAATTGTTTTTTTGAACGTCCGTAACTGTGTACTTATAAATGTTTCCATTCCAAGTAATTTCAATTACATCACCTCTACTTAAACTAGGTAAGTTTAAAAATAGATTTTTAGATCTATAATCATATGTATAGGAATCTTCACCCCATCTGTGACCAGCTAAAACAACTGGTTGATCACTTACTTGGTCATCAGGAGTACCATGGTCTGGCATTCTCCAAATTCCTTGTTCAAGTGCAGTAGAGTCAGCACCTTCGTATATCTTTGCATCAACTCCAATTGAGTCAATTTTTATGTGACCATCACCTAAAACTTGAATAGCTTTTAGTGTATTGGCACCACCCAAGTTACCTTTAATACCCAGGTTACCGCCTAGAATATTACTTTCTCTTTCAGTTTGAGTAACAGGTAAAGAATTAGACGTGATAATAGTAGGCTGCAACTGAGCCGAAATGTAAAAATATGTAGGAGTGATTGTTATTAGCAATACCCCAACAAATATATTTATTTTTGAAATTATGTTTATCATAGATTGTTGTATATTTAAATAATATATAACCAATCTATTGTAGCCCAGAAACAGAGGTCAGTCAACCTTAGCCACTAAAAAAGTGCCATTTTCAGGCACTTATACAATTTTAATATATTTAGCGGGAATATATTAGCCTTGAGAAGAAAGCATCTTCCTAAGCTTAAAAGTCTCCTTTACAGCTTTAAAGATTACTCCAAAGTTAGAACCAGTAGGGTTACCGGCCATTCTAGGGTAGTGGTGAACACCAACTTGTTTTATCTTATAACCTTTTCTATGAATTTTAAGAATGAATTCTGTATTAATTAAGCCACCTTCAACAACCAATGGGAAAATACTTAAGAATTCCTTTCTTTTCATTAATTTAAAGGCACAGTCAATGTCTTTAATATACATAGGAAAGCCCAATAATATTCTATTCCAAACCTTTAACATTTTAGCTATTAATATTCTGTGGAATTTATCAGCTCTTTTAATTCTGTAGCCAAAAATAAAATCGTACTCATTGGAATAGGGAATGAATGACTCTAATTCATTTAAATCAAACTGAAGGTCTGAATCTGTAAAAAACAACCAATCCTTTGTTGCACTTTCGAACCCTCTTTTTATAGCTCCACCGTAACCTTTGTTCGCCTGGGAAATTACTACAAGGTTAGGGAATTCAGTAGTTAAACCGTTTGCAATCTCTTCTGTTCGGTCTTTACTACCGTCGTTAATTATTAATATTTCATAGTCGTCTGCAACTTTTTTGCAAATTGCATCTGCTGCTCTTACTACTTTTTCAACGTTCTCTTCTTCGTTATAGCAAGGTAATACAATAGAAAGTGATGATAACTTCATATAAAAATATAATTAATAGAATCAAAATATAATAACATTTAAGCTCGAGAGTAAAAACTCAGTTAGTCACTGAATGGGAATTCTTTGCACAATGCTATTACCTTATTATGAATATCTGCAATTACCTGATTATTACTTAATTCAGACCTAAACAACTCTATATCTGATTGATCAAACAAAGCTGCTGTACTTACAACCTGATTAATATAATCGGCAACAAGCTTTACTTGATCCTCCTTAAACCCACGTGTCGTAATTGATGGAGTACCTAATCTTAAACCCGATGGATTAGCAGGGGATTTAGTTTCGTAGGGAATAGTGTTCATATTTGTAACAATTCCCGCTGCATTAAGGGCAATAGACGCAAATTTACCGCTAATATTCTTATTAGATAAATCGATTAATAGTAAATGCTTGTCGGTACCACCTGTAATTAAATTAAATCCGTAATTGGTTAGCTCATGGGCCAAGACTTTGGCATTGCTTAAAATTTGAGCAGAGTAGTCTTTAAAGTCTTGGCTATCGGCTTCGAATAAACATTGAGCAATTCCTGCAATAGTTCCGTTATGAGGACCTCCCTGCAAACCTGGCATTATAGATTTATTAATCTTTTCGATAATTTCGGAATTAGCACAAATTACTGCACCTTTAGGGCCACGTAATGTTTTGTGAGTGGTAAAAGTAACTGCATCGGCAATTCCAATAGGACTTTCTAGAACCTTAGCTGCAATTAATCCCGCTTCGTGGGCAACATCTGCTAGATAATATGCTCCAACTTTTTTGGCAATTGCTGAAACTCTTTTGTAATCAATGTTTCGCACGTAGGCAGTACCACCAGTAATAATAAGCTTTGGCTGTTCTTGAATAGCAATTTGCTCTAGCTTATCGTAATCGATTAAGAATGTTTGTGGATCTGTTTTATATTGAACTACTGTAAAAAACTTAGATACTATATTTACCTTTCGGCTACCGCCTCTATAAATTGGATTATTAATATCTTCGGCTTGCTTTTCCTCTTTTGTTCCATAACTCCAACCATGGCTCAAATGACCACCATCGGGCAAATACATACTCAAGATCTTATCTCCAGATTGTAATATTGCGTTGTACACTGCTAAATTGGCATTAGAACCAGCTAATGGTTGCACATTCGCACTCCAATCTTGGGGCAATTCAAACACTTTTTTAACTAAATCAATAGCTAGGTTTTCAAGTTGATCAATATATTCGTTGCCCTGATAATATCTTGCACCAGGGTAGCCTTCTGAATACTTATGCATAAATACTGAGCCCACAGCTTCACGTACAGCTTTAGAAGTGTAATTTTCTGATGCGATAAGATCTAAAGTATTATGCTGTCGATTAACTTCTGAATCTAATATTGTTTGTAGTTGTGTTTGTAACATAAGGTGATTTTATCATTTTCTAATAAATATAGTGGCAAGTTTATCGCTATAAACTATATCCCACTTACTGCTGGATTCAAGTACATTATATAGTATGCTACCTGTTTTAATAAGAATTCCACCAGTATTGTGTTTTTCAAATACCAAGTTCCAATCTTTACCCAAGTCTTCAACTTCAATGTAATCAAGCATAATGCTACTTTTTACCTCACCTTTGCAGTGCCATTCAGGCATTCTGCCATCTATAATCCATTTATATTCTGGCAGAGTATACTCAAGGTAACCACCCCACACATACGTGTTGTAGAAATTCAAATTTTTGTACATATCTTTATTTTCCTCAAGATAGTTTTTAGCATCTAAAGGGTAAAAGAAATTTTCAATGCTATTAACATCTCTTACTGAAAGAAAGAAGGCGAATCCAATGTAGGCACTCATTATTCCAATTAATGCAACACTAGTAATAAGAACATATTTAAGTAATGATAATAGTCTTAAAATATCTTTATCTTTAACTAATATTCTGTTTAGCAACCAGTCAAACATTAGGTTTGCTTCTACAAACAAAACAAGTAATATTATTCCACTTACAGGCAATATGTACCTAACTGAATATAAAGATAAGAATCCGAAGATTAAAACAAGTAGTAATCTTAATGTATTCCTGGATTTATTTATTATTGGCAGTACTAAAGAAACAATAAATAACACAAAGTAGAATAGTCCATAAGATTCCTTAATATTTATAGCCTTCCATTCAGTAATAAAGTTGGCATTATTGCTACCTAATACAAGTGTAAATATCTCTTTCCACAAGTCAAAGCCAAATGGATTTATTAAACTGGCCAACAAAAATAGGACTACCAGTAATACTAAATACTTTATTTTGTTTAAATTAAGTTTTGCTTGAGACTTTTGTCCACTTAAAAGTTTAAATAGAAAACCTCCGAATAGATCTATAATAAAAATACCTATCAAAACAATTCCTATAACAAAACCACCGTGTAAATTTACCCATAGAATAAACACTAAGAATGCAGGTAGCAAAGTTACATATTTAATACTTTTTGAATAATATATCTTTAGCAGAAAAAATATTAATGCGTTAAAGAATAGGAAGGTAAAGATTTGAGGCCTTATTGCAATAAATGAACTTAGTATTAAAGTAAAGAATGCAACATACAATAGTATATTTAACTTTGAACTTTTAATTTTATGATTATTGAGTATTAGATTTAGTGATAATACACTAAACGCAATACCCCCTGAAAATACCAATGCAAAAAGAATGCTTAGTCCTTGAAATCCCAAAATCTTATTAACAATACTAATAAGTACATCAGAAAGCCAAGAGTGGTTTATCCATATGTAGTCGGTGCAAGTGTAGGTTAATGTATTAACCCAAGTACCTTTAAGAATGTCTTCACCAAGTCTTATATGCCACCACATATCTGGATCAACAAAAGCACCTAATAGCCTACTTAGATAAGCTAGGATTATTGCTGCAAATGAGCCGATCTTTAGTATTTTTATAATTTTATTTGAAGGGGACAATTTCATAAGCAGATTATTACAATTAAAGTAAATACAAGCAAGAGCTGTATTTAGAATATTAGGATGATACTGTATTATGTTTATATGGCAAACAATTCCAATCCTTACAAATTAGACTTTATAAGAGAGTATTTACTGAACCTTAAGAATAATAACTACTCTAAAGAAACTCTAGATAACTACGGCAGAGACCTAGAAATATTTTCATCTTTTTTGTACTACATAGAAACTCCATTCAATAAAATTGATAAGTTAACTATTAGTGAATATAAAGGTTTTTTAAGAGAACAAAATTACATTCCAATTCTACATAAATATAAAGATAACCTTGAATTAACGCAACAAGACATTGAAGACTCGCAAAAAAACATATCAGAAGTTAAAAAAGCCATGTACCGTGGTCAGTTATCTGATAACAGCGTAAATAGAATGTTATCGGCATTAAGATCGTATTTAACTTTTTTAGTTGACTTTGATAAACCATCACCAATTTCGCCTTCTGCAATAAAATTGATAAAAGCTGAAAAAAAGGAAAAACAAGTTGCTGAATTTAATGAATTAGTTGAACTTATAGAATGCCCAACTCATTTTGAAGAAGATCCCATTGTAAAGTTAAGGAATAGAGCAATTTTAGAATTAATATTTTCTACTGGAATGAGAATTTCGGAAGTTGTTAATTTAAATAGAGAACAAATTAAATTTCAGGATGGGAAAGTAATTGATGACAGAATATACATTTTGGGGAAAGGCAAAAAGCAAAGATTTGTATATTTAACTCATAGATCAAAAGAATTCTTAGAGGAATATTTAAAAGAAAGACTAGACGAATATCCAGCAATGTTCGTACCTACAAAAGGAACTCGAAAAGCAACAAATAATCCATATATAATAAGGCTTTCTCAAAATTATATCCAAATGAAGATTAAGGAGTATAGAATGCGCTTAGGCATAATTGTTCCAACTTCTGCACATAGTCTTAGGCATGGTTTTGCAACATATATAGCCGAAGAAGGTGCAAGTCCTGTGGCAATTCAAAAGTTATTAGGACATTCATCTTTACAGACAACCTCAAGATACGTACACGCATCAGATAAATTTGCCGAAAAATCACACCACGACTTTCATCCTCTACAAGAAGACGACAAGCCAGCTGCTTAAAATTCATTTTAAATAAATACTGAAGTTGTATAATATTATTAATTAAATATTAAAATCTATAAATGGACGGTTCATATATTGATAACAGATCTGTTGTTTCCACAAATGGAACTTTTACAGCACAAGTATTTGGCTGGATGACTGTTGGCGTATTTATTAGTGGGTTTATTGCCATGGCCATAAGTATTTTAAGTGCACAATCAGAGCAATTTTTAGTTCTATTTTCGGTTTTATTCTTACCTGCAATTATTATTGAATTAATACTTGTACTCGTATTATCTGCACTATGGCGAAGGCTAAATGCAGTTTTTGCAACCATACTATTCTTAGCTTATTCAGCATTTAGTGGTCTAACAATCGGAATAATTGCTGTTAACTATAGTGTTAGTTCATTGTTTATTGCATTTGGAATTTCAGGGTTAATGTTTTTAGTATTAGCAGTTTATGGTTTATTAACAAAAAAGGATTTAGGCAAGTGGCAATCAGTAGCACTATTTGCTTTAGTTGGAGTTATATTAGTAAGCATAATCAATGTAATACTACTTTTGTTAAATTCCCCATTATTTAATACATTGAACGCAATTCTTAATTACGTAATAGTAATAGTATTTAGCGTACTTATTGCTGCCGATGCAAACTCATTAAAAAAATTAGCTGCAGAAGCAGAAGCCAGTGGCCAAGGCTACGGAAGATATGCAATTATTGGAGCTCTTCAACTTTATCTTGATTTTGTAAACCTATTCTTAAGTGTATTGAGAATTACAGGAAAAAGAAGATAAGTGAATTAACAGTGAAATAGGTATTACGACCTTATTTTCATAAAAAATTCATAAAATAGAAATAGAATTTATAGAACTTATAAATATTATTGTTGTACATATGCGTAAATTTGGTTTAGTGATTTTTGGTTGTGGCACAGTGCTTTTTGCATGTTGTGCAGGATTATTTGGAGGAATTGTTGGGGCAAGATTATCTAATGCCACTGTAAATAGTTTAACGGGGGGAATCGTAACTCAATTACCTGTAACTAATCAAGAAGAGGCTGTTATTAATGTAGCCGATAAAGCTTCAAATTCAGTTGTTAGCATTGTTGTTTCCCAACATTTATCCGATATTCAAAACTTAAGAAGTGACCCATTTTTAGAATATTTTGGAATTCAAGAAGACTCAACTACTGATTCAGATGCACTCCAGCAAGTGTCTGCAGGAACTGGTTTTATAATAAGTGCTGATGGAATGATAATTACAAACAGACATGTTGTAGACGAAGAAAACGCTGAATACACTGTCGTTTTAAATGATGGACAAGAGTATACAGCTAAAGTTTTGGCAAAAGATACTTTACTAGATATAGCTTTTCTAAAGATTGAAGCTAACAATCTTACACCATTAAGTTTTGGTGATTCATCAAATATAAAAGTTGGACAAACAGTTGTAGCAATAGGGAATGCTTTAGGAGAATTTAGTAATACGGTAAGTTCAGGAATTGTATCTGGGTTGGGTCGTAATATAACAGCAACTGACCAATTAGGTGGCTCAGCAGAGCAGTTGTACGATGTAATTCAAACTGATGCAAGCATTAATTCTGGCAACTCAGGTGGACCACTACTTGATTTGAGTGGTAATGTAGTAGGTGTAAATGTTGCAGTAGCAAGTGATGCAAATGGAATAGGTTTTGCAATACCTTCGAATGTTGTTGTTGACCTTTTAAATAGATTAAATACTGATGGAGAGATTGTTAGACCTAAACTTGGCGTAAGATTTAGAATGATTGATGCAAGTTTAAAGAAATCTAATAACCTAACAGTCGATTCAGGTGCATTAATAGTTAAAGGAACGGTAAACAATGATCCCGCAATAGTTCCAGATAGTGCCGCATTTAAGGCAGGCTTAAAAGAAGGAGACATAATTTTAGAAGTTAACGGTGAAAAGCTTACAGAAAACAAACCTTTAAATGTAGTTATTCAAGGCTATAAAGTTGACGACCAAGTAACTTTAAAGATAATACGAGATGGACAAGAACTTGAGGTAGTTGCAACGCTGCAGGAATAAAAAATTAAATTTTAAAGTAAAAGGAGGGCGAAAGCTCTCCTTTTTTTGTATATGGAATAAATAAAACCTATAGTATATAATTCACAAACCAATTAGTTACTACTAATTGGCAACGCACATTAAAATTGTAGTCAGCTGATTGTTTTAACTTAAAATTTTCAGCTGACTACAACTATCGAGAGTCAGTAAAGCTATGGAGATCAAAAAATGAAGAGAGCTGTTCTATTATCGGTTTTAGCAATTCTGCTATCAGTAACATCCGCACTTAGTGTAAATGCACAAGAGCCAACGCCAACGGAAGCCCCAGTGGAAATACCGACTGAGGTTCCTACGGTTGATCCAAACTCCTGCTACGTGAACTTCCTGACCACTACAAGACAAGGTGTATCGGCAAGATACTACTTGTACTTAAGTAAGTGGCTAGCGTTTTCATTGAGCGGGGCGACTGGACAAGTGACCTTAAATTCTGAGAATTATGGGTTTACATTGTACCGTGGCAAGGCGGATTTTGCGGCTAAAACATTTGCAGTTAAAGCTGTAGACCACATTGATGCAAATACAAACTTTGCGTTTATGGTGGATACTCTTAACAGCCCGCAAATGATAGTCGTGTTCGATTGTATAAGTGATGTTAATGCGTTTAACGCAGATGTCACCACTGGCACATTCAGCGACTCAGTGGATACAAGCTGTACAGTGCTCAACCGCCCGCGTATTAACTCGGTGACACTACCTTCAGTCTATACTTTTGGCAACGTATATATTTTGCCAATTTTTAACACTGCTGGAAGTCTTGCCCTAACATCCACTCTTCAAAGCTTCTCAACCGCTACTTCTCTAAATGTCGATTCGACAGTAGGAAAGTGGTTTGAGAACGTAGACAGTGGTGTGGCGCGTGGAATTGAAGCCGGCTGGACAGGCTATGCTAACGACCCAACTGTTACAGTAACAAGCTTTGTAACTAGCGCCACCGTTGATGCAGGATCTGCATCTTTAACAGTGGTAGGTTGCAATTAGCTGCCCCGATAGATTAATGTGCCTTGCGGCGAAGTCAAAGACTTCGCCGCGCCAAGGCTTAAATTAACCCTAGAAATAGGCGTAAAAACTTCTTAGAAATAATCTAATAAATAATTAACAAAAAGTGAAATTTCCCTGTGAGCGGTTGTCGGTTTATACGATCCGCTCACAGTGGGTTACTAGGCGCTTTGGCGTTGGTCCGTGCTTTGCACGGGACGAAATGCCCGCTGCAGGGCAGGTTCTCCCCAGAGCTTAAGCCCAAGAGCTAACGTTCCGGCGGCTCCGACTGGCGCTGCGCACAGCAGCTCGGGGACCAGAATGCCGACGGAAAAAGCAACTACGAATACCATGAAAATGGCTAACTGCCATCTCCGAACTGCTGAAATCCCTTGCATGGGATTTACTCCAATATGCGTACGATACAGTAATTATATATCTATTCTATCTTAATATCAATAGATAGCATACTCGGGGCTAGGTATCCATAAAACAGCGCCCAAATTATGTCGTTTTTTGAATTTCTATTACACCCTCGTAAGTGCTAAAATCAAGTTATGAAAAAAGTAGATTGTAAACAAATATCAGAAAATATATTAATAGACGTTAAGAATACTCTTGGAAGTATTAAAAATGGCGCAAAGGTAGCTATTATTGACGCAGGCTCCGATGCAGCTAGTAAAAAATACATTTCGTTAAAAATGCAAAAGGCCATGGAATTGGGAATTAAAACAGATTTAATTCAGTTTAGCGATACATCAAGAATTGAAGAAGTTTTAGCAAAAATTAACGATCTTAATAACGACAAAACAGTAAATGGAATTCTAGTTCAATTACCACTTTACGAGCTATTAGCACCATATAAACATAGATTATTAAATTCAGTAAATCCACTTAAAGATGTTGATGGCTTATCAGCAATAAACTTTGGGCTTTATTCTCAAGATTTAATGAATGGAATATTACCTGCTACAGTAGATGCATGCCTAGAAGTAATCAAAGATTCTTATGCAAAGGATTTACCTGGAACAAATGTTCTAATAATAAATAATTCGGATTTAATAGGCAAACCTTTAGCTATGGTTTTAACTACCATTGGTTGTACAGTAACAATCGCTAACGAACTAAGTAATAACATTAGTGATTTATTAAAAACTAACGATATTATTGTAAGCGCTACTGGCAGAGGCAATCTATATAACTTTGCGGATATTAACCAAAACGCATTAGTAATTGATATTACAAGCAAGTTAATTGATAACAAAGTTGTAGGTGACTTTAAAAGAACAGAAGATCAAAACAATAATATAATCTATACTCCTGTGCCAGGCGGAATGGGACCAATTACGATTGCTTGTTTACTACGTAATCTTGTAAATCTTACTAAACTTCAAGGTGAATAATCAAGAAACCTTTAACATTCAAAATATCAAACTTATTGTGGGTTTAGGTAACCCAGGTAAAGAATATATAAAAACCAGACATAATGCTGGATTCATATTTTTAGATAAACTAAGTTCAAATTTTTTAGTTGAACAAAAATTTAAATCTGAATTTTGTACCGCAATTTTAAAAGATAAAAAGCTGATTCTTGCAAAGCCACAAACCTACATGAATTCAAGCGGCGAAGCAGTGCTAGCAATAATGCAATTTTATAAATTAGAACCTTCTGAATTACTAGTTGCACACGATGATCTTGATATAAAACTTGGTGATTATAAATTACAATTCAATAAAGGACCTAAAGTTCATAACGGAATTTTATCAATTGAGAATCTACTTTCTACATCAGCCTTCTGGCGCCTAAGAATAGGAATAGATAATAGATCCGAAGAATTAAAAAAGAACATAAGTGGATCTGATTACGTATTAGGCCGATTCAACGAAGAAGAACTGAATATTCTAGACAAAACATTAAGTACAATTGCTGAATTCAATTAATAATTGCCTTCAGTTCTTCAATGTTAGAACTCCATTGTTGCAAGTCTGTGTTAAACCACTCCAAGCCTTCGAATTGTAGTTTGTATTTTGCCTTACTATCAATAATAGAACCCAAATAAATATATTGTTTGTTATTTTGCTTAGCCCAAATAATTGCCTTAAGCATCATTGCCATTCCTAAACTATTTTCTTTTGGAATGTCCAAATCATAAAAAGGATAAGAATAATGTACAATCGATTCATTAACATAGCTCAAGCAAAAACCAACATCTTTTTGACCCATAGTATATTCAAATGCTTCATTAACGTTTGACTTATCTGTTTCTAAAAACAATTCTTTAATTTTAGATGCACTCATTGTTCCATCGCCAAATTTAATGGTGTAAAAATCTTTACCCATTTTGTGAATCTCCCAAGAATAATTTACGTAGGGTAGTTCTTTTACTTGTAAATTTAAGCCTTCATTTTTACTTAGTATTCTTTTATTTTCCGAATTTAATTCAAATTTTGATAAGTCAATTCTTAATGATCTTGTCTGATTGTATAAACCTTTTTTTAATCTTGTTAAAACATACCCTTTAGAATACAATTCTGTTATATTTATAGCATTAGAGTCTGTCAAAAGTTTCTGGTCAGTTTTATAATATTCTTGTTCCAAGTAATGGAAATTAATAGTTAGGTTAAATAATGATAATGGCAAAATCAAAAATTATCAAAATTCTTTCGTTATTAGCATTTATTCTTGTTGGATTACTTGTGACTGTTTACGCTAGTAAAAATCTTGCTCCAGAAAGTTCTTCAGCATTATTTGGTGGAAAGCTAGAATCAGGTTATGAATTTGCAGGATATGCGATTGCTTATAACGGCAATAGAATTACCACTTGCGGTGTAGCATTTATAAATAGCTCAACTGTAGTAACTGCTGCACACTGCGTACCAGCAAATGCAGAATTATATGTTGGAACTGGTACTTTTAAAGCAGCAAGAAAAGATAATATAAAAGTAAATAGTTTTGTAGTTAACACGGGGTGGACAGGTAAACCTGAAAATGACATTGCAATATTAAACCTAAGTTCTAATGTTAATCTAAATACTTACGCAACAGTTTCGGCTGCGAAAGAAGACTGCAACTACGAAATAGTTGGCTATGGTCAAAACGAATCTTCAGTGGCAGGCGATTTTTCTACAAAACTACGAAAAAGCATTCAAGTATGTATCGAAAATATTATTGGTAATATCGCATACATGAAAGGCCAGGATGGTGGAATTTGCTATGGTGATAGCGGAAGTCCAGTATTTGAAAAATCCACCAATAGACTAGTTGGCGTTGTATCGTCAATTGTTGCAACAAGTACAGATAAAAGCAGTTACTGCGCTGTTAATAATATTGGCGCATTAGTGCTACCAAATAACTATTCTAGTTTTATTCTTGCATCGCAATTTAATACCTCAAGTCAACCTGGAACAAAAGCTATTTGTGGAAATTCATGCTCTATTCAAAGTGACTGTTCCGATGGACTAACATGTCTGAATAATAGTTGTTCACTGAGCGGACCAACAGTAAGTTGTGTTTCTCAAACACAGTCTTTTTGCTCTCCTGCGTTAGGCATATCTTGTCCTACAGATGCAAATTGTATTGGTAGTGTGTGTGTAGCAAGCTCAGATGTTGCCGAAACTCAAGTTGCTGATGTATTCGAAGGGATTAATCCAATAATAATTGCGGTACTTCTTGCCGTAGTAATATTTGCAATTATAGTTCTTCTACTTATTCCGAATAAGAGGCCTCAGTATTGAATTTATATTGACCATATAGGACAATGCTGATCTGTTACTTTACTGCGGCAACATGGATTTACTATCAGGCTTTCAAGAGAAAAAATTTTTAAGGAATAAACAATCAATTGCTTATCATGAAAACCCACGAACATTTTTTGAGGTAACTTTTCACAGCTCAATAATTCAACCAGAAACTGAAATAGCATATTTATCATGGATCGAGGGGAAAGGCAGTGGTATCAGGTTATTGGGTTATTTATTAAAAAAACTTAATCGAAGATCTATAAATAATAATAGGACAATAAAACTTTTTATAGAACCTACAACACAATCAGGTTCAGATTTTATCGAAAAGCTAAGAGGACTTGGGTTTGTGATCACCGCAGAAGATAGTGAAATTAACTGGGGTTGCAGAGGATATTCAATAGAAGTAAACCAAGAAGCATTAAACGTTCTAGCCTGTGAGGCATAAATATTATATAATTCCAACAGTTTCATTATTAATAACGTGTATATGACTGCTACTATAGAATCTTCTGACTTAATTGGACAACGAAATTTAAGAATTGAAAAACTAAATAAGATTAAGAATTTAGGTGTAAACCCTTATCCTGCTATATCAAAAAAGGATATGTCTAATGGCGAAGCTATTGCTAAATTTGAAGAATTAAACGGTAAAGTAGTTAGCTTAACAGGTAGAGTAAAAACAATTAGAGAGCACGGAAAACTTATTTTCATGGACATTGAAGATATGTCCGGAAAAATTCAAGTCTATATAAAAGCAGACGAACTAAAAGAAGACTTAGCTAATAGCTTTTTAGGGTTTGATAATCTAGCATTACTTGATATTTCTGACTTTATTGAAGTAACTGGAGAAATTACAAAAACTCAAAGAGGTGAAATATCGTTATTGGCGCACAATATCAAGTTGCTAACTAAAGCATTAAGACCAATGCCAACTAACCTAGAAGACAAAGAAGATAGATTCAGAAGAAGATATCTTGATATGAATATTCACCCTGAAATTCGAGAAAGATTTGTAAGAAGAGCAAAATTCTGGGAAGCAGCAAGAGAGTTCTATATTAAAAATGGATTTGTAGAAGTAAATATTCCTGTACTTGAACATACAACTGGTGGTGCAGATGCTAAACCATTCGTAACTCATTATGATGCTTTGGACCAGGACTTCTACTTAAGAATTTCTCATGAGTTGCCATTAAAAAGACTTATAGGTGCAGGTTTTAACAAAGTATTTGATATTGGACCAAGATTCAGAAACGAAGGCTTTAGTGATGAACATTTACCTGAACACATTGCAATGGAATGGTATTGGGCATATGCCGATTACAATGACGGCATGAAGCTAACAGAAGAGATGTTCAGATACATAATGCAACAAGTTTATGGAACAACTAAATTTACTATTCGTGGTTTTGAGATTGACTTAGATAAAGAATGGGAAAGAATTGATTATGCGACTGTTATAAAACAAAAATTCGATGTAGATATTTACAACGATTCTGTGGAAAAAATGCGAGAGATTCTAATAAAGAACGGCGTTGATGCAGGCAAAGAAGATTTAAATAGGAATAGAGCAGTAGATAGCCTATGGAAGTTAATCCGAAAGACTGTTGCAGGCCCAGCATTCTTAATAAATGAGCCTAAGTTCATGTCACCTTTAGCAAAACTAGACGAAGCTAACCCAAATGTAACACAAAGATTCCATGCAGTTATCGCAGGTTCAGAATTGGTAAATGCATATAGTGAGCTTAACGATCCACTAGATCAGCTAGATAGATTCACTGAACAAGAAAATTTAAGACAAGGTGGCGACGACGAAGCACAAATGCTTGATGTAGACTTTGTTGAAATGCTTGAATACGGAATGCCGCCAACATGCGGTTGGGGTATGAGTGAAAGAGTGTTCTGGTTCTTTGAAGGTGTTACAGCAAAAGAAGGTGTACCATTCCCACAACTTAAATACGATATGGATAATCTTACTAAAGAGATCTATAAAGCAGTTTTAAGTAGCGATAATCATTCTCAAACTAAAACAGTAGAATCTAGCACCGAAAAACCACAAGACTTTGCAAACAAAATAGTAATTGTAGTCAACGAAGTATTACAAGCATGGCAGAAAGCAAATGCAATTAGTCATGTTGCAGCATATTTAGGTAATCAATTAGGTGAAAACTTTAAAACAGCTGATTATTTTGTAACAGAAGATGGTGCATTACACCCTAGAAATAGTCAATATGCAATAATAATATTATCTGCAAAGCCAGGTCAAATGACCAACTTAATGACAAACGTAAGAAGTTCAGGTTTGCTTTATCACGGATTTATAAAAGAAATGATTGAAACAACCGACGATGCACAAATTACAAAAATATTATCTACTAAAAAGGATTCTGAGATAGAATATTATGCAGTAGGAGCATTTGGGAACAAAGAAACTTTAGATTCATTAACAAAAAAGTACAGTCTATATAAATAAACTTAATTTATGATCAATCATCAGGAATTAAAACAACAAATTTTAAACGAGATAAAAGAATTAAAAACAGAGGAAGCCTTAACTGAACTATGGCGAAAATACCTAGGTAAAGATGGCATTATTACCAATGAATTTAAAGAAATAGGTAATGTAAAACCAGAAGAACGAAAAGATTTTGGCCAGAATTTAAACGTGTTAAAAAATGAAGTTGATGTTGTAATTGAAAACGCAAAAACTGCGCTAAAAGATAAGAGCTTAGATTTATACTTGAATCAAATTCAAGCTGTATTGGTGTATTCAAAACCAAAAATTGGCCACATTCACCCCCTAACGCAAACAATAAACGAAATGAATACTATTCTAAAAAGAATAGGCTACAGCGTTATGGATGGCCCAGAAATTGAAACTGCTGAATATAACTTTGAAAGAGCAAATCTACCAATTGATCATCCAGCAATGGATT
>CAYUKX010000020.1:0-17183 GCA_964445405.1 uncultured Candidatus Saccharibacteria bacterium
GTTCCGGTTTTGGAGACCGGTGGTTTACCAATTAACCGACGCTCGCAACTATTGGGCTTACCGGATTTTACTCCAATAACTCTCTCCTTACAAATGGGGTTATTTAACCTTCTTTGTTAACTTAAAATCAGTGTGCTTTCTTAACTTCTTACTAAACTTTTTAATTGGCTTATCAGCTAGTTTCTCGTACGCTTCTTTACCTAATCTAATAGTGTAGTGTTCTCCTGTTTCAGAATTATAAAATCTATATACATTTTGCTTTTTCTTTTTTGCGCCAGCCATAGATAAGTCCCCTAATTAATGTAAATTCTCGATTGATATTGCCTGTAAAGCTCACAATAAAGCTCGGTAATTATAAACCGTAGACCGCTTTAATTCAATATTATATATGAATTTTTAGTATTTTCTGTATTAATTTCAAGATTTTCTTTTTTTACTCTAATATTTACATCGCCTTCACGATCGGTTCTTAAAAATTTTATATTTAGTTTATTTAAATGTTCTAATACTTGGTTGCTCGGGTGTCCATAGGAATTCTTTCCTACGGGGATAATCGCAAGCTTTGGGTTAGTTTTGTACAAATATTCAAAAGATGATGAGTTTTTGCTACCGTGATGACTGATTTTAAGAATATCAATGTTAGTAATACTAAATTTGTCTTGTAGCAATTCTTCATATTTAGAGCTTAGGTCACCGGCTAAGAATACCTCAATTTCTCCTATTCTTATTATTATAGATGTAGATGAGTCGTTACTTTCGATTGAATTTAAGTCTATATTACTATCAGGCCAAAGAATATCTAAGTTAAAGTCCCCAAAGGTAAAGTCATTATCTTCTCTAAGTTCATAGGTCGGTGTATTACTTGTTTGTGCAAATTCAATTATATTCTCAGCCTTTAAAGTATTGCCTATGAATAGCGTATTAGTACCAATATTTTCTAGAATTTTCTGGGTTTGCCCGTAATGGTCAGTATCAGCATGGGTTATTAATATGAAAGCTAGTTCTTTATTGGTATGTTTTCTAATTTTGTCCACGATAATCTCTTTTTTCCCAGTATCAATAAGTCCGCACGAATTATTTTCCGTGCATATTAATGTTGCATCACCTTGTCCAATATCTAGAAAGGTAAGAAGATTTTCGTTTTTGGTATTGATTCTGTTAAATACAAAGGGGCTTAGTATAAGTATTGCAGCCAATAGCAGGTTGTTAATTAAATTTCGATACTTCATAGGGGGTCCTATTAAAAAGGCTTTTGACAGTTATGGTTAATATAGCTAAAAATCCAAATACTTGAATTAAGGATAGCTTCTCGCTAGATAACTCATTAAAGTAGGTGAATATAAAGCTACTTGTTAATGAATTAAAGCTAATCAAAAATGATATCTCAATTGAAATTATGGCAAGAAAGTAGGCAATAAATATAGATATAAATATAAATGGGTAAACTAAGCCGAACAGTAAGTTAGCTAAAAAATCAGGAGCTTGAGAATTGAATATTAAACTACTTAATATAAATATTAATGCTATCCGTTTTACTTCGTTATTAAATATCTTATTTAGTGGGGCATGACCTAATAAATGGTAAAAAATTGCAAAAGATGTGCTTAAAATAAAACTTAGCGTAGGTATTAAATGTGGTCTAATGGCTAAGATTATTAAAACTGTAAACAGTATCTTTTTATAAAATTTTATTGGTCTACCAATCAATGAAGAGTAATTAGATATTAAGGCAAAAATGAAGGCTCGAAGGGCAGGGGCGTTGTTAAAACCAATAATTAGGTAGTATAGGCTCTGTAAAAAAATAAGTACTAAGATTACACCTCTCTTATTCATTAATATCTTTAAATTCTCTAGAATAGACTGTATTAATGCAAAATTAGAGCCAGAAATACTAATCACATGCACTAAGTTAAATCTTTTGAATAGAGAATAGAGCTCTTTGCTAATATTTTGATCAGAAGAGCCTACTAGTATAGAGGCAAGAAAAATCGCTTGAGTGGAGGGAAAGTTCTTAGATAGAAAATCTGTAAAGCTTGAGTGAATATCTGTATTTATGTTTACAAGCAGGTGTTTAATTGTAGTGTCGTTTATCAGTAGATTTAGTATCAGCAATGTAACAAGAATTGCGAAGGTTTTTTTAGCAGTTTGAAAATAATCTATATTTAGCATACTAGCTATTCCCTTTGAAAATAGCTTTTGGATATTCTTTATTGAATATTATTTGTTCGGTATCTTGTTCAGATAAAAGAACAATTAGAAACAAAGCCAGTATTAGGATATAGAGTAGGGTGAGTTTTGAGGATTTCATTTAGCATTTTGTTAATACAAAATATTAAATGAAATATCTTACAGAATGTTTACAGATTAAAGCTCTGTTATTTCAATTTTCTGAATTACCACATCGCTTGTAGGCAAATTGCTATTTTCTACAGTTGTTATCGCATTTATCTTCTCAAGAGTTTCAAACCCGGATTTAACATCACCAATTACTGTGTAGAATCCATTTAAATCGGATATTCTTGAGTCTATATTTTCTCCTGTAACAATGAAAAACTGTGAACTATTTGTATTTGGTCCATCATTTGCCATTGCTAATGAGTATTTCTGTAAGTTTTTAGAGATTACACTTGTGTTAGATTTGTATCCTTGGCTTGTAAGCGCGTTTCTTTTTTCGTCAGGAAAGTTAAGGTAATCCCAGTTGATCTCATCATCTATAAGATAAGTTGTTTTCCCCTTCCCGTAAGATGAAGTATCTGCTGCTAATGTGTTTCTATCTCCACCTTGAATAAGCAAGTCCTTAACTATTCTGTGAAATTTTGTTGCCTTGTAATAATCCTTATTAGAAAGATAAACAAAATTATTTACGTTTTGCGGCGCACATTTACTGCAAAGCTCTACAGTAATATCTCCCTGGTTTGTAATTATCTTAGCTATATATGTCTTCTCAACATTAATAGTAAATGTTGGCTTTGCTAGATTTAGCGGAATGTTTACAGGGTCATTTCTTCTGGCTAAAAATTGACTGCCTAGAACAATCAATATTCCAAACATTATAATAATGCCTACAAGATAAATTCCTGTACTTCTACTATTACTGTCCATTTGATTTTATCTCCTTAAAGTTTTCTCTTAAGTAATTATATATAACTATAGCAGAAGCTACACTCATATTTAGTGAGTTTACTTTGCCAAATTGAGGTATTTCTAATAGTCCGTCACATTTTTCAATTATTGGTGCCGATAAACCCTTGTCTTCTGAGCCAATTATAAATAGTGAATTAATTGGAGTAGAGGTTTCGAATATGTTGTCACCACCTCTTTCAATCCCAAAAACAAAGTATCCGTTTTCTTTGAATGCTTTTATTGTATTAAATACAGGGCTTCGAATAATTGGGATATTAAATATTGCTCCTGTTGAGATTTTGGCAATCGTAGCTGTTATCTTTATATCTGATGGAATAATCACACCTGCAAAGCCTGCACATTCTGCAGTTCTAATAATTGCACCTACATTATGTTCATAAGTTGCATCAGAAATATAGATGAATGCTTTGCTTGAGTTTGGTAGAACGTCTTTTAGCGCCGCTTCGTGAAAGGTAACTTTTACCGCAACGCCTTGTGTTTCATCTGAGTTAGCTAACTTTTTTAATTCCTTTAAACTAATGTTTCTTGTAGGAATGTTATGCTTAGCAGCTAAGGATTTAAGGGTGTTAATCTTTGTATCTTCGTGGATATCGGCCTGTAAAAATAATTCCTCGCAGTTATGCGAGGAATTTAAAGCTTCTATTACAGTATTTCTACCATAAATTATCATATTTATAGGTGTGTCGAATTAATGACTATGGTTATGCTCAACTTCTGCCATCTTTCTTAATCTCTTGTATGCTTTCATAGAGATTTTTACTCTTTTGATTTGACCATTAACCTCTAATTTTACTTTTCTTAGGTTTGGCTTCCATGTTCTTTTAGTGTTTGGTGCCTTAAATCTCCAAGTTCCTCCTCCTCCGGATGAACCTCTTCTGTGTTTATGACTTCCACCAAAAGCTGTTTTCTTACCTGTTATTTCACAAACTCTTGACATTGGATAATGCTAATATATTAATATTTCTTAATCGCTTTGGAATTTTAATCGATTTTAAGCTTTTTTACAATCTAAAACTAGATATTTCTAATTATAATTCTTTATTTTCTAGATACAATAGAGTATATTCATTTAATTAATTGCTCTAATTTTATTCGTAGACAGTAAGAATTGTTTCGGATATAATTACCGAGCCTTAAGAGGCCACTCTAGCTCAGTGGTAGAGCAGCTGTTTTGTAAACAGCGGGTCGTGGGTTCGAGTCCCTCGAGTGGCTTATTCATTAAAACCGGAGATGGCGGAGCGGTCAATCGCACCTGACTGTAAATCAGGCGTCTTATGACTTCGGAGGTTCGAATCCTTCTCTCCGGAATTTTTTCAAACTTCATGGGCCGTTATAGCTCAGTTGGTAGAGCACACCCATGGTAAGGGTGGGGTCTGCAGTTCAAGTCTGCATAACGGCTGTCTCTATCATCTGCTATTATATAAGTAATAAGTTTTCAACTTCCATTAATGACATTACTTGATAATTTACTGGCTAAATTTTCGAATGATATTGCTATTGACTTAGGCACTGCTAATATACGAGTTCAGGTCAAAGGTAAAAAAGATATCATTAAAGAACCATCCATAATTGCAATAAATACTACTACAGGTAAGATACTTTCGGTGGGAACTCAAGCAAGAAATATGATTGGTCGAACTCCTTCTAATATAAAAGCGATTCAACCACTCAAGAATGGGGTGATTTCAGATTTTAATGCAACCGAAGCTCTAATCAAGCATTACATAAAAAAGACTTCAGAAAACTCAAGCGTTTTAGCTAAGATAATTAGACCCCGAGTGGTAATAGGTGTGCCTACTACTGTAACAGAGGTAGAAATTAACTCTGTAATTGATTCTGCTAAGTCTGCTGGTGCAAGAAAAGTTTATATAGTGGAAGAGCCAATGGCATCGGCTATTGGTGCTGACCTAAAAATAGATACTGCAAATGGAAATATGATTGTTGATATTGGTGGCGGTACAACAGATATTGCTTTAATTTCTTTAGGAGGAATCGTTAAAGATAACACTATAAAGATTGCAGGCGATGAGATGGATAACGCAATTATTGACTACATTAAAAATAAGTACAACTTGTTAATAGGTATTAAGTTGGCCGAGGATATTAAAATTAAATATGGTTCAGCCATTGCTAAGGATTCTGAAATTAAAATAGAGATAAGTGGTCAAGATCTTATAAGCGGACTGCCAAAGTCTACTAAAATTTCTAAACCTGAACTCACAGAGGCATTACTTCCTGTTTTCGAAAAAATAATGGTAGGAGTTCGAGAAGCGATAGAGACGGTGCCTCCAGAAATTCTATCTGATTTATTAAAAACGGGCATATATCTGTCTGGGGGAGGGGCCTTAATAGAGGATATCGACAAACTGTTTTCATTAAAGCTGAAAGTTCCATTTAAAATTGCAAACAATCCCGCAATGTGTGTGACAATTGGAATCTCAAAAATGATGGAAAGGGTAGACTTACTTGAAAAACATCAAATAAAAGATTTAATACTTAAATGAGTAAAAAGATAGATGTATTTAAAGTTGATTTCCAAGATAGTACCTATAAAAAGGTTCGAAGGAGCATATTCCATTTTGTATATATAGGTCTCATTCTAATAACTTTTTTGTCACTCCTTTTTCGAGGCTCAAATTTACAGATTGATGCTGGTTCAAATTACTACAATCAATCCTTCCGTCTTTCTACATCTAAAGAGTTTATTCTTGCTCAGAGAGGTCTGTTTTTAGACGCAAATAAAAATATTTTGGCTACTAATTACATGGACTATTCAGTTTATGTTTATAAAAAGGAGTACTCCGAGACGGATATTGCGAACATAAAAAATATTCTCTCGAATTCAATTCCAGCAGAAGAGCTAAACTTGTTGCCCTCTAAAATTGAGATGGGACAATACGATATCAAAGTCCTAGAAAATATTAGCTATGTTAGTCTAGAACTACTTAGCAGTATGCAGGGCTTTAACGATTACTTTTATTCGATAAGTACTCAGAAAAGAAATTACATTTATCCCGAGGAGTTTTCCCATATTATCGGTTACACAGGTAAAACAGAGATTGCCGATGTTGAAGATGGGTACTCTCAGTTTGATCAAGTAGGTAAATATAAGCTAGAAGCCCAGCTTGAGGATCAGCTAAAAGGAGTTAAAGGCGCTACATATTATATAGATGGAAGTAGAAACGAAATTCCATCTGAAGCAGGGAATAATATTTACTTAACTATAGATTCAGATTGGCAAGTTGCTTTATATAAAATTATAAAACAGTATTCAAATCAATATAATTCTGCTGGAGGTGCAGGTGTTATTATTGACGATTCCACGGGTGATGTTGTTGCCTTAGTTAGCTACCCAGGTTTAGATACTAACCTTTTTATAAAAGGAATAAGCGAGGATGATTTTAATAACTATACTCAGGATCGAAAACTTCCGTTGGTAGACAAGTCGATTGCTCTTCAAATTGCGCCTGGTTCAACTTTTAAAGTTATTACTTCGTATGCTTTATTAGAGAATTCAATTGTTGATGAAAATACTACTTATTTTTCTAATAGATGTTTACAAGAAAGAAATTTTGACTTCTGTGAGTATCAAAGGTACTTTTACGGGCAAATGAATATTGTTAGAGCTATATACAAATCAAGTAACTTGTTCTTTTGCGTAAATTCTTTAAAACTAGAGGAGAGCGGAAAACTTGATAAATTGTTTGAGGCAGAAAGATTATTTGGCCTAGGGCAAAATACAGGAATTAACTTATTGGGTGAGCTCCCAGGAAATATTGATACTCCAGAATATAAAAAGAGTAACTTTGATTTAGAATGGTACTCAGGTGATACTTGTAATGCAGTAATTGGACAGGGTTCAAATACAGTTACCCCAATTCAAATGGCATTAGTTGCCCAAGCTATAGCTAATAAAGGTATAGTTTACGAACCCAATGTAATTAAAAAAATAACTGACTCATTTGGCAATTTAATTCAGGCACCTTCGCCTAAAATAATAAGAAATATACCAATAAGTGACAATACAGTAAGTTTAATTAACGAGGGAATGAGCAAGGTAGCTAACTATTGGGATGGGACAGTTTATCCATTTTTGGGTGGATTGCCTGGAAACTTAAAGGTCAAAACTGGGACTGCGGAGGCAAATGAATTCTTGAGTGATGGTTCAATAAATAATACAACTCATGGCTGGATTATTGGCACCTTTGATTACGAAGGTAAGAGCTACTCATTTTCAAGCGTATTAAACCTTGGAGGGGGAGGTTTTTATGTGGGTCAAATAACTAGAGATTTTATTAACTGTCTTTATTCTGACTTCCCAGATTCTTGTAAGTAAGGTTTTTGTAAGACGGATACTTTAAATTGTATCTATGCAAGAACAAGAAGATTTAGCCCTACAATTAAGTATCCTTAACAAGAATAGTCTTAAGCACCTAAAGCCTTGGACAGATAGTGGCTATAGTATTAAAGACTCTCTGTTAGCCTTAAGAAATTCAATTAAATTGAATCTCGATTTAGTTAACTTAGATATAGTCCTTGGTCGTAATGAGTTACAAAAACATAACATTGGGTTTGTCTTTATTTGGGACAGTAAGTATCCTGAACTCTTAAAACACTGTGTAGATGCCCCAATAGTATTATTCTTTGTGGGGAACTATTCGATAGTTGAACAGCACAATTTATTATCGATTGTAGGCACAAGGACAATGACATCTTATGGTAAATTAATACTTGAAGAATTAATTCCAAGCCTTCAAAGTTTTGTTGTCGTTAGTGGAATGGCCTTTGGAGTAGATGCATACGCTCATAAGTTGTCCATTGACAATAATATTAAAACAATTGCAGTACTACCAGATTCCTGTGATAGTCCTACTCCTAAAGGTAATGTCAATCTTTATAAAAAAATATTGGACACTGGAAACCTAATTATTAGCGACAAGCCACCGGGTATAGCATCTCATGTAGGTTTATATGCAAGAAGGAATAGGATAATTGCAGGACTTTCAATGAAGACAATTGTAGTAGAGGCAGGCAGTAAAAGTGGGGCATTAATTACAGCAAACTTGGCTTTTGACTATAATCGTGAAGTATTTGCTTTCCCTGGAGCTATTAATTCCTTTACATCTAAAGGTTGTAATTATTTAATTAAAAATAATATTGCGCAATTAATAGAGAGTAGCTCAGATTTTCTGGGAACTATAAATAAAGATGATAAATTTCTGAAATTAACTGAAATTGAAAGAAAAATCTATTATGCTATACTCCGTGAGCCAAAAACTCTGAGTGAATTATCGAGGATTTTAAATCTTAAAATTCAAATTCTGAGCTCAATTTGTACAAAGTTAGAAATAAATGGTATTTTAAATACTGGTAATCAAAACAAATATTATGTAACTTAGCTAATTATGGAACTAGTAGTAGTAGAGTCACCTTCAAAAGCAAAAACAATTGGTAAATACCTAGGTAAAGGCTATATTGTCAAAGCTTCAAAAGGACATGTAGTTGATCTTCCCAAATCTGGTTTGGCAATAGATGTTCAGAATAACTTTAAACCTGAGTATGTTGTTACAAATCCCAAATCTTTAAACGAAATTAAAAAAAGTTTAAAGGAAGCAGATAAATTAATACTAGCAGTCGACTTGGACCGAGAAGGAGAAGCAATAGGCTGGCATTTGGCTAGGGAGCTTAAATTAATTGATGAGAATGGGAAGCCCAAGGGCAAGAAGAAGATAGAAAGAATTGTTTTTCACGAAATTACTAAAGGCGCAATTCAAGAGGCCATTAATAATCCTAGAGATATAGATATAAATCTTGTAAATGCCCAACAAGGAAGAAGATTACTTGATAGATTGGTGGGTTATAAACTATCACCTTTGTTATGGAAAAAGATTTCATTCGGCTTATCTGCAGGAAGAGTTCAGTCTGTAGCATTAAGATTGGTAGTTGAGAAAGAAGAGGAAAGAAATAAATTTAATTCAGAAGAATATTGGAGTCTTGACGCTGGTCTAAATCAAAAAAATGGTAACAAAAATGTAAGCATAAACTATATAGAGGTTAAGAATAAAGAAGAATCAGTAATTAAAGTTAAAGAGGACTCAAGCAATTTAATTAGATTTAACTTAGCTAAAATAGAGGGCAAAAATCCGAACGTTACCAATAAAAAAGATTCTGAAGTAATTGTTAACTATGTTTCAGATAAAAAATGGATTGTAAGTAAGGTAGAAAAAACTGAGAGTAAAAGAAATCCTAAAGCACCATTTATAACTAGTACTTTGCAACAGTCAGGTGTAAATAGTCTTGGGTTTAGTGCAAAAAGAACAATGTCAGCCGCACAAAAACTATACGAAGCAGGTCTTATTACATACATGAGAACTGACTCTACTGTTATGTCTAATTTAGCTATAGACCAGGCAAGGGCTTTTATACAAAAGGAATATGGAAAAGAATACTTACCTGCAAAGCCAAATGTATATCAGTCTAGTAATAAATCAGCTCAAGAAGCCCATGAGTGTATTAGACCAACTGATTTTTCCAAATTAGCTAGTCACTTAAATTTAGATGGAGATCAAGAAAGAATTTATACTCTAATTAGAGCAAGAGCATTAAGCTCGCAAATGACACCTGCTCGATTAATGAATACAACTATCTATATTGATATTGGTAAGTATTTGTTTACTGCAAATGGCAAAGTTGTTCAATTCCCTGGTTATCTTAAAGCATCAAAGGAAAAATCTGAAGATACAATCTTACCTGAAGTAAAGCAGTCTGAAGAACTTTACCCAGAAGTTATTAATTCAGTTCAGCATTTTACAGAGCCACCTGCAAGATACTCCGAGGCAACTTTAATTAAAAAGATGGAGGAGTTAGGTATAGGAAGACCATCTACATACGCGTCTATAATATCAACTATCTTAGCTAGGAAATATGTCGATGCAGAGGGTCGTTACTTAAAGCCAACTGATATGGGAAATGTTGTAAATAAGCTGCTAGTAAACTACTTCTCGAATATTGTTGACTATAGTTTTACAGCAGAAATGGAAAATAACTTAGATAGAATTGCAGAAGGCAAAATGGATTGGGTAAAGATGCTTAAGGATTTTTACTTCCCATTTGAAAAGGAGATTGAGTTACAGGACAAAAAAATAGACAGAAGTGAATTTAAACAATTAGGCACCTCAGACGAGAAATGCCCTAAGTGTGGCAGTGCTATGGTAATAAAGTTAAGTAGATACGGCAGATTTTTAAGCTGTAGTAAATTCCCAGAATGCGATGGAATGAAAAGCGTAGACTCAGAAGGTAGCAGTGAAGCTTTAACACTAGACGAAGAAAAATATGAGAAAGCACCAGTAACAGAGGATGGTCGTGAATATATACTTAAAAACAGTAGATACGGTAAGTTCTGGGCACATCCAGATTATCCAAAAGTAAAAGAAGCTAAGTCCTTAATTCTTAAAGAAAAGTGCCCATTATCTGGCCACGGTCTAGTAGAAAGAAAAGGTAAATGGGGTAAGACCTTTATAGGTTGTTCAGATTACCCTAAATGCAAATACATTAAAAATGTAAAAGAAAACAAGACTGAAGAAGTCGTTGAAGCTAAAGAGTAAGTATTTGTCATAGAATAGATATCTGAAAGTTATTAAAAATGGTGGAATTCAAAAAGATTGTGGTATAATTTAGCCAAATTCAGCACGCGGATTATTTTCCTTGGGTATACCCTAAATCTGCGGAAGTTTATTTATTTAAAGGAATTAAAAATGGAAGACACAAAAAACACTCAGGCACAGGAGTCTAAATCTAGTGCAGTATTATCTATCCCTACAGCTAAAGAATTACTTGAAGTAGGAGTTCAATTTGGACACGAGTCTCAAAGATGGAATCCTAAAATGTCTAAGTATATCTACACAGCTAAAAATAGAATTCACATTATCGATATCCATCAAACAGAAGAAAAGCTAAAAGAGGCTGTTAACTTTTTAACAGATGCTGCTTCTAAAGGTAATGTAATGTTTGTCGGTACTAAAAAACAGGCTGCAGATATTATAAAAGAAGAAGCTATTAGAAGTGGATCTTACTTTATTGCAAGTAGATGGGCAGGTGGAATATTAACTAACTTTAACGTTGTTAAAAAAAGTTTAAATAAATTAGAAGGACTTGAGAAATCATTCTCAGAAGGAGTTTTAGACAGAACAAAATATGAAGTATCTGTAATGAAAAAGGAATGGGAGAGATTGAACAGATTATATGAAGGAATTAAAACACTTAATGCAAAGCCAACTGCAATCGTAATTGTAGATACAAGATTCGAAAAAGCTGCAGTTAGAGAAGCAAGAAAGTTAAATATTCCTGTAGTTGCATTAATTGATACAAACTGTGACCCTGATACAGCAGATTATATTATCCCTGGTAATGATGATGCTATCGGATCAATTAGATTAGTATTAAAGACTTTATCTGATGCAGTAATAACTGGAAATAAAGGAAACGGTATTAAACATAATTTGGTAGACTATAACAAAGTAGAAATTAAAATTACTAAAACTGAAGTTGTAAAAGAAAATAAAGAATTAATTGAAGAAGCTCAAGTAAGTGATCAAAAAATGAGCGCACCAGTAGCTAGAGAAGAAAAAAGAACTGGAAGAAAATCAAAAGTTAAGGGTATGCTTGAAATTGCAAAAGAAAAAGCATCAAAACCTGAAGTTAAAAAAGAATCTACTAAAAAAGTAGAGAAAGTAGAGAAAAAAGAAGACAAAAAACCTTCAAAAACTGCAAAGAAGCCTGCAGCAAAAAAGGCTACAAAAGCTAAATAATTTATTAAAGGTAAATTTATGGTAACAATAGATCAAATTAAGGAGTTAAGAAATCTTACAGGTGCTGGAGTAGGTGCAGTAAGAGAAGCTCTTGAAACAACAAATGGAGATATTAATGAAGCTGTTAAGTTCCTTAGAGCAAAAGGATTAGCTAAGGCAAGCAAGCGAAAGGGTAAAGCAGCAGAACATGGTGTTTTAGGCACATATATTCACAATAACAACAAATTTGTTGTAGTTGTAGAAGTTGCTTGCGAAACTGATTTTGCCGCTAAAAGCGAAGATATGATTAAATTCGCTAATGATTTAGCTGTACATATTGCTGCAGTAAATCCTAAATATATTTCTATTAGCTCAATAGATAAAGATACTTTGGCAACTGAAGTTTCAGCAGCTGAAACAGGTTTAGATAATAAACCAGATGAAATTAGAAAAACGATTATTACAGGTAAACTAGAAAAATTTTATCAAGAAGTAGTATTATTAAAACAGTACTTATTTACTGATGAAACAAAAACTGTTGAAGACTACCAAAACGAAATGGTAGCTAAGATAGGCGAAAAGATTGAAATTACACAATTCTATAAATTTCAAGTAGGAGAGCCTGTTGTATTCAACACTGCTGCTTCTGAAGAAGAAACACAGGAATAATCTATGTTATTCGACCAAGACGACTACAAACTAGAGCTAGAAGAAATTCTAGAAAGATTTAAACTTGAACTATCTAAGATTAGATCGGGTAAAGCTAGTATCGCTGTCTTTCAAAAAATACAAGTAGAATCATACGGATCATTAATGGGGCTAACTGCTGTGGCTAAGGTCATAGTGGATGGTCCCATGTCTGTTAAATTGGAAGTGTGGGATAAAAATAATGTAACTTCTGTAATAGAGGCTTTAGAAAAGGTTGATTTGGGTGCAAGAGTATCACAAGAAGGTAATATTATTAGAATTAATTTTGTACCACTAACAGAAGAGGACAGAAAGGAAAAAGCAGACAAAATAATCCCTAAGCTACTAAATGAATTCCTTACAAGGGCACGAGAAGTCAGAAGAAATTATAATGATAAGGTCAAATCCCTAGATAAAGTTCCCGAGGATGACCAAGAAAGAAGTTTTGAAAAAATTCAAGAGATTCTAAAAGAGTATGAACAAGAGTTTGAATCTACTGCTAAGCAGAAAAAAATTGAATTATTGACTTTATAGAATTATGACCTTCCTACTTACAATACTAATATTCGCATTAATAATCACTGTTTTAGTCTCAATTCACGAATTTGGGCACTTTGCAGCTGCAAAACTATCTGGAGTAGCAGTTCAGGAATTTGCAATCGGATTTGGCCCTACAATATTCAAAAAACACTACAAAGGAACTGACTATAAGTTCAATATATTTCCTTTAGGCGGATATGTTCAACTAGAAGGTGAAACTGATGCAGCTAATCCAAACGCTTTTAGGAACGTTAGGTTAAGAGTAAAGGCCTTTGTATTACTTGCGGGTATTGTAATGAACTTAATATTAGCTATATTTTTGCTTCAGATTTATTTAAGCAATAATAACTATAGATTTGCAATTCCAAGTCTTGTTGATTATCAATTCACTAACACTCAGTTCCAACAAAAATACTATCCTTTGATAGTTTCATTTGTAGATCCAGAAGGTCCTTCAGTAGGTAAATTTGAAGAAAACGAAGCGATTGTTGCAGTAAACAATGTAGAATTTTCAAGTATGGCTGAGTTCCTTCAAATATTAAAAGATAACCAGAATCAAGAAGTTGATTTTAAGTTAATCGACTTTCAAACATTCGAGATATCTAAAAGAAACATAACATTAGGGGCTGCCGATGAGAATGGATCAATATTAAAGGTAGGTTTAGTTCCTTATGATTCACAATCCGGGAAAAAAACTTACTTTTTAAAGTATAACGAAGGATTAGGTGCTGGCGTATTTATGACTTACGATGCATTTATTTATCAGTTTAAGGCTTTAGGTGGAATATTCTCTAATGCATTCTCAACAGGTGATTACAAAGAAGTTTCTAATAGTGTAGGAGGCTTACCTGCAATTGGTAATCAAGTAGGTCAGTTAGTAGAATTTCAAGCCTATGATGTGCTAATACCTTTGACTGCATTGTTTAGCGTAAACTTAGCTATGTTCAATATATTGCCATTTCCTGCATTAGATGGAGGTCAATTGTTGTTTGCAGTAATCGAGAAGATAAGAAGAAAGAAATTTAGTGATCAATTCTTAAATAGAATTAATTTTGGAGGCTTTGTATTTTTAATGAGTATAGGACTACTAGTTACTTTAAAAGATATAATTCAATTAAACTGGCTAGGGAATATTGTAGAGGTTGTTAAGGGTGTGCTTGGCAGATAATCTTTGTAAAATGGTTCTTATTCTGTTAAAATTCTGAGCAAAAATAATTTTGAAACATACGGGGAGGTAATTTTTATATGTCAGTTGTAGTACACGATGAGATGTCATTAGACTTAGCTTTAAGACTTTTATGGAGAGAAGCTACTAGAGAAGGAGTTATGGAAAAGTTAGAAGAAAAAAGATATTTTATTCCAAAAACTTTTACAAAGCACCAAAAAACTAAAGTTTGGGCAAAAACAAAAAAGAGAAGAAGACAAGCTAGAAGAAAACAAAAAATATAAAAATAATTATTGAATTTTGACCCGCCGAAAGGCGGGTTTTTTTATTTCTATAGTATACTTATTTCATGTCCGAAGTTTTATATAGAAAATATAGACCTACTAATTTCTCTCAAATCGAAGGCCAAGAGTCAGTAGTGCAAATACTTAAAGAATCTATCCTACAAGGTAAGATTTCTCATGCGTATTTATTTTGTGGACCTAGAGGGTGTGGAAAAACTACAATAGCAAGAATTATGGCTAAGGCGGTAAATTGTGAAAAATTTGCTAGCACTGGAGATATTTGTAATGAATGTGGCGCATGCGTAGCTATTAATAATGGTAGTATGGATATACTAGAAATGGATGCAGCCAGTAATAGGGGAATAGAAGAAATTAGAGTTGTTCGAGATACTGTCAATTTTGTACCTAATTTTTTAAATAAGAAAGTTTATATAATTGACGAAGCTCATATGTTAACAAAAGAAGCCTTTAACGCTTTGTTAAAGACTCTAGAAGAGCCTCCTGAACATGTAGTCTTCATATTGGCAACCACAGAATCACATAAACTTCCTGTAACAATTTTATCTAGGGTAACTAGATTTGATTTTAAACTAGGTAGCGAAGTGGAAGTTCTAAATAAATTAGGTAGGATAATAGCTCAGGAAGGATACTCGATTACTACAGATAGTTTAAAGCTCATTTTTGAGTACTCCGGGGGGAGCTTTAGAGACTCAGAAAGTCTGCTTTCTAAGGTGATTTTAACTTCTTCAGGTAAGGACATTTCGGATGAGTTAGTAAGAAGTGCACTTGGAGTTGCTGATATTAAAAATATTGAGCATTTTATAGATGCTTTTAAGAATAGAGATATAAATAAACTAACAGAAATTATTACTAACATTGCAGAAAGTAATGATAATGTTCCAATATTCTTGGAACAGTTAATTCAATCTGTTAATACAAAGCTGATAGGTCAAGCAAAAACAGGGGGTCTAGACTATGACTATATTAGTATTGCTAACTTAGCTATAAAAATAAGATCGGAGATTCGAGATTTTTCTGACAAGGCCACAATTGTTAATCTTGCATTGCTAACTTACTTTAATCGAGAACAGATGAATGTTGCTGCTAAGATTCCCCAAGTAAAGCAAATAGAGATTATAAAAAAAGATATTCCTGTAGCAAAAGAGTTCATACCTGAGGTGCCTGAAGCTGTTCAAATTCCCGTTGTAGATATTAAGGATAAATCTTTTACTGAGGCTGTTAATATACGAGCTCAAAATCTACTACCTAGGCTAAAAGGAATGATGAATACATCAAAAATTGAAATCTTGGGTGATGTTATTAAAATAACAAGCCCGTATAGATTTAATCTAACGTATATGTCAAAAAAAGAGGCGAAAGACATTTTTATTGATGTGGCTAAGGTTTTGTATGGGAAAACTATGGAGGTTAGCTTTGATCTAGATAGTAATCTTCAGATTGAAAGTAAAAGTGAGTCTGAAAATAGTGTAATTGATGATAAAATAGTCGAGCCTAAGAAGAAAATCGACAAAACAATAGATAATTCGAACTTAGTTGAGCAAATATTTTAAATTTTTTAATAATTTTATATGGGAGTACTAGATTTACCAAAACTAGCTTTAAAAGCTAGAAAAATGCAAAATCAAATGCAGGCAACAAAATCAGTAGGTAAGAGTGGAGTAATTGCTCTTATTATTAATGGTGTATATTCTGTAGTGGAAATCGAGCCAGACTATGAAGAACTTAAAAAAAGATTTCCTAATATTCCTGAAGATTCGCTAAAAAAACTTGTAACTACTATTACAAACGATACAAAAAAAGCTGTAGAAGATGCAAAGACTCAATTGCAAAAGGAAATGGCAGCAAGTACTAATCTAGATGATCTAAGAGGGATGCTGAACTAATGGCTAGTCTTCCTAAAGAAATAAATGACCTTACTGATGCTTTTAGTAGTCTTCCAAATGTTGGTCCTAAGCTTTCTGCAAGGATTTCTATCTATCTTTCGGTGAACGCTAAAGATTTAGCTAAAAAACTGAGTGAGTCCTTAGAATCAGTAATTAACAATATTTCTAAATGTAACATATGCGGAAATGTAACTAACAAAGACATTTGTAGCATCTGTGAAAATGATAAGAGGGATAAATCAATTATTCTTGTGGTTGAAGATTCGCTAGATTTAATAAACATAGAGGCTACCAGGGAATTTAATGGGTTATATCATGTATTGGGTGGGGTAATATCACCTATAAACGGAATTGGCCCAGACGATATTAATATAACCTCACTTATAAAAAGAGTAGAAGATTTACAAATTAAAGAGGTTATTCTTGGGCTAAACCCTAACCTAGAAGGAGATTCAACAGCTCTTTACCTAAAAGACCAGCTCGAAAGGTCCGATCTTAATATAACAAGGTTAGCTAAAGGTATACCTGTTGGAGGTGACCTTGAATACCTTTCTGGACAGACAATTATTGATTCTATGAAAAGTAGAATAAATTTTTAATAGGTATTTAAACTCTTTAACACTTGTTGTATAATCTACAGACTGTTTCAGATAAGGAATCAGGCAATTATTTA
>CAYUKX010000021.1:0-16630 GCA_964445405.1 uncultured Candidatus Saccharibacteria bacterium
CAACTCCACCACCTGGTATATGCCAACAATCTGAATATACACCTCCTTTACTTGGATCTTTTTTACCCATTAGTAGTTTATTATCAGCTGAAAATATTAACCCCGAAACAATTTCCCGAGTTATTTGTCTAAGATTATTTGGATTTATATCTGAGTTCATATTATTTATCTTCTGCAATTAATTTTATTTGCGCTAGTTCATAGAACCCAAACTTACCATGTTCTCGTCCCATACCCGATACCTTGCACCCGCCGAATGGGCTTGATGGTGTAACGTAACTAATATCGTTATTCTGAACCATACCAGTTTTAATTTGAGAAGCAACATCTCTAAACTTTTGCTTATCTTCCGTAAATAAATATCCGCCTAATCCATACTTAGTATCGTTTGCAAGCTCTATAGCTTCTTCGTCTGTTTTGAAAGTCACAATAGGTAGTACTGGACCAAAAACCTCTTCGTTCCAGATTTTCATGTCCTTATTAATATTTGTAAGAATCATTGGAGAATAAAAGAACCCTTTTAATTCTGGGTTTAGTTCTTTTTTGTATTCAACTTTAGCGCCTTTATCTAGAGCATCTTTTACTTGTAATTGCAGAGCATCAAGTTGTTTTTGAGACACCAATGGTCCTATGTCAGTTTCGTGATTACTTGAATCACCTACGGTAACAGAATCAAGTTTACTTTTTAATTTTTGTATAACTTCTTCTAACTTATTTTCGTGCACAATTAATCTTTTAAGCCCATCACAAATTTGGCCACAGTTATCAAATCTATTTGCATAAATGGTGTCTAGAACTTTGTCTAAGTCAGCATCTTCAAAAACAATTCCTGGAGCAGAGCCACCTAATTCTAAAAACACTTTTATAAATTTTTCCGCACCAATTTTATATAATTCTTGTCCAGTTGCAGTACTGCCTGTAAAACAAATCATGTCTATATCTTGGTGCACAAGATAGTCACCAATGTCTCCTTTGCCGTAAACTTCGGAGAATACTCCTTCTGGTAAACCAGATTCAGTAAAAACTTGTTCAATTAACTTGCCACACAATGGAACTTCTTCGGAATCTTTAAACACAACTGTGTTACCGACAACTAAATTTTGACCAACCATCCATACAAAATTAGAAGCTGGGAAATTCCATGGAGTAATTGCAGCAACTACGCCAGTAGGTTCGTAGTGAACTGTATGCACCATTTCATCGTCTTTGTATACAACTTCTGGGGATAAGTATTTTTCAGCGTTATCTAAATACCAATTAAAATATTCAATTGCCCCGCCTATGTCGTGATGACTTTGAGAAATTGGCATTCCCATTTCTTTTGAACTTAGTTCAGCAAATTCTTCCTGTCTTTTTTCAAAATTTGAAACTACAATTCTTAATAGTTCAATTCTTTTTTCAAGACCTAAATTCTTCCAGGTTTCTAAAGCAGCTCTTGCTTTCTCAACTTTCATTTTGACTTCTTCTTGTGTAGATGTGGGTACTTCCGCAATAGGTGTATTAGTTGAAGGATTTAAAGATACCAAATTCATTTAAGTTAGTATAAGAGGTATTATTACCGAAATTATACTATTATTAGTATTTTTTGAGTTAGTGATTGTAAAGTGGAAATTGTACATTACTAAGTTAATGTATAATTAATACTAAGAATACAAATTAATTATTAAATTAAAATATGTCATTCCAAGCTTACCTAGATAATATAGAATCTAAAACGGGAATTACACCCATTGAATTTATAGCAAAGGCAAAAGAAGAAGGTTTTAATCAAGATACTAAGGCTGGGGAAATCTTAAATTGGTTAAAGGAGGAATTTGAACTCGGTAGAGGTCACGGTATGGCCATAGTTCATATAATAAAAAATGGGCCATTGATAGATGATAAGCATGTAGGAACTAAAGGAGTTCATCGAGATGAATCAAATACTTTGAAATTGGATGGGGTTAAGAAAAGTTGATGGGTAGAAACTAAAAAACGGGAAGCTTGGTACGATTTTGGAACTTCCAACTGGATTAATATTATCAAATATCCTGAATCTTTTATACAGCAAGGGTTACAGTTGCTTTCTGTAGTCAATGTTCAAATTTGAAAAGTTACCCTACCACCCCTTACACTATATCTCGATAAGGATCATTTCTTCCTAAATTCATTATTAAACTTTAAAAAAATACTTTTTATTTCTTGCTCATCTTCAACGTAAAGTAATTGATTAGCATACTCTTCGTTAAATCTAGACCACCTTTGCACATTAAATTTACAGCTTTCGACTACTTGTCTAATAATGTAATTTATATATTTATTATTATTTCTTTCCAATAACATTCTGAGTCTTCCATGTTTACCAACTAGCTCATCATAGAATGTAAAAATGGAAAGTATATATACAAAAGGTAAAAATAATATAGTCATTATTATTGGAAATACTAGACTTGCTAAATTATCATAAGTAGCAAAAGACTCAAAATTATTCAGAATCTGAGATAAAGAATATATAATGTACATAAGACCAATTACTCCAAGTATATACGTTGTTAAAGTGTTTACCATTTTGTATTTAATTTTCCTTTTAGATAAAGTATTCATACCTACAATAAGTAGAACAAAAGGAACCAATACTAACTCAATTACAATATTAAATGTATAAAGTTGAACAACAAATTCTATAATTACTGAGAGTTTCACACTATCTATTAAAACTTCCTTGAAAAATTTGAAATTGATTGCTTTGCTTGCTTTCATCATTAAAACTATTCCTGTTGCAAAAAACCATAGAATAGAATCTTTAATTAAAGTAGTAAAAGTTAAATTAAGTTGAAAAAATATTAAATCTACTACTATGATAAATAAAATCATCAATAAAAAGATTTTGAGCAAAATTCCAGTAGTAGCTAATTTAAGAAGCTGAACAAGAGATTTAATAACATCCTTGCTTTTACTTGATGCATATATGAAAATTATTAGTCCCCAAATAAGAGAGGCTATTTCTCTAGTATTTAAAACATCAGTTGGGTTCATGGTTTAATATATTAAACAAACACATAGATTATAAATCCCAATTATGCCAAAAGCTATTAAACCTAAACTGAATAGGAAAAATAAGTCTAAAGGAAAACAATTATGGTGGCCAAGTAATAAGGATATAAAATATCACATTAAGGAGTCAAAGAAAATAAAAGCGCTGCCTTGGAGTAGCAAATTTGGAGAGAGAAACTTTTTTTGGGATGTTTCGATTATCATTAAATACTTAGAAGACAATAAAGAAGAAATTGTTGAACACAGAAAGCCTAACGATGGAAGAATAATTTTATATGATAAAGATGGACCTTTTATACTCTAATCAGATCCCTATTGATAATAACCTTATCTTAACTATTTATTTTATTAAAATCATTAGTTAATCGAGATATGTTTCTATATTGAATTACATTTAGACCTGCACTCCTAGCAGCAGTTATATTAATTTCAGAATCATCAATAAACAGAACCTCCTCTGGTTTAAGTTCTAATCTTAAAGCAAGTAATCTATATGCTTCGGCGTTATCCTTAGTTAAGTTATTGGTATCTTCTACAGTGAAAACATCGCTAAAAATTCTTTGCGTAAAAGGATAAACTTCTGGATCTTCTTGAATTTTTTCAGTAGTGAAAATATAAATATCTATTTTCTTTTCTAGCAGCAACTTCTCATAAAATTCCTCGAGGGATTGATTCCATTCAAAGTATTCAAAAAATTTAAAACCTTCTTTCTGTTTTACATCTTTATAAAGTTGGTTAAGTGAACCTTCGTATGTCTTATCTTTCGGAAAGAGTAGTGTTCTCGAGAAGTCAGAAATTATAGCTCTTATCATAAAGGTTAATAATCAAAAAACGGAGAGAACAGGATTCGAACCTGCGCACCGGATTGCTCCGATCTAAGGGTTTAGCAAACCCTCCCCTTGAGCCACTTGGGTACCTCTCCGTGTGTTACTACTATGCTATAAGGCTCGTCATATAGCTGCAGAGATGATTATACAACAAAACTACGATTTACTGGCAATTGAGATATAATAATTCAATGGAAAATAAGCAAGAAATTTTTAATAAAATTAAAAAAGTGCTTAAAAAATACAACAAGTATTTTACTGAAACCCTAGATACCGATGGTAGCTATAGCCTTGTGAGTATTAAAGAAATCGAGATTTTAGGCCGTAAACGTAGCGACATTGCATTTGCCAGCCTAATTATTCAAAAAAACTACGTTGCATTCTACTATATGCCAGTTTATGCATTCCCTAATAAAGCTTCTGAATTGGTACCCGAAGAACTTTTAAAGTTCAAAAATGGTAAGTCCTGCTTTACAATAACCAAAATAAATAGGGCACTGTTAAAACAAATTGATGTTGCCTTGCAGCAGGGCAGGGATTTGTACGAAGATATGAATTGGGTTTAGCAAACTGCTCCTTGCGCCACCAAAGTACCACTTATTGGTAAATGCTTGGCCATAAACAAATTATTAGAATTGATAATGAAATCCAAGCGTTATAGGGTATAATTAGGGGTTAAATTTTAAACAGTTAGTATGTATCCTTTTGTTGAACTAAAAATAAAAGATGGAATTCCACAGGTTGTTTACTATGCAGCTGAAGGTCAAGAAAGGCCAATGAATAGCTCCCTAGAAAGCTTAACAGATGCGGTAATGCATGGAGCGAAACATCTTAAACTTGTTGATCAGGAAGTTGAACATAATTACTCAAACTTAGAAGAATTATTAAAACTTGCAAGAGAATCAGACGAAAACTACTACACTGAAATTCCAGACATGGATGTTGAAAATGTAGACTTTGGTTTACTTGAGACATTAAAACCATACCTAGAAAAAATGTCCGAAGTAGAGCAAGATGAATATTCAGATTTAGACATGACCGACGAAGTAAAAGAAGAGTTAGACAGATTTAAAAGAGCTGACCAATTTGCAAGTTACATGGAAGCAATGTATTCGATTCTAATTGCAAAAACTTTGCTAGCAGCCAACGATCTAGGAATTGGAGATATTAGATTAAACGATGACTTAAAAAATCCAAGACTTGTAGAAAAAATGTCTAAAGAATTAGATAAGTTGGGGTTAGAGTTACTTGTTCCAGAAGTAGAGTAATACCGATAGTCGAAAACTAAAAACATTTAAAGAACCCTCAGTGCAAGTGTAAAAAAATACAGCACAATTTGAGGGTTCTTTTTTTTCTTAAAATTTTGAAATTTAGCAAATATACTTTATTATAGATATTGCTAAATGAATAAACATTTAAAACACTCCATTTGCAAATTTTTCTCTCATGTTTGGGATATTAACTTTTAACCTCTTTTTTTATGGCTGTTAAAAAGAATCTAGATAAATACACTCAGGACTACGAAGATTTAATGGACCCAATAAAGGGTAAAAAACGAATTAAAGATTTACTAAAAGATAAAGAAAATAATCATCATGAATATCTGCAAAAGTGGTACGCACTAAGCAAAGAAGCTAAGTATGTTTACCCAAGCCAGGGTTTATTACAAACACCATTTGATTATCTAGATATAAAATCATTGTCTTTATTACCACAAGAGCAGTTAATAGAAACATTAAGAATGCGAAGATTCTTTTTAGAGTTATTTAATCATCCATTAAGAATAGAGCATTTAAAAAATGCCAATACAAAAAAATTTGTAGCTCCGGGCAAAGTAGAATCTGATGCTATTTTGCATGCAGTGCAAAATGGAACTGCAGTATCTATTGGCGATTTAGGTTCAAGCATAGAAGGCTCAGGCAAGCAAAGAATGAGTAGAAAAGAAAGATACGCGAGTGGTCCATTTGTAAAACTTGGTAAACAAGCAAGAAGTATTTTTGTAAGTTCTGCAAGTCCAGATGTTTGGAATAGCGCACCTGCAATTGCAACCATGGCCGCAAGTCATTGTTTAGCAGGAGTGCCAAGGAACGGATTAACTTCTTCGTTAGAAAGACAAACTGATTTAGCAAAAGAGGTTTTTGTATGGCTAGATGATATGGCAGAAGAAATGTTAAAGGGGAGAAAAGATAAACAAGAAGTTTTGAATATGTGGAAGGCAAATGTGTGCGGAACATTAGAAACAAATGCAAAAAAAGTTATGACAAGAGCACAAGCTTTATACGATATTGGTGTAAGAAGTTTTAGAATTTATTCTCCTGAACCTGGAACGGGTGCATTAGAGACTGTAAAAGTTTTGCGAAAAGAATTTGGTAACGATATTGAAATTTGGGCAGGACAAGTTGTAGATGTTAAACAAGCAAAAGACTTAGAGGCAGCGGGTGCTGATGGATTATTTGTAGGCATTGGTGGTGGTGGAAGATGTATAACGGGTGTAAGAAGTGGTTTAGCAATTGATTGGCCTGAACTAGTATTCAGTTTAAGAGGAGAAATTAATATTCCAATTATTGCGGAAGGTGGAGCAAGTGACCATATTGCTGTTTCGTTGTTACTAGGTGCTAGTGGAATTAGTGTTAGTAGAATTGTAAGTGGAGGAACCATTGAATCACCTGGTGGAACTTTGTACTGTGTAGACGCACATGGGCGAATGTTTAAGCCATATGGTGGCGAAGCAAGTGCAAGAACAAAATATTTAGATGGTAAATTATTGCCATTTGATATTCCTTCCTTTGTTGAAGGTGAAGTTACAAAAGCAGAAATGAGTTATGTAAAACATGTAAGACCAACCTTAACTTACAATTTACATTTATTAACAGAAGATGCAATTCTTGCATTGGTGTTTAGAGGAGCAAGCGATATTCAAGAATTGCAAGCAATTAATCCATCACCATTAAGGTTACTTTCTACATCAGGGGATTTTCAGAGGAATACACATTAAATAACGCAACAAAAGGCGGGCCGTTCGGCCCGCCTTTTCAACGTCTATTTAGTTTTAAAACAAGGAACTAAATTCAGAATTAAACATTGAGTCAAATAAACCTACATTTAATTCAACTGTTTGTGGTCCAGCTGCATAAGGTGCAACTTGATATTCTCCAAAAATTATTCCTAAGTTTTCTAAGGAATCAGTACCTGTAAAATAGAATAATTCAAAGTTATCAATGTCTGCAGATGTTCCTGCAACAAGTTGAGAATCCGATGCTTCTACTCCAAGTAAAGTTACTAATTCAGATTTTGTTTGAGTTGAGAGAGTAGATAGGTAGCTTGAACCTGGATTGAATATATCTGTTAATGTTAATTCTGTATCGTTTAATAAATCATAATTAATTGTACTAAATACACTACCTGGATGCGCTCCTCCTAAATACTGACTTCCGCTAATAACAATACTTACAAAGTTATTACTTAAAAATTCAACTTCGTAATCTAGCGTAACGTAAGGTTTTGCAAGGGAGCCATCAAGTGACATACCTGTAATTTCATCTCTAAAAATATTAATCGATGATTTAATATAGTTATTTACATGATTTGCTACGTTAACATGATCAGCATTGCTTAGCATTGGGTAAACAATACTAACTTTATAATCAGCTGTTTCTTCAGAGTCATTTTTACTTACAACACTCCATTCAGCTTCTTGTTCAACCACTGTATCAGTAGAATTATCGGTAGTTGCATTAGTAGTCGTATTAGTATTACTTAAAAGTTCATTTTCAAGTTGGGAAATTCTAGTAGTTTGACTATATTGACCTGCAAGTAAAATAGCCACAGCACCAGTAAGTATGGCAATTAATATGCACATAAAGAGTACCACAAGTAAAACCAGTATTTTTTTACCTTTCATAGTATTAAGTTTTAAAGATAATACTTAAAGTATATCAGGTTTAGCTATAAAGCTTATGTTTTAAGACACATTTTGAGCTGATCAAGGCTTAATTTGTGTCATCACTTTTGGTTGACAACAATATATAACTAGTATATACTGTATATGTACGCACCCTTAGTGGATTAATAATAGAGGTGTCGAGATGCTAGACATTCGTTCGTTCCCAACCCAAGCAGAGCTCAATTTAGGGCTGAAAAAGCGTGGAATGAAGCTCAGCAAGATCTGGTCTCCCAATGAGAAGGGAAGTTCCTGCAATGCGACCGTCACCCGAAAGAACGGTGAAATTCGCAAAGCGAAGATCTTCTTTGAAGGAGGGAAGGTCCGAAAGGTTCGGACAACGGCGATTCGTTAATGCCTTGGGGCGGATTTATCCGCCCTAACACTCCAAATTTATTATTCCCCAAAAAATTCCAAAATCTTTAGTAAAATAGCATAGTTAATTTATGCTTTTTTTATGCTTAAAAATTTGAAATTTAAAACTGAATGGTTTGCCTTAGCAGTAATATTTATTCTTGGGTTAATTTCTAGGCTAAATATTATAAATAAATCATCCTTTTGGTACGACGAAGCCTTTTCTGGAATATTAATAAAACAAGATATTCCAACACTTTTTTCAATTATTGTTCAAGATAGAGTGCACCCACCACTATATTATTTTCTGCTTAAAATATGGGCTACCATTTTTGGCAATACCGACACTGTTTTAAGAATGTTTTCGGTAATATTTGGAATGGCGTTAATTGTAGCGGCATTTATTATCATAAAAAAATTATTTAATACTAAAGCCGCAATTGCAGCCGCTGGAATATTTGCACTTAGTCCTTACTTTATACTTTATTCCCTAGAAGCACGAAGTTACATTATGCTTGGCCTAGAAGCTTTAATTGCAATTTATTTTTTTGTGACTTTATATAAGCAAAAAATAGCTGGATTCAAAGAACTAATTAAAAGCAGGAACTTTAAAATATTATTAGGAATTTCAGTTCTAATGCTATTAACTCACTATCTTGGGCTAATACTAATTGGAATAATGGGCATTCTTCTTTTTATAAAACTTTACCCTAAAACTGAAAAAATAATGTGGGGAGCACTTAGCGTAATATTAGTCTTGATTTTAGCCAACGGGTTAATTAATTCAGGTAACTACAGAATATTCCCAAAAGCTGATACTCATACAAAATGGTTGGTAGATGCCCAACCATTAGATATATCCGAAATGCTTTACTCCTTTATTTTTGGAGTAGATAGCCAACAAATATCTAAACAAGAAGTATTTAATATTAGTTTAATACAAAATTTAACGCCTGTATTCATTGTCATTTTGGTGCTTTGCATAGTATTTGGAATAAATTACAGTCGATCAAAAAATAAAACTGTAAGCATAGTCTCAAAACTATTCCTATTAAATGTACTAATTACATTAGCAGTAAGTCTATTTGGCATTAACATTCTGGTACCAAGATACGTAATGTATTTAAGTATTATTTTTGTAGTGTGGATTGCTTCTGTTGTTAGTCAAATGAATATAAAAGGTTACGCTATTGCCGCAGCAGTCTATCTAGTATTACTAACTCAGGTTATTTGGGTTAATACAAATACGTATTTTGATTCACAGTCGCTTACAGAGCTAGATCAAAAGCTTGAACAAAATAGAGTAGTTGTGAAATCTCCATTTGATTACTTAGTATTAAAATACTATTTAAATAACTATAGGAACTTATATTTTCTAGATTCACCTACATGGAATATGAGAAATGGACTTTGGCCATTTTTTGAGCGGAGCCAAATTATTCTAAAAACAGAGACAGGGGATACAATTATTTAATAGATTGATCTAAAGTTTGTAATTCTTTTACAAGATATTCCATTTTTTCTAAAGACCATGGTGTTTGGAACTCCTTTTCGATTGCAATTACGATTGTATTAGTATTGTCGTAACTTGCTTCAATTTGAATTCTACCTTGAACCTTGTAGTCTATCGGTTTTAATTGGATTGTAAAGCCATTTTCGGTATTACAGTCATGAATAATGCATTCATTATTTAGCTCAATCAATTTTTCTTTAATATATTCAAAGTTTGACTGTTCAATTTTTAGATTTATAAATTTTATTGAAAAGATCATATTAATATTTTTCCACAAATATCTTATCTGCACCTAACTGCTTTAAAACTTCAGTCATTTCGTTAACCATTTCGGGACCACCACAAATATAAAATTCGGTATTAGCCCAGTCTAAATTATATGTAGGAATAACATTAGTAACTCTTCCTGATTTTATTTCTTGATTATTAATAGCATTTAAATTTGTAATATCTTGCCTTGATACACAATTTACAAACTTAAAACTAGTACTTAAGCTATCTTTAAAAAATTGTAAAGCAATATCATGCTCCATAACTTTTACACCAAAAAAATTATAAATTGGAACGTGAGGTTTACTTTTTTGCAAATCGTTAATCATACTTACAAATGGGGCAATACCAGTGCCCGTAGAAATAAATACTTTAGGCAACATTGTATCTTTTACCTTATAAATTCCATAAGGACCTAAAAAATTTGTTTGTTCACCAACTTGAACTGCCTCAAAATACTTAGATGCTTTACCTTGAGGTTTTATGTCGACAAGTAAAGTCATTACATTATTTGCTACAGTAACAATCGAGTACGCTCTTGTGTGTGTTGGCAAAACTCTTGCACCAACAAATTGACCTGGAGTAAATATAAATTCTTCTGGAACTTTGTATTCCAAATGGAAAATATTTTCTGTTAATTGAACTTTTTTTAGTAGTTCAGACTGAAAGTTAAGTATCTTGTTCATATTCTAAATAATAGCATATAAAAAAATTGTACAACTAACGGTTACAAACACTTGCTTATAATTTCTTTAATACAAATATACTTGGGTACAATCCACCTTGAGTAATTTTAATCTCTTGTAATAACTCAAATTTACCTACAATATTTTCTAGAATTAATGTTTTTTCGGTTGTGAATGCAACAAGTAAACCATCTTTTTTAAGAGTAGAGTAACTAAAGTTTATAAATGTTTTATACAAACTAACATTACTATCGTGTTTACCAGCTCTTATGCCAAATGGCATATTTGTAACTATTTTATCTAAATATTCCTTTTGTAAATGTAATCTTTTAAGATCGCTTATAAACAAAGTATATTTATCTTTTGTTATTTTTGCTTCTAAAATGTTCTTTTTTGTATATTCAATTGCGGTACTAGAAATATCGCTTGCTAAGAATTTTTTAACTTGAAAATCTTGGTTAGCAGTAATTACAACAGTACCACCTCCGCAAAATGGATCCATTACTATGTCGCTGTTCTTTAAATCAGCTGCCTTGCAAATAACGTAAGCCAATGTTGGGTTAATTCCTGCAGGTACTAAATGCTTTCGCCATTCACGTCTAAATAAATTACGCTCAACTATAACTTTATCGTTTTCAATTAACTGTACATGTAAAACAGTTCGTAATACTCTAAATGCATCAATATCTTGAATATCAGTTTCAATAATTATTAGAGAATCGGTTTCTTTAATAATTTTAAATTGATCAGTAAAGTGGAAATACAAATCATCTTTTACAAACTTACGAATACCTTTTATGAAATCTAATTTATATATCATAGTAAACTTAGTTGTTCTTCAAAAAAATTATATTGATAATCCTGAATATAATCTTCTATAAACCTTCCAATTAAATAATTAATATCAAATGCCGCAATCTCAATGTTTTCAATTAATAAATAACGACCTCTTAAGGTTTTAAACTCTCCAAACAAATTTATATCTTGAATCTTTTTATATTTTTCAGGAAAGAATACCGTATTTGTATCCGTTAAATTTTTAAAAATATATTCTTCAAAAAACAAATCTGAATATTCTGTATCTGCAAATAAGCTAATAACTTTATCAAAAGTTGAGCTTAATTTACTTTTTGCCAATTCAACATTTGGCTTAATATTCAAATATTTAAATTTGTGATTACTTTTTACAGTTTCGGTAATTCCTAATTTTTTAGAAATTAAATGTTCAAGTTTTTGAATTTGATAACCTGTTCCTTTTGCAATAAAACAATATAGTAAGCAATCTTGCTCCATTAATCTTAAATTGCTACGCGCTACATTTGCTGTTCCCACCTTAATAACGCCGGGTTCAAAGTATGCTAAATAAATGTAATATTCTTGCGATAAAATCTCTGTAGATCTTTCGTGAGTTAAATCTCCCATTATAAAAGCAGATTTAAAACCTTGAATACGTTCACAATAGCTACATTGTCCTGCCGTTTTTTCGTCAATTTTGTTTTGGAATTTGCATTCAAAATGTTGACCATCTTTGTTGTAACCAGTACAAAATTTTTGTTCAGACAGTTTTAAATTAAAAGTGTAGTTATCTAATGGAATATTATTAAATTCGTTAGTCTGAGTATTATAAATTTTAAGAACTGGATTAAACTCAAAATCTGAAGTACGTTTGAATGTAATGTCGTTAATTTGAAGATTAGTCATTTTAGTAACTTTTACCAACGCTTGCCACGCCATTCATTCTTTTTTGGCTTTGGATTATTTATTCTTTCTTCTAAAGCTTTGTCTAAGTTGTTCTTGTTTACTTTTCGCATATTCAATTGATTTACATTCATTTGTGCAAAGCTACCTAATATCATTCTTTGTTTGTATTTAGGTACAATCTTGTTAAATTCAACAAATAGTTTTAGCCAAGTTACATAACTTATTTCTGATGGCTTTGATTCTAAATCAAATCCTAAATTCGTAGAAAGTATTTTTAACTGTAAATTAGAAAAGACTCCTCTTAAAGCTAATTTAATATTTGGCTTCCATCTATTAAATGCGTAAGTTACAAAATCTCTATAAGAAACATAATTTTTAGTTTCTATATCAAACTTATTCTTTAATTTAAATTCAACCATACAAACATCTTTAGATGGCACAGGATCGAAATCATCTGGTCTAAAATTGTAAATAATTTTAGTTGTATATAATGGTTTATACAAAATAGAGGATAGGGATTCCTTGAACAAAGGATTACCTACAAATTTTTCGGCCGCTTCTTTTTGCATAAATAAATATGCAATGCTTGGTCTGTTGTCATCTTCAAAAAGTTTTTTTGTAATTTCTAAAGTTAAACTAAATGGAATATTTGCAAAAACTTTGTAATCGTTTGCTGGTAGTCTATATGCCAAAAAATCATTGTTTTTTAGTTCAACGTTTTTATTTAATCTTAAGTTTTCTTTTGCCTTTAAATATAAATCAGGGTCTTTTTCGATTGCGATAACACTTTTAACCCTTTTCGATAGTTCATTGGCAATAATTCCTTTTCCGGCTCCAATGTCTAAAACTAGATCATTTCGGCCTAAATCGGTTAAAGAAATAAGGTTTTCTATTAAATTGGCATCTCTTATTAAATTTTGAGAATACTTTAGTGGTATTTGATAATTCATGCATGCATTTTAGCATTTATTGGGCTTAATAGCTCTACATTTAGTTACTTCACCTGCCTAAAAACGGCTACACTATAACAAATCCAGTTTTCGGGCTAAAATACTGCATGGAAATACCTCAAAAAGTACAACATGAAGAATTTCAAAAACTTGGTGAATTTTTGTGTAATAAATTAAAAGAGATATAATAAACCTATGATATCCGTACTAATAACCGCATTCAAAGAAGAAAAAACAATTGGTAAATGCATACAGAACATTGCAGATGGCCAATATTCAGGCATTCCATCTGATTTTGAGATTATGTTAGCTTGCCCAGACGATGCTACTTACAATGCAGCAGAAGCACAAATTGGAATAATGGGCTTAGAAGGTAAATTTACATTTTTACGAGACCCCGGCAAAGGCAAACCTACAGCATTAAACATGTTAATGGATAAAGCTAAAGGCGATATATGGATACTAACCGATGGTGATGTTTATTTTGCCGAAAATGCTGTAGCAAATATAATAGAGCACTTTAAAGACCCAAACGTAGAACTTGTAACAGGTAGACCCAAATCTGCCGATTCAAAAGATACAATGATGGGTTACTTTGGACATTTATTAAGTGATGCAGCAAACCACAAAAGGAACGTAGATTTAACAAACACTCCAGCTGGCAAAGGTATGACTTTTGTAAAAAAGAGAAGTTTTTTTCCTGTGAGTGGTTACATTTACGCAATAAGAAAAACTGATATAAGATTCCCTGCAGATTGTTTGGTAGACGATGCTTATGTGTCTTATGTTGTACATAACAATGGCGGAAAGATTGAATATGCAAGCGATGCAGTCGCATATGTAAAATACCCGACAAATTTAAGTGATTATTTTAAACAGAAAGCAAGATCCACAGGAGGATATATTCAATTGTGGCAATACAATGTTGTTAAGTCAGATACTAAAACAAGAACATTTGGTAGAGAATTAGAGTATTTCTGGTTCCCGATCAAATACGCAAAAAACTTAAAACAATTATTCTGGTCTTTAATGCTTTACCCAATAAGATTATGGCTATGGCTAAAAATATTCTGGGATAGAAAAGTAGTAAAAAAAGACTTTGTTAAAACTTGGGTGAGAATTGAGAGTACTAAATAAGTTTTGACGCTAACATTTATTTCGGAGTCGTACGATACTATTGGTCTAATGTGGTGAGCTTTTGGCTACATCTCACATCCTACCTCAATCCCCCGTCCTAGTTAGCGTCTTGAATGCTTGTGCGCAAGGCACTGCCCTTAACGGGCGATTGCTCAGAGCTGCTGCGCCGAGCTTTTTGACGCATATTATGTTGTCAACCTATTCGAAACCCGGGTTCCACCCTGGATCCTTTCGTTTAGGAGATACATAAATATTATATCACGAATATATACCCAGATTCAAGTATCGCTACTGTTCAATCATCCACGCTGGGTTAATACTTTCCGCTCTAGGACCAAGTGCAGCTTCCCAAATGGAAAATAGAATAGGGTAGTCAGCTCTTAATTCATCGGCTACTACAGGAATTCTTGGAATTTCAATTAATATCCGCTGCCACATTGCATAATCTTTAGGAACGTTCCTCTGCATTGGATCTATACATTCTTGCTGGGTTAATGCTTCTGCAATCGGTTGAATTCTGTCGTGACGTCTTTGTACAAAATTTGTAAGCATACTTAACCTAGATTCTAAATTGAATACAGCAAAAGCCATTAAAATTTCGGGTAAGGTAAATGCGTGGCGCTCGTTACGATAGCGTACAAAAACTGTATGATCGTAAGGTCTCTCTTCTATAAACTTATGGTGAAAAGAGTAATCTAAAGGAATAAAGTTTATAAGTAAATTTCCAGAAACCCATTTGGGCATTCCCTGATTGCTGGTCATCAACATTTCGAATGTTTGCCGAACAGCTCCGTTAAAGGGCAAAAATGCTCTTGTATAGTCTAAGCCACTTAGTAAAGTAGCACGCTTAACAATATGGTGAATATCTGATCCATCTGTAGATAAGTAAACAAAACCATTAGCCACCATTGGCGAAATGCCTCGATGTATAAATTTAACTGTTTCGCGGTATGGTCCAGGAATTCTTGATAATTCCATACCAGATTCTTCTTCTAAGGGTGGTAATTCTATTTGAATACGCTCTTCCTGTTGCGGAAGATAATATTCCGGAGGAATCTCTTCTACCGAAGGGAATTCAAAACTTGACCGAATTAATGTTGGGGGTAGCTTATATCGCGCTGGATTAGTATCAGCACCGGGCAAAGTTAAATTATCGTAGTATAAACTGTCTAAGTTCAAATCTGTGTTAATAATACAGCTGAATATTTTAAGTTTAAATTACCAATTTATTTGTGTCAAACCTTTGCTTTGCAAGTACTGATTAGTCTTACTGAATGGCTTACTTCCAAAAAATCCGTTATATGCACTAAATGGTGAAGGGTGGGCTGATTTAATGACAAAGTGTTTATTACTATCTATCAAAGATTCTTTTTTTTGTGCGAAAGCTCCCCAAAGAATAAATACTAGATTCTCTTTTTTATCGGAAATTAATTTAATTGCGTTGTTGGTAAATTCCTCCCAACCCTTACCTTGATGCGAACCAGCTTCGCCTTTTCGGACAGTTAGTGTAGCATTTAAAAGTAAAACACCTTGTTGTGCCCAGTTTGTTAAGTCTGGATTATTTTTAATTGGAACACCCAAATCTGAATTTAATTCTTTAAAAATATTCTGTAGTGATGGTGGTACCTTTTTGTCTGGATTAGCAGAAAAACTAAGCCCATTAGCAACACCCGGAGTGTGGTATGGATCTTGACCTAAAATTACCACCTTTAAATTATCAAATGGACATTCGTTAAATGCTCTAAATATGAATGGACCAGGTGGGTAAATAGTCTGACTTGAATATTCCTGTTTTACAAATTCAGCTAGTTCCTTAAAGTAAGGTTTTTCGAATTCTTGTTTTAAAACTGACTCCCAACTTGAATCTATTTTTATAGGCATGAGTAAACACTAATTGAATATATATTACCACGCTAGATTAATACATTGCACTGATGCTACAATCTAGCGTCAAGTAAAAGAAGGAAGGTGTCAGGTGCTGGTTCTAAGGAATTTATTGGCGGTGTTGTGGTACACGTTACCACTTACCGCAATTGCTGTGATTGCTATTGCAGCAAAGTTCCCGCCGATCATTTTTCTTTCGCTGCCGGCACTGACCTGCTGGGTGGCGACCGCAGGGCTGTCGGTCCCGCGCCGACTTGCTCCAAAAGGGATGTGGGTGCTTGAGCAAAACCTTTTAAACATCCACTACGTACTGGAGGGGGTTCAGAAGGTTGACT
>CAYUKX010000022.1:0-1465 GCA_964445405.1 uncultured Candidatus Saccharibacteria bacterium
GAACTAAAGCATAATGAGCTTGCTGTAGGACTAGGAATATCTTGGTTCCAACCACCAGTCAAGTTACAATCTGTGCCTGTAAAATCTACTTGTCCCCAAACATCATCAGCGATTTGGTCTGTTGTAAAAGGACTAATATACTTTAATACTCTATTGTTACCAACATCGGCAACGTATAAGTCGCCATTACTTGCTACATACATGCTAGTAAACGTTTTATGCTCTAATGTTGTATGTGTCCATTCAGGAATTCCACAAATTGTAGATGCCGATGCAGGTGTAGCTTCGGGATAATATTGAAAACTTGAATCTTGGTTACATGCACCATAATCGTTTAAGCTTGGCTGGCCAATTACTATACTACCAGTACAACGCTCTTCGGATCCTGTTGCATAACAATCTGCTAAATCTATACCTAAAATTCTACTGTTTCCAGAATCCCATATATACGCTCTTCCAGGACTAACCGATCTATCTACTATTACTCCTCCAGGCGAAGACACTTTATCGGCAACAACTTCCCTAGGCGAAATCTCACCAAATGACCTTTTGCCTAAAACAATATCAGCCCACAAATCATTAGGTTGCCCACGTATTGCACCATTTACATCAGCTTGAATAAATGAGCTAAAAGTTGTGGAAAGAATAAAGCCAAAGGAATAAATGGCCAGTAATAAAATTGCCACAATGATAATAGGGAGCCCAGACCGCTTTGTATTTTTATATTTTTTAACTCCAAACATTAAACTTATTTTAGAGTAATTAGATTGAATAAGCAAAGTTGGCAGGTTAAATTCACCGAAAGAATTGTTGCTATATTGTGGCAACAAAGCTTGCCTAATTAGATATAATTGTTATATAATATTGTAAAGCCCTTATACAACAGGAAGGAAGTGTCAAATGCCCGATTATGTTAGTCCCACGAACGTTCGAATCCACTTCAACGGTGAACACAGCATTTTTGCTGTGGACTTTGCGGATAGCCAAGGGACCATTCTCTCGGTGATGTTCGAAAAGTGGGGGGATGCCACTGAGCAGTTCGCAGAAATGCAAGTTGAATGCGGTGGATTCGTCGTGGGTTTCATTGAAGGCGAAGCCCAGTTCGGTAAGTGCTTCCTGCTTCGGGAGCCTTACAACTTCTTCGTGCTCCTCAAGTACCACTTGAGCGACGTTGAAGAGCCGATCAGCACAATCGCTCTGGACGGCGAAAACCTGTGGTTAGGAATTAATGGATCGGAAGAGTTAGACCCTACCCGGGTTGCGATTCCACTCAGGGACAAAACAGTCTTGATGGGAACCAATGGCTTCCCGGTTTGGGAAGTCCCGGTCCGAGAGGGCATTGTTATGCTCGTCGCAAGTTAGGGGCTAAAAGCGTCACGCACAAGCGTGGCGCTAGCCTTTTTCAGTAATAAAACTCCATTAGGAGTTATTTTTTTATCTTTTTGAGGGAATTGGGAATATAAGT
>CAYUKX010000022.1:1565-4971 GCA_964445405.1 uncultured Candidatus Saccharibacteria bacterium
AAAACTCCATTAGGAGTTATTTTTTTATCTTTTTGAGGGAATTGGGAATATAAGTATGCTTTAGTTTATAAGTTTAGAACTTTTCCAGTTAAGTATTCAACAGAAAACTACTTCGCCGATGGACACTTAGTTTTGAATGTATTTACAATGAAGAATAAGCTTTAATTCTGTCTTTTAGTTCCGAAAGCTTTCTTTTATACCAAATAACTTTTTCATCACTCTCACTATAAAGTTGTTGCGCTTCTTTTAAAACAAGTTCCCTTACTTTTAAAGCTTCCGAATAATTACCCATTTGTTCATAAACCATACCTAGATCTGAATATATCAAGACAAGTTCTTTTCGATCATCTCCTTTTAAATTTTCAGCAATTTCTACTGATTTTAAAAAAGCTTTAATAGATTGTTCTAATCTACTAGAATAAAAATGAAATTCTAAACCTATCTTATACCAATCCCATAAATCAACCTCGTGTGTTCCTGAAAACTCAAGCATATCTTGAAAGAGATTGTCAATTTGTTCAGTAGATTCTTCGCGAAGAGTTGCTACTGACTTTATTTTTTTGTCAAAATCTTGAGGATATTTAAAAGTTTTATTAATTTTATTCATATTTATAGTTTAACAAGAATCGGGGTTGAGCAAAAAAGGAAATTAATCGACTTACTACTTTGGAACTTAATTCTAAAAGATGAGGAGTTTGAATATACAAGAGTAAGACATTTCGAAGGAATAGACAAAGGAAATAAATTACAAGAATAATATGCCCGTGAGGATCTAGTATGAACCCTTTATAGTCAATGAATTAATGATTCTAAGGAAATCTTTACTTTATATTAAATTTTGAAATGATTACGCCAACAACACCTAATGCAATTAATAAGGTACTTATGATTTGAAGTGGCGAAGTTTCATTCTTAAGTATAATAACTCCTACTAATACTGATAATACAATACTACCGCCATATATTAATGGTATGGCATATGCTAGGTCACCTTTTTCGAATATTTTAACTAACAGGATAGAAAAGGCTGCAATAGAAACTCCAGCTATAACTGCAAATAATAAACCTTGATCAGTAGTGTCTATAAGCTTATTTTGTTTAATGAATTTGAAATACATATAACTTATAAAGGGGATGATAGTGCCTAAACCATTAAAGATAATTGCAGCTAGATTTGAATCTAGTTTATTACCTGATAAAGAAGCAAAAACATCAAAAAGAGTATACGAGATAATAGCCAGTATTATTAAGACGATGATTTCCATGAGAATATAATATCATCACTACACTGAAAGTCAATTAATGAGAATATGCCCGTGAGGATTCGAACCTCAGACCTACTGCTTAGAAGGCAGTTGCTCTATCCACTGAGCTACGGGCACATATAACATAACGCCAAGCTTCTTAATGCTACTACCTATCTCCCCCAAGGGGACTAATGCGGCCATGTTTTCAACTAAACTTACATTTGTTTCAAACGGCCTTATTGAGCACTTAACACTGGCACATAACACTTAACACGCGTAATTTTAGCACTTTAGTCGCATAAATAACATGGTGGGTCCGGTGGGATTCGAACCCACGACCAATCGCTTAAGAGGCGACTGCTCTACCACTGAGCTACGAACCCATGTAAATATGCAACAAAAACACCTAATTTAGGCTCGTGAATTATATAAAAAAGTTAAGGACTTGTCCATCTATTATACACATTAAGAACCTTTATCTGTATTGGTAATTATAGGACTTTGGAGAGAATAATTCTATGGTTGTTGCTTGGGTGGCGCGCCGAAAAGCGCGCCACCCAAATGTTTCTACGAAAAGTTACTTTTTCCGTTTCGTCCTGCTACTGTCCTTCCGCTTACGACGGTTGACCGATCGACGAGTACGCTGCGGCTCACTTTTCATAACCTAACCTCCCATATTTAGGAATTTCGGTACTTAAATTTTACTAATTATTATTACAATGTCAACTAGTTTTTCTAAAAAAGCTTATACCTGGCTATACTTATAGCTCCAGATTAACTTAATCCAAATTTACCTTGAACACTTGTACCCATTTCCTGATAAGACTTTTTCTGCATTGGAATTTGTAAATCTAACAAGCTTTCTTTATTTATATTTATTTCCATATATGGAACATTAGTTGCATCTTTAAACTTTGCAGCCGAATCAGATATTTTATATTGTAAACTTTCAGCTTTTAATAAGTATCTTCCTGGTTTTAAGAATAAATTATATTTGCCTAAATTATCTGTAACTACAGATCCTAACTGTCTTCCACTTTCCTTATCAAATACTCTTACGAATATACCTTTCAAGTTTTCTTTAGTTGTAGAATCGAATACTTTGCCGCCTTTTCCTCTTTTTATTAAGTAATATGCAGCAATTTGAATTATAAATATTACTAGCACAACAATATTTAGTGCGTTAGGTGCAAGTATTAATGTTATTAAAGCAAATATAAAGCCTGCAAAGAATACAAATGTATTAATCTTTGGCATGTTAGTTTTAAGCCAGTTTGTGATCAACACCCAAGTATTGTATTTAGGATCTACAGGTTTAAGTTGAATATCAATGTTCACGGCTTCATCAACTAATTGAATACTACCTTTAAAGTTTTCATATCCATTAACTTTAGCTTCGAGTAAGTAATTACCTGGCTTTGCTGCAATAGAATATTTACCATTCAAGTCACTGATTTCTTCTGCAATAAACTTATTATTCAAATCTAATATTCTAACTGTGACAAAAGGTATTGGTTTATTATTGGTAACATCAAATACAAGTCCCCAAGACAATTTCTTTTTTCGCTTTCTAAACCATAAGAACGAGTACATTATTAAATTAGGGTAACTCACAGCGGTTAATGCTGTTGCAGCTGTTGTAGTTACAACTAATGCTGCAGGTAACGAACCTGATTGCGCCGATTCTGTAAACGTTTCTACAACCGTTTCAATAATATTTTTTGGTTGTTCTGTAACTGGTTCTGGTGTTTGAATAATAACTTCTGGTACTTCTGAACCTACAGGTGTATTGTCTGCTACTGGTAAGCTGCCTGGTGAATTTGGATCATGAGGATCAGTTGGTGTAAATATTTCTGAACCGCATACTGTTGTATTTAATTCAAATAAACACCCTTTAACTTCTTCACCATCTAGTAAGCTATCGTTATCAGTATTAGCATCTAATGGATCAGTTGGCACAAATATAGTTAAGCTACATTGTGTTGTTCCTGAGTTATAAACACAACCTTCAACTTCCTCTCCATCTAATAAACCATCATCATCGGAATCGCTATCAGCTGGGTTGGTTCCCAAGGTTGTTTCTTCTGCATTAGTTAAACCATCGTTATCATCATCTGCATTAGGATCTGGATTATTAACAGGAGTAACTGGTTGAACAA
>CAYUKX010000022.1:5071-16557 GCA_964445405.1 uncultured Candidatus Saccharibacteria bacterium
TTATCATCATCTGCATTAGGATCTGGATTATTAACAGGAGTAACTGGTTGAACAACAACAATTGTTAAAGTCGATTCAATGTTTCCATAAGATCCTGTACCTGAAAGGGTGTAAGCTGTTGTAGTTGTAGGTGTAACTATAATCGAGCCATCTAAATTATTTAGTGTTCCAATACCCCTATTAATACTTAAAGCCGAAAGATTTTCAGTATCCCAACTTAAAGTTACTGATTCGCCTAAATTAATTGTGGATCTATTACTTGTAAAGTTAATAGATGGCACAGGACTAACTGGTGCATTGTTAATAGTTATTAAATTAGAGAAGTAAGCAACACTATTGTAAATTGCAGTTATGTAATATGTTCCTGCACCTGTAATTCTTAAATTATTTACTGTGAACTCTCCATTTGTAAGTGTAACGTTGTTGTAATTAATTAATGTGTTGCGTACTGTTGATGTTACCGAATCAATTAAGTTAAGTACCAACCCACCGTTGTAATTTTGATTAGTAAAGCCTAGCTCATCAATTACTTTTGCAGTAAATGCTAAGTTATCTGCAGTAGTAGCTGTATTAGGAACAGCATTTAAATCTAATGTAAATACATCTGCTTGCTGTTCATCTTGATAAGCACCAAATGCCAATGTATATGAATCTATTACTGGTGTTGAATTATTTAGCTCAGTCATTTCAATTCTAAATTTAACTCTATAATCGCTTTGAGCCATATTTAGAATTTCTTCTAGAGTTATTGGTGTCCATGTAACGCCGTCATCAACTGATACTGAATAAGTTACCGAACCATTAAGTGTTTGTGCAGTTACAGTTGGGAATATTAAATTTTTAATTCTATTTAGAATATTATCTTCTTCAAAAGGTTTTATAGAATTTGCGATAGTAATACTACCAACATCCTGAACATTTCTTAGTTCAAAGTAGTTAGCGAATAATCTATCTTCAGGAGTTGAATAAACAACAGCCTGGCCTTGTTCTTCCCATCCTCTTGTTAAATCATATCTTTGGAATCCATCAACATCACCGTTTACATATAAAGTATTGTAATCAGAAACAATTATATCTGCGCTACCTCTATATCCAGAATTACCATCTACTCCCCTATTATCTGTAGTAATTTTTAATCTTATATACGTGTCGTCAACTAAATCAGAATATGTGTCATTAAAGTTAAGATAATAGGCATCACCTAACTCTCCTCTTAAAAATAATTGATCACCTACTCCATCCAATCCTTCAACGTAATGAATACCGTAAACATTTAGATTCTTTATTTGTGTAGAATCTGCAAGCTTTAGCACTGTATCATCCGATGCATTTGTAGGTGTAGTCTGTGGATTTAAAACAACATACAATCCACCTGTTTGGTTATAGCCTGCCATACCTACTAATAGGTAACCATTTGGATCTACCAATGCACTAAATACACTTCCGTTATTTTCAAACTGTCCATTAGAATATTCAGTTACGTAATCATCACTAAAGTTTAAAGGTGTATTATTATCATTTAATTTACCTAACCCGATTCCATATCGTGTGTAGTACAAATCATTCCTTGCAACATCCATGTATAAGGTCATTGTATTATCAAGTGGTGCGGAACCAACAAGAGTATTTGTATCGTCAGCTAAATTGGTTAATGTGTTATTAAAATCAATATAGTGAATATCGCCTTCAATCGTGTAGTAAGCTCCTAATCGACCTCTTGAAGTATCAGGTAATAAATCGCCCAATTCGTATACAGGCATTTCTATTGCCTGATTATCTGTTAGGTTATAAATTTGGAGTGTATAAAAGTCTGCAACCCATAAGTAAGACTTACCATTTAGAATAGTTGGCCTAACTAACTGTATTGGAGTGCCGATTGCACTCAATCCCCATGCCAATGGGTCAAGTACAGTAATCTGACCATTGGAAGTATTATAGCTAGCTACTTCACCAGTTCTTGCATACCATATCAAATTACTATTTGCAGGATCTTTCTGAACTACATACCTGTTATAACCAGTGAACTGGTATTTGGTCATGTAATTAGTAGTATCTAAAGATGTTCTTGTAGTTGAAATTGTTTCTCTTAGTCTTAATTTACCGTTACCCCAAATTAAATTTGATTCGGATAACACATGATTTGTGTGGTCAGTAAAATCTTCTGTCTCAGTAATAATTTGCGGCTCAGAATTAACTGGTACAATAACTGTAAATTCATCACTTCTTGTGGTTACTAGTGACTGACTATCAGTACATTCCAACTCGATTGTATGAGCACCAACAGCTAATGTAGCTAAATCAAATGAGAATGCTTCAGTAGAATCACCGTAATCGGAATCTAAAGGTGTTAATGCAGACCAAGCACCGCCATCTAACCTATACCTCAATTGAGTAATTACGGAATTTGTGTCGTATAAACTGTTATCTGAACAACTTCCAGTTATTCTTGGAGTATCATCCATTATTGGATCTGGTCTGACTGCTTCAAGGTATAAGGTTGGTGGTGTTATATCTTCTGCTTCTACAGTAAAGAAGTCACTTCCAACGTATGTTGCAGTTTTACTGGCTGCGTCAGTAGGGTTTAATCTAACGAATATAATTCCATCTGGTAAAGTAATAGGAATTGTAAAGGTTATTATTTCTTGTGTTCCGCCAAAAGTATCGTCTTGTGTTACAGTTTCTGGTAAAAAATTATTGTAAATTTGAGTATATAAATTATCTCTATAAACTATAAGTCTTAGCTGGTCTATTCCTACGTCATCAGTACACACAATATTACTGTAGGTAACTGTATTACTATTAACTATTGGTGGTTGACTAATCAAATCACAAAACGGATTGGCATTGTCAGCTATTAGTTCAAATGTAAAACTCTGACTTACAAACTTTGCTGCAGTATCATATGCTGTAATTACTACAGTATTACTACCCTCTGCTAATCCACTTATTGAAAAATTAAATGTTCTACTTGCACCTGAACCATTAAGTGTAATCGCCTGTGCAACACCGCCATTTAAAGTATATTCTGCATTATTAACACTTATGTCATCGGTAACAGTACCTGTGAATGTAACTCCTTCAGCAGCGGCGTCACCAGGTGATTGCGTAAAACTCATTGCTGGATTCTCTAAGTCTTCAACTGGACCACCCGGAATTGTTGTAGCACTATTCGGTGAAAGTGTTGGGCCTTTTGCTCTAATAGATAATGCTAGTGCAGTGTATTTTGTTACAGCATTATTTGAATACCATTCTAAATTGCCAGTAACATCTGAAGCTACGTTAAAGCCGTAACCAACATTATTATTAATGTATATAAGATTACCGTAAGTTGGGTTGAACTGTATATTGGCATCTGAATATATACTACCTAAAACCAAATCTGTATCCTTAGAATTTATTGGAAGGTTAAAGCCAAAAGTATTAACATCGCCATTTGCCTTACATGAATAATCGCTTATTTCAAAGTTATCCGGATTAGTATTGTTTAAGGTTACCGCGGATATTACCAAATCTCTAATGTCTGATTGAGTACCTTGGAATGTAAAATCAAAATCAAATGTACCTTCTACCAAGTCACCAACATAGTACCAAACTTCTGTGGACATATCGTATGCAGTAGGTAGTTCTTCAAGTACAGAGTAACATTTAGGATAAGATTCATATTTTCTAAATAGATCAAAATAACCCGGATCTCCAATATAAGATAGATAATTATTTCCTAGTCCACTAATACCAAATGACTTATAAGAAGCAAATACTAACATTGCAGTATCTCCAGCATTAATATCAATACTTAAATTTGCTGTAGTAGCATCTGCAAAAGTATTACTTGCACTGCCGGTAACAGTTGGTGCAACTGCCTCAGTGTACTCTTCAAAGTCATTTGTAAAAACCTTGATTTCGTAATCAACTGTTGCTGTATTATTAATTTCATTCACATTAATGCTATATGTTCCACTAGCTGGATTATCGAAAACAACTGTTTTATAAAAAGTAGTAAATGAATTACTACTTAAATTTCTGCCTGGGCCAGGCTCAGTAACTCCTAGTCTAAGATCATTAAACTCAGAATCTTGTGTTATTAAACTTACAATTAATTTTTCAGCACTACCAATATACTCGAATGTATGGCTATTGCTGCCATTATTTGAAATTGTGCCTTCAACTTGGTAAACATCTACACTTGGTTCAGGTGCAACTTCGTAATAAACAAGTACCTTATAGCCACCCTGAACACCATTTGAATAAACATCAACACTCCATTCCTGATATTCAGGATTAACAATCTCTATATATTTTGTATCTTCTTGAGTACTATAAACTTGATCTGAGAAGTATCTTCCAGTAACGTCGCCAATTTGCATATCTGCATTACTTAGAACTCGCACTGCAACCCTAGTCGCATCTTGTGGAGTAGAAAAATAATACCGATTGCTATCGTTAACATCTAACTGAGCTACTTCTGATAGTACGGTATTACTAGGATCAGGATCTAGAATAAGGTTGTAGTCTACATAAACTAAAAAGTTACCAGATGTTCCATTACTAGCAAAAGGATAAGTTACATTAAAGCTCCAGTCTCCGGAGTATGGGTAGTCAAAAGTAAATTCTTCAAAGTCACTGTCTCTTGTTTCTGAATAATAAGAAAAAGTTTGATTTTCTGGATTTGTAATTTCTGTAACATCAAAATCAGTTCCTGCATCCCCATATAAGGTTATAGTTATGCTCTCTACATTCACAGGTAAAGTGAAATTAAAACTTAATTGATCTCCTTTATTTTCTAATAAACCTCCGTCCGTTAGTATATTCTCTGCCTTAAGTGAGTTATAGCCTAACTGAACATAGGCAAAAGAAAATAATAATAAATGCAAAACTGAAAAAATTAATACTAAAAGGGTCTTTTTGTTTAATCTCATATGGAAGATATTAAATACGTTACTAAGCCATAATAAATCTTCTTGATTACTGTTACAACCTTGTAGTTAAATGATTTTTTATGTGATAGATTATATTCATGAAGTTACACTTTGACGAACTAAAAGATACTACAAAAGAAAGTAGTGCAATCTATGAATTCTTTACAGAAGAAGTCTACGATAAACCTTTAAATATAAATAAAATTAAAGGAAAATCTCTTGCGCAATTAATAAAAGAAAGAAAATTAAGCAGACACTACAGAGTAAAAAAAAGCTTGAAGTTAAAGTTACAGTTACTACAAATATTGGTTATGCTCGCAATAATTTTATGTTTTTCTGTGATTATCTATTTGTTATTTAGACTCGTCTAAACGAATCACAGAGAAAGATATCTCTCCAGCAGCATAATAACTTCCTCTACGATTCGCATGATGCATTCAGCTACCACTTTTGGGACCCTTCTCACTGGTTTCTTCTTTGGTTCTTACTGCTTACGTTCTTCGCGCCATTTTTTTATGCGCAAAATTGCAAACAGAACAACCATTAAAGCTAACCACCACGACGCACTTGTACGTGCGGAGGTAAGGAGGTCAATGATTCTTTGTTGATCAGCGCTGCTCACACCACTCTGGTTACGATAAAAAATATCTATCGCCCAGAAAATCGATGTAGCAACTCTGAAAAGGAAAAAGAACGTGCCGGCTACCAGCACATCCCCGATAAACTCAAGGAACTTTCCTTTGCCCGGGATTGTATCCATAGGCATTGAAAAGCAATACCCGAGAGCGAACAGTGCAAACTCACCATAGTCTACAATAAAACCCAAATTCGGGTCGTAGAAAAATTGGTAAGCTGTTCCGATCCGTGCGTAGTAAATTCCTTTATACGCACCTGCGAATGCGGTGATTACTGAGACAAGAATGAACCCGCCCCAGAAAACCCAACGGCTTCGCGTTATTAAAACCAAGAACTCGGCAATGCGTGTATTCCAGGATAAGTTCGTCCCTGAACTTTTGCTTGCTGATGGTTTCTTTTCGCGATGAATCAAGCCTTCGAACCAATCCTCGCTTTTTGAGCGCAGTTCGCGAAAGCGATCGCGCATTGATGGCTTGAGTTCAGGTAATTTGCTTACCTGTACGTTATCGCCATCTTCGTCTTCATCGACATCAGCATCGCCCGCATCGTGATCGTCTTCACCGACGCCAGCTTTGCCACGAATAATAGAAACTTGATCTTTCTTCCCGAACGGCAACCAACCGAACAGGAAGCCGAGGATCGCTTTGAGAAGATTTCTCTTCTCGACCGACCCTTGAGCTGCTGTTACTGTCATTCCCATTTGAATACCCTTTCGTTTTTGTTTTTGCTTTTGGACTATATGCTGGAGCTTGTAGGTTATCCCACAAGTACCAGCATATAGTGTATCTTTCTCTGTTAATGATCGAGCTATAATATAAGCTACACAGAGATTATATCATCAATATATAGTGTTAACAATATTTGATGTCAAATCTTTAAATTAAGGGGAAAGTGGTAATAAAACTCGAAAAATGCTTAGTTTACATCTCCAAAACCTATTTGTTCACCTAAACCAAGATTTTTATATGCCTCATTAGCTAGTATAAATTGACGTACGGCTTCAATGAATTCATCTACAGTTCCGTCATTTCTTAAATAATGGGTATAAATAAAATCATTAGTTTGTGCATCGGCAGGATTATCAAATCTTGCCACACGCTCGCTATCAAGGTGTATAGTCTCAGCTTCTGGCAATGCTGCCAAAACCTTAAGAATTTCTTGAGGCTCCCTAATATGCAAAAAAATGACTGAATCATCTGGGGCATTGTAAACACTTTCGAGTAAATATCTAGTTGGTCTATCGTTATCGGCTACCATTTGCATTTTTACTTCATACATTCGGTTTCGCCAATAAGCATCTTTTGTTACTCCATCCCAGTCTTCTTGCTCTCGCAAATATTGCTTAACTTCGTCTACAGCAGAATAAGTTGCAACATGTAATTTACCAGCTAACAACTCTCCAAAAATATGTATAAAGGTATCTTTACCCGTGCCAGCAGGCCCATTAATTACGTATACTTTTTTCATTATGAGTTTCTTAGTTCAAGTAAGCTTCCGACTCCAAGGGTTTTGCCAAATTCGTCGATTTGTTTGATAAAGAATTTTATACTATTACCCCAATTTTTACATTCATCTTGTGGTCCACAAAATGTTCCTTCCATTAAAGAAGGGTCAATCATGTATTGTGGGCCATAACCTTCCATTAAAACCTTCGAAACTCTATCTATAGATGCTTCAAAGCTTTCAAAATATAGTCTATCCTCCCCTCCTCCACCAAAACCCCAACAATTATGCATTTCGGCTGAGACTTTGTATTTACATAAATTTGTTTCGTTACGGGCAATTGCAACTATTGTTATACAATCTTTTGGGGCACCATATTGATCACATTTTTCGACAAAAAACTTACCATATCCATACAAAGGTGAATTATTTGCTAGAAAATATTGGTCAAAAACAAATGCTCTTTCGTCCACCAAATTAATATTAGTATTTATCTGTTTGGCATTAGATGCACCTAGAACCTGAGATGCACTATATTTATTAGTAAAGGAAATTGCAGAAGGATCTATATTTAGTGACGTATTGTAATAACTTCCTTTTGCTTCTACTGCATAAGAATTTAAGCTACCCGTAAGGATTCTGCCCAATTCATTCACCCCTAAGCCTAGTACAAGCAGTAAGAATATATAAAACGAAACTCTAGATACACTAAGTTTTTGTTTTTTTAAAGTTTTAAATACTCGAGTTTTAAAAGGTTTTAGAAGATATACCTTCTTTACTTGCCCTAATTTAGTTTTTTCCATTTCTATAAGTATGTGACTTTTTATAGTTTAATGGAAAACTCGCGTATAGGAAAGTACAATATTAATCTAGCAGTGTAAGAATTTCAGGCTTACCTTTTCGTACTATTACCATATGTTCAAACATGACCCCTTTTGAACCGTCTACAGTTTTTAAGCTCCAACCATCTAAATCTAAATACAAAGATTCTTTACCCAAAACCACTTGGTTTTCAATACATAAGCACATACCTTCTTCTAATTCTATTTCTTCTTGACCTTTATAGGTATATGTTAAAACTTCTGGCTCTAACCACAAAGATTTTCCTATACCATGACCACAATAAGATTTAACAAAATTGAATCCTGCCAAGTTACATACGGTTTCAAGTGCCCTTGAAATATCACTTATTTTATTACCTACAATTGCTTCTTTTACAGCAGTATCAATACATAATCGCCCTGTTTCCATTAGACGTTTTTCCTCAGAAGATATTTCTCCTAAAGCAACAGTTACACAGTGATCAGTATAAAAACCATTATGTATAACTCCAAAGTCTACTTTTACTAAATCACCATTTTTAAATTCAATACTTGAATGTGGAATGCCGTGCAATATCGTATTATTTACGTTTATACAAACACTCGATGGAAAGTCCACTTTTGGTCCAGGGACCCCTAAGAAGGCTGGTTTAACGCCATTTTTGACACATAAACTAGTTGCTAACTCTGCAATATCACTTGCCTTTACTCCAGGTTTTACATTATCTCGTAGTTCTCTAAGAATGGTAGTTGAAATGTCTGTTCCCTCTTTGACAGTTTTATAGTCCTTCTCACTTTTTATAATATTTGAATATGACATTTTACGAATTTATATATTTCTCGTAACTTCTTGTTGCCTGCAAAGATTTGTATTGTCTATAGGTATCTAGGAACACTCCTACAATAATTAGCACGCTAGTTCCTCCAATCCCAGACAAGATTGTAAGTGTAGTTCCGCTAGTACTTAATACAAAGTCTCTAGCAATCATTGGAATTAATGCAATCAAACCTAAGAATATACCGCCTACTATTCCAATTCTTAACAATACTCTGCTTAAGTAATCTTCAGTAGCTTTTCCTGGTCTTACCCCTGGAATGAATGCACCGTTCTTTTGTAAGTTCTCAACAGCAACTTCTTGTGGATTAAATACAATAAAGGAATAAACAAGTGCGAATATTATTGTAAGCGCAAAGTAAACCACAGCATATATTAGATCTTTATTATCTACAATATTGTCAGTCGGAGCATTTAGAAAACTTGTTTTAAGCGATTCCATGAACTGATAAATGCTGGAATCAGCTGTTAAGCTATTCTGCACAATTGGAATTAAGATTTGCGGAATTGATAAAACTGCGTATGTAAAGATTACTGGGATTACTCCTGTTAATGTGAATTTTAAAGGTAAGAATGATCCTCTTCCAATTTCTGCACCGCGGACCCTTCGAGCGTACTGTATTTCAATTCTTCTATAGGATTCGTTTATAAATATAATTCCCGCAATTACAATGACTGCACCAATTAGTACAATTAATAGTGCCCCAGTTAAAGGATTATTTAAAGCTGAGAAGTTACCTTGTAATAACTGATTTACTGTTTCATTAAAATTAATTCTTGAAAAGTCTTGGCTTATATAAATTGGTAATGTTGATAAAATTCCAATTGTAATAATTACTGAAGATCCATTACCCAATCCCTTTTCTGTGATAATTTCTGATAGCCACATAAGCAACATAGTACCTGCAGCTAAAATCAATGCCATAAACAGAATCTTTTCAATTGATGGTAAATTAGATCCAATTGCATGAGCAATTAAATATACAGGTGTATGATTTGGGTCAGCAGCAATTGCTGGATCGTTAGCTGTATTTGCCAAGTCTCTTTGAGCAATAATATACAAGTAAATTACTGAATAGAAAATTGCTAAAGGGAAAGATATGTATCTTGTTATTTGATTTATAATTTGTCTTCCACGTTCACCTTCTTTTTGTAATTCTTTTAATCTTGGAATTGCATAAGGTAATATTTGCATTACAATAGATGCATTAATATATGCCGCAATACCTAATCCCACTAATGATGGTGTATCTACTCTACCTCCAGTAAAAATTGTAAACAAGTAATTTATTTCGGATGCAGTGCTTGCTCCAAAATAGTTATTGTAAACTGTCATGTCCACGCCTGGTAGAGGAACACTTGCCAACGCTCTATAAATGAATACTATAAATACAGTAACCCCAACTCTTGTAAGGATCTCTTTGTTCGTAAGAAACGAAGGTAATTTTATATTCTTTGGAGCTTTAATACTTCTCAATTTGGATAATAGTTTCATAAATCAATAAAAACAATTGGTTAAAATCTACAAACAAGATTATACACAATTAAATATAAATTGACTAAGATATTTGTGAAACCTTTGTGGGGTGAAGGGCCAATTGTATTCAGAATCAGGCAATAAAAAACCCCGATTTCTCGGGGTTCAAAATTCTTTACAATTTCTTACTCTTCAACAGTTCCACCAGCTTTTTCAATTGCTGCCTTAGCTGTTTTTGAAGTCTTTATTCCTTTTAAGTTTAAAGCAACTTCAATATCTTTATCGAAAAGTACTTTAGGCATTACTACTTTATGTGCTTTTAGTTTTAATAAACCGAATTGCACTAAGTTCTCAAGAGTTACTTCCGTTAACTTAGCTTCTACTGCAACTGCTGCAAGAACGCTTAATTTAACTGGAGCGTTTACTTCGTTTGATTTTATAAATCCTCTAGTAAATCCCTTGTACTTAGGTAATCTTCTGGAAATAGGGTTTTGACCTCCCTCAAAGTTTCTTCTAGGAGCTTTGTAACCAGTTCTGGCTGTTGCACCTTTTCCTCCTCTACCGGAAGTATGTCCTCCTTTTCCGGAGCCCATTCCTCTTCCTACTCTTTTTCCGTTTTTAGTTGTTTTTGGTGATGGTAGTGTATGTAACATATTTTTTTATTTTAAAGTCTTGTTGTTCTTAATGCTGCTAATGCGTAAATAGTTGCATAAGCATTTGTTATTTTATTATCTGCACCTAAAATCTTACCTAAAATATCATGTATACCAACTACTTCAGCTACTTGTCTTACAGATGATCCTGCAATAATTCCTGTACCAGGAGCTGCTGGCTTAAGTAAAATTCTTGATGATTTGTATTTAAATGTAATTTCGTGTGGAATTGTATTTCCTTTTAGTTTTACAAATACCATACTCTTTTTTGCATGATTAGATGCTTTGTCTTGTGCACTTCTTACATCGTCACCTTTTCCTACTCCAATTCCTACTCTTCCTTTTTTATCACCTACAACTACTACTACACTAATTTTCATTCTTCTTCCACCTTGGTGCATTTTTGTAACTCTTCTAATTGTTACAATCTTTGTTTCTAATTGTTCTCCTTTTTCTTCTGATCTATCTTTTCTATCAGGTCTTCTTGATCTGTTGTTGTTACCAGATCTCATTTTATTTCTGTTTAAATTGTTTCTTTCGTATTTGTTAGTAACTGCGGCTGTTGCCTGAGATGCATTTACTTCTTTAGCAGCTTGAGTGATTGTTTCAGTTGTTGGTTTTACTTGTTCTGACATATATTCTTTTTAGAATTTAATTTAAAATTGTAAACCTGCTTCTCTAGCACCATCTGCTAAAGCCTTAACT
>CAYUKX010000023.1:0-16313 GCA_964445405.1 uncultured Candidatus Saccharibacteria bacterium
GTTGCATTTAAATGGTACCATTCAAGCATTGTAAATTCAGGCGAATGGTTTTCACTAATTTCTTCTAATCCTCGTAATACTTTTGTAATAACAAAATGCTCACCTAGACCAGCTGCAAGAATCTTTTTATTATATGTTTCTGTAGTAGGCGTTAGATAGCCTGTCATAGATTTGTTTCCAGCAAGCTCAATTTGGGTTGTTAGTACATTTATGTAGCGCTCTTGAGGTAGTGCATTTGTGATAATCGGGCTTTCTAGTTCGTGATAGTTTCTATCCTCAAAAAATCTTCTACATGCCTTAATTAGATATTCTTTAATAAAGTATCTCTGGAATAGGGTAGGGTTAGATTTTAGCTTTTGCCATGTTTTATCCATAGGTTTAAAAAAAATCCCCAATTTCTTGGGGATTGGGATTTATTCGTTAGCTTTAGAGTAATATTCGTTTGTTTCGGTATTTACCAAAATTCTTTCTCCATTCTTAATAAACAATGGAACTTTTACTTTTAATCCTGTTTCCACAGTTACTTCTTTAGTTGCGTTGTTAGCGGTATCGCCTCTAACAGCATCAGGTGCTTCAATAATTGTTAAAGCAATCTTACCTGGTAATTGAACGTAAATAACTTCGTCGTTATAAAAGCTCATTACGTATTTTGCTTCAGTTTGTAAGTAGTCTGTACCACCTGGGATTAAATCTAAAGAAACTGTTGTTTGTTCGAATGTTTCTGGGTTCATAAAATATGCGTTATCTGTATCTGCATACAAATATTGCATATTAGTTGTAGAAACTTCTAGTTCTTCGACTTTTTCGCCTGATTTGTAAACATTATTTACAAACTTACCCGTTTTAATGCTTTTTAACTTAACTCTATTAAAAGCAGAGCCCTTACCCATTGCTCTAAACTCTTTTTCGATTAGAATGTGAGGCTCGCCATTGAATTCAATGATCATTCCTCTGTATAACTCAGATGTAGCTGCCATAGCTCAACTATAAAATTTAAGGTAGTTAACCCGAATTATCTATATATTCAATAAATATGTCTTGTGGCGAATTTACAGATTATTCAAGTTAATCGGATTATTTTAACAAATTAATAAGTTTAAATCTAGAACAGAAAGGGTTATTAAGTAATTTAAATTTACATGGATTTTACAAATTTAATAATTGACATGTAAGTTTTAATTGATAAAATCCTTAGCTTATTTATTTAAAGTAGAGCATATGATTAAAAATGTTTATATGGCTAGCTTTTTATTTGTTGCATGGATTGCTAACTTTTTTCTCATTGGAAGAGATGATTAGTATTGTTTGTGATATGCACCCACGGCTTGCGAAATGTTACTATAACCATCTTTTGTCATAAGTTTAACTAACCCTTTATTAATATCTTTAATTAACATTGGGCCTTCAAAAATCATTCCTGTAATTAATTGTAATAAGGTTGCTCCTCTTTTTATTTTTTCGTAAGCATCCACAGCAGAAAATATGCCACCAACACCTATTATTGTTAGTTTGTTACCGTAATGTTTATAGGTATAAGAAATTAACTCGTTAGATAACTTTTGTGTAGGCAGACCACTAATACCACCTTTAATATGCTCAGGGATTGGATCTTTAATTAATTCAGAATCTCTAACCTTAGTAAGGTTCCCTACTATAATGCCAGTAATGTTATATTTGATTATTACTTGTAAAAGTTTATCAAATTCCTCAATAGGTAAATTAATTGGCATTTTAATGTAGATTGGCTTATCTGTTTTAATTTCGGAGAGTTTACGTAGTAACTTTTCTAGTTTTACTTCAGTTGTAAAAGGTTCACCGCCAAAGGTATTTGGACATGAAATATTTATAGTGTAGTACTGACCAATATTGTTTTCTTGAAGATATTTTAAGCAATCAAAATAATCTTGAATGCCTGCGTCTTCAGTTGAAGTTCTTGAGCAGTTTGTTTTTGCAACAGATACTCCAATTACCATATTAGTTTTTAAAGCCTTTCTAATCTTTTCTGCTATAACCTTTACACCTTTGTTCATTAATCCGTAATAAACTACCAATGCCTTTGATTTTTTAAGCCTATAAAGTCTTGGTTTAGGGTTCCCAACATATTCATCTAGGGTAATGGAGCCAACTTCTTCAAATCCGAAACCAACAAATGGCAGAATATTAAGTAGTTTGGCATTCTTATCAAATCCTGCAGAAAGTCCTATGGGGTTTTTATAATTAATACCGTCAACTTGTTGCTCTAACTTAACATTGGAATAAAAAAAGAAATATTTTGTGATATTTCTAGTAAGTTTGAATTTGCCGAGTAGATTACCAAAAAATGATATCTGATCGTGGACAAATTCAGGATCAAGTTTGAATACAATTGGTTTGAAAATTCTTTTATAAAGGGTGTTGAGCATTCCTTTATTGTAGTATGTTTTTTTTATTTGGCAAGACTATTAGTCACAATCTTGGCAAATTCCCCGAACATTAAGCTCAAAATCTTTAATTTTAAGACCTACGGGTATGATTTTTTTAACTTCCTCTGGATTTATTTCTATTGGAATTACTTTTTCGCAGTTACCACAAATAAAATGCTGGTGATAATCGTGTTTCTTGTTAATTTCGTAACTGGATACTCCTTTTTTTACGTTAACTTCTCTTAAAATCCCTTGTGCTACAAATAGGGCAATGTTTCTATAAACAGTGGCTCTATCTATTTCCGGCAATTTTTTTGATATTTCGTGTGCCGTTAGTAGATCCCCGTTCTGAAGAATGCTCATTATTTTGTCTCTCTTATGAGTTTTTTTCATAATAAGTGCGAATAAAGTAAAGTAATTATATGCGACACTGTTGCATTTGTCAAGCTTCTGGTATAAAATCACAATATCTATTTTTAAAGTAAATGTATGGAATTGCTATTACCCTTGCTGGCCTCAGTATTAGTTAGTTTAGTATCTTTTATTGGGATAATCATACTTGTAGATAAAATTTATAAAAGTTTTATTATTACCTCTTTAATCGCATTTGCAGCAGGAACACTTATCGGAGATGTATTTATACATTTGTTGCCTGACCACATTGAAACATTTGGTTACGATAACAGCACTATACTGGGAATTATTTTAGGTGTACTAATAATGTTTATTGTAGAAGCTTACTTGCATTGTAGTCATGATTCTGAAGAAGAAATTGAAGTAATTGCAAACGAGCATACCCATAATCATATTGGACATTCACACTTAGGTAAGCTTAATACCATTGGCGATGCTATTCACAATTTACTTGATGGAATAGCAATAGGCGCGAGCTTTTTAATATCACCTGAAGTAGGTATAGCAACTACTGTTGCGGTTATTCTTCATGAAATCCCACAAGAACTTGCAGATGTATCTGTACTTGCATTCTCAGGCTGGTCTAAAGCAAGAATTCTAACTGTAAACTTTATAACTGCACTAACTTCAATATTTGGTGTTGTATTAGTTTTTGTTTTACAAAGTGTTGACGAATCGGTAGAGAAGATCCTGATACCTTTGGCAATAGGACAATTTATTTATATAGCACTTGCTGATCTATTACCTGTTATACATAAAAAAGCAGGAGTAAAAAAATATATAATTGAAATCTCTGCTTTTATTATTGGAGTATTAGTTATGTATTCGTTAACTTTATTTGAGGCATAAAAATTATATTTAAATTATAATGAGAGTAATTCCTATTCTTAAACCGAGTTAAGAATAGAACATTTATTACTCTATGAATAAAAGATACTTTAAAATAATTTTATTAATACTTTTAGGTGCTTTACTAGGTGTAGCATCGTCATTAGCAGATAAATTACCTACAGGGAGTCCATTTTTTGTTGTTGGAGGTTTTTTAAATACTGCGTCAGTTTGGAGTATATCCGCTTTTATTGTAGGCTCTAGATTTAGATCAAGAATAAATTCAGTTGCAATGCCTATAATATTTCTAGCATTTTCAGTAAGTGCTTATTACATTACAGGTTTTGCATTAAATACTATAGTAGATGTACCCGTAATAACTATTGTAGCTACTTATATAAGTTGGGTATTTATTGCAATTTTAGTAGGTGCTCTTTGTGGTTTAGCAGGTATGAGTGCAAAGTATTCTAGGGATATAAAGAAACGAATGATAGCAATTGTAATTCCAATGGTGATTATACTTATTGAAAGCGTTATTTCAGTAATTCAACTACTACCTTATCTATCTGCAAATAACAATAACTATATTCCATTCGGAGTTTTAACTGCTTTGGCATTAATTGCACTTTCAATCCCATTTTTTATATATAACAATAAAAGAATAGCTTTTTATAATATGGTATTGGGGTTATTGCTAAGTATTGTTGGTGCGCTTATACTTATGGCGTTAAGTACAGTATAAAAATTTTTACAAATCAAAATTGGAATTGTATATAATAAATAAAAGTAATTATTAATATAAATAAATGAATAAAAGAAATATCCTGATAATAGCTGGAGTTGTTATAGCTTTGGTATTGGCAGTGGTTGCATTTTTAGTATACCAATCAATGAACACTCCTAGAACAGATTTAATTCAAGTAAGTGATTTTTCTGAAGTAGTGACATGTGCATTAGATACAAAAATATGTCCTGATGGAAATATTGTAATAAGAGATACTACTAATGGCTGTGACTTTTACGAATGTCCAGTAGATACAACAAATACTTCAGCATCTGAATCTACAGTTTGTACTCAAGAAGTCAAAGCATGTGCTGATGGCACAGAAGTTGGTAGAGAATCATCAAGAAATTGTCAGTTTAAACTTTGTCCAGATGGTACTCAGCTTGATTAATCTGTAAGTACTTTAGGTAAATCTTGTGATTCTGGAATAAATTTTATAGATACAGAATTTACGCATTCACGTACATTCTTTTCTGTTAAACCTTCTCCAGTAAATTCATGCCCTAAATGTGCATTACAATTATTACATTGTATTTCAATTCTTTGACCATCACTGTCTTGAATTCTTTTTAAGGCATTTGCGAAGCTATCGTCAAACGCAGGCCAACCACAGTGTGCATCAAATTTTGCTTTTGAAGAAAATAAAGGCAAATTGCAACGCCTGCATATAAATGTCCCAGGTAAATAAAAATTATCGTATTCTCCTGTGAAAGGATATTCTGTTCCTTTATTAACGATTACATCCTCTTCCTGTTTGTTTAATTTATTATAAGCCATAGATTTTTACATCGTAATAACTATTGTTTATATTCTACGCTTCTTGTATAACTTGTGTCGATCTTAATGCATGAAACAAATTTACTCTTGTCATATCTTGGTTTTCATCAGGAGATACTACCTGATTTAAAAGGTTTACTTGGCCACACTCTAGTAAAATATTGTACATATGATGCTCTGCGTTACTTGGTGTATAGTACACAATTTGTGCAAATTCCTTAGGAACAACTACAGGTAAAAATCCACAGTCCAAAACATGAAACCCATTTGGTAAAACTACATATCTAGATGTATGTGTACCCGTCGGTTCACATTGTTCATCAATGGTTTCTAGAATATTAGGAACAAATGATTTACATACCATTTCGGTTGCTACAGATTCTTTTATAGCTGCGTAACCTTCTAATTCTTTACCTAAAGCATTTTTATTTAATCCTACAAATAAAACTTTTATATTAGGATATTTCTGTTGAACATAATTTCTAAAATAAAGAACATCTTCAGGTCCCATAAACGAATACTCATCAAAATGGATTACAATTTTTTCGTTTGGTTGAATATTAAGGCTATTAAAGAATATCTCGCAATCTGCTGCTGTGTAAGCTAATGCTTCAATTCTTGTAAAGCCATCGTTACCTACAGTGTCTCCTGGTTTTACAGTTTTGCCACGCAAGGTAATAAAACCAGGTTTCTTTTTTCTAGTACTAGCTTCAGGATTTTCGAGTTGTGCAGTACCTGCTTCATCGTCTTGGTCTTCTTCAACTTCCACCATAAAATCAGGAACAATAGGAATAACTCGATAACCTATTTGAGCAAGATTAGAGCATACTTCTGCTGCGAGAGTAGATTTTCCTGCATACATTGAGCTTGAAATTGAAAAAAACTGATCATCTAATTCATCAACTTCTCTTGCCATACCAATTGCCTGTTCTGCATATATTTGTTCATGTCTTGTTCTAAAAATATCTAATTGCTCGCGCGTAGGTTTTACAGGATTAAATAAGAATGTATTAATTTGATCTATGGTCCAGTTGTTTTTTAGAGCGTAAGCAATAATATTAAGAATTGCATGATAACCAGAAGGGTCCATAAGCGGAAAGTATTCCGAAGACGTAAGTTCATCAAGCTTTGATTGAATCTGTAATGGAATTTCTACGCCCGCAAGTAGTGAATCTAATGTTAGTTTGGGTAGCATAATCTAAATGAAAAAAGTTAATTGCTTGTGGTAACAATTTATCACAGAGATTCAAAATTGGATATTCCTATTTTAGAAATGGCCTTTGCATTTGGTTTTTAGAAGGATCCAAAGGAATCTCAATGTTTATTTGTCCATTCTTTTTTAACATCACTTTTTTGAAACTCTCTCCTGTAGGACCTTTTACAACATTATTCTCGTTCTTTGAAGGGAATGTATATCCATCAGCATAAACGTTTATTAAGTATTCGCCAGGTTTTAATTTATTAAATACATATCTACCCATTTCATCTGTTATTACAACTTCTACTTGTCTTGAGTTCTTTACATCATAAACTCTTACAAAAGCCCCTTTTATCCTTTGGTTTGTATGTGAACTATAAATATATCCCCATTCTTTTGCAGGTCGTCTTAATCGTCTTATAACTACAAATTGAGCTACATATAGTAGAACAATAAATATATTTATTATCGAAACATTTGCTATAAGTGCAACAATAGACAAGGCAAACCCACCATAGACTAATATTGAATTAACACTGTATAGAATTTGTTTTATGTTAATTGAATTAACTTTTGCTTTAGTTATTACTTCTGGTTCAAGGGCAATATCTTTTATATAAGTACCTTCTTGACTTAAGTATTCAAATGTTTGATTGAAAGTTTTGTAACCGCCTTGCTTTACTTCAATAATATAATTACCTTTATCTAGTACAAAACCGTATTTACCTTCTGTGTCTGTTACTCTTTGTACCAAGAACTGCTTACTTTCTGCAGAATATATTTTTACACTTGCAAACTCGATTGGTCTTTTTGTATGGTTGTCGTAGACAATTCCCCATGTTTTTTTCTTTCTTCTGAATCTAATTAGGAATAATCCGTAAGTAATAAACTTTGGATATGCGGCAATATTTGCAGCTACTGCAACTATTGTTGTGGTTACTAGGGCAGTTGGTAATTCATTCTTTGCAATATCTATTATTTGTGTTTGAATTTGTTCGATTATTGTAGGTTCAGATCCAAGATCTTCAAGAGTTTCGACGTTTCTAATATATGTAATTGAGTTTGAATAAACTTTAGATTCGTTACCTGCATTATCTATAAACTTGATGTAGATTGTTTTAAGTCCTGGATTATTACTTAAAGTCCATACTTTTGTTTCAGAAAATGGTTCATAATTGCTTTCAATAAATTCTGAATTTTCTGATACAACCATATCTTTTATTCCAGATAGATTATCAGTTGCAGTTATATGTAATACTACTGATTTTTCTTCGGTTAACTCCTCTTTGTTGTTTATATACATACTACCTTCTGGAGATGTTATGTCTACTAATAATTCTTGTGCAGTTTCTAAAGTATTACCTGCTAAGTCAAATGCCTTAACAGTTATTTTATGCAACTCTTCAGTTAGTGTAGGTATAGTATATGGACTTGTTTGTCTTATAAATTGTCCTGCTTCGCTTTCAACCTTTACTTCGTAGTGATCAACTCCATTTTCATCGGTGGCAGCAAAGTAGATTATAGGATTTTGATTGTTAGTAGGCGATTGAACATTAATTAGTAAAGATATACTTGTTGGGTTTGTTAAGTCTACTGTTACATTTACAGTTCCGTCTCTAAAGCTTGTATTATTGCTGAATGCTCTTACAGTAATAGAATGAAATCCTTCACTTAATTCAGGTAATTGGTAAGGACTTGTTTGAGTTGAGAATGTTCCATTATCTATTTTAACTTCGTAGTGATTTATTCCATCTGCATCTGTTGTTTCAAAGCTTAGTATTGGAGTTTTATTTGTAGTGTATGAACCTGTATTTAAAGTTGGTATAAATGCAGCTGGTACGCTACCCGTAATTAAATAGTTTTGTTCGATTGCATTTGATTCATTGTTTACACTATCAACAGCATTAATAGTTAAGTTACCACTATCAGAAATGGAGACTGTACAATCAACAGTAGAGCTATTGGTATTGGAACACTGGATAACTCCACCTGTTGCAGTAATATCTTCGGCTTGGACAATATAATTATCAACTATATGTAAAGTTGTATCTGTAATTGTTGCAGATGATGTTTTTGTTGGAGCATTTATTGTTATTTGTGGCCCTTGTACATCTATAATATAGCCTTCAATTGAACTAGAGGCTGTATTCCCTGCAGTATCTATCGCACTTACTACTAAAGTGCCACTTTGACTTACTACACTTGTGCAAGTTACCGAAGTAACATTCACTTGTTCGCAACTTATTATTCCTCCCATAGCGTTAATATCATCAGCATGAATACCCAGATTATCTGTAATTTGAATAACAGTATCTGTAATATTAACAGTACTTACTTTTGTAGGTGACACGTAGTTTATTGTTGGTGTTTGGCTATCTACAGACACGCCAATATTCTTATTCCTTGAATTACCTGCGGCATCGTAGGCAACTACTGTAATAGAGTGGTTACCATTACTTAAGCCAGGTAGAATGTATGGACTAGTTTGAGTAGTGAATGCTCCTGAATTTATTTGAACTTCGAAATGCCCCATCGCGACATTGTCAGTAGTATTAAATTGTAATGTTGGTGTTGGATTATTTGTAAGTGAACCAACGTTTAACACTGGTGTAAAGTCGTTTGGTGGTGTTAAGTCAACTGTTAAATTTACTGTGCCTAGAGTTAGGTTGCCTGCAATATCAATTGCTCTTACCCTAAATACATGATTTCCTTCTGATAATTCCGATAGTTGGTATGGACTAGTTTGAGTTGTGAATGTACCTGAATTAATTTGTAGTTCGTAGTGATCAATGCCTGCAGGTGCAGTAGTACTAAATTGTAATATAGGTGTGGTGTTATTAGTTGGCGAAGTAACATTAAATGTTGGTGTAAAGTTAGCTGGCCCATCTAGTTCTATTGTTAAATTAACACTTGAACTACGTTGATTACCTGCAAAGTCATACGCGTTAACTGTAATCGTATGGTCACCATCGTTTAACGTAGGTAATGTATATGGACTTGTTTGTATATTAAAACTACCACTATCAATCTGTAATTCGTAGTGACCCATTAATACAGCATCTGTAGTGTTAAAGAATATTTGTGGAGTTCTATTATTCGTAGGTGAACTCACATTTAGTGTTGGTGTAAATGCACTAGGTGGAGTTAGGTCAATAGTTAAATCTATGCTGCCATCTTTATAGTTACCAACAACATCGTAGGCTCTAACAGTAATTGTATGGGCTCCTTCTGACAATGATGGTAATTGATAAGGGCTTGTTCTAGTGCTAAAACTTCCTGAGTCAATTTTAACTTCGTAATGATCAATACCGTTATTATCTGTTGTTGTAAAACTTAATATTGGAGTTTGATTATTTGTAGGTGATACTACGTTTAGTGTTGGGGTAAAATCGATAGGTGCTTCGTTATCGATTGTAACGCTTACAGTACCATCCCTAAAGCTGCTGTTGTTGCTAAATGCTCTTACAGTTATTGTATGGAAGCCATCCTGTAATTCAGGTAACTGATAAGGACTACTTTGAGTGCTAAACGATCCACTATCGATTCTTACTTCGTAGTGGTTTATTCCATCGACATCAGTAGTAGAGAACGATACAGTAGGTGTTCTGTTTGATGTAATGGCACTTGTGTTTAATGTTGGTGTAAATGCAGCTGGAACATCAGTAGCAATTAAATATCCAGATTCGATCACTTGGGTATTATTCCCAGAAACATCGGTTGCGCTAATAAGTAAATCGCCACTATCTGAAATTGAAGAAGTACAATTAATTTGAGTTCCTGTAGTTTGAGTACAATTTATAGAACCTCCTGTTGCTGAAACGCCGTTTGCTAGTATAGAAAAGTTATCTGTTACTCTAATTGTAGTATCGGTTATTGTTGAAGTTGATGACTTTGTAGGTGCTGTTATTACTATGCTTGGTCCTGATGAGTCTATTAAATAATCTGTTATATCAACATATGAAAAGTTGCCAGCAACATCGTATGCATAAATAGTAAATGTACCGCTGTTAGTTACTACAGATGAACAATCGACTGTTACACTATCTGTTTGAGTGCAATCTACAGCTCCCCCAGAACTACTAATTCCAACTGTTTCAATAGCTATATCATCCGTAATATTTATTGTAGTGTCAGTAATTGGGTTGTTACTTAGTTTTGTAGGTGATGTAAAAGAAATTACAGGAGCACTTAAATCTATTGTTGCTGCTGCGAATCCTGATGTTGTATTACCAGCTAAGTCAAACGCCATAACACTTAATGTATGGTCTCCTTCAGGAATAGTTGGTACTGAATATGGACTTGCTTGAATGCTAAAGTCTCCACTATCAACTTGAACTTCGTAATGGCTTATTCCAACATTGTCAGTAGTAGAATAGAGTAGATCTGGTGTTGAGTTACTGGTTATTTCCCCTGGATCTACTTGTGGGGTAAATGGATCTGGTGCTGTTAGATCAATTGTTAAATCTATAATCCCATCTGTATAATTACCTACAGTATTGTAAGCTCTTACGACAATATTATGTTCTCCCTCTGTTAATGTTGGTAACTGGTAAGGGCTTTCTTGCTCTACGAATACACCTTCATCAATCTGAACTTCGTAATGACTAATACCACTTACGTCTGTTGTAAAGAAAGATAATTCAGGATCAGTTACATTTGTAGGATTTGATACATTTAATGTAGGTGTAAAATCTTCTGGATATGTATTCTCTATAGTTACATTTACGGTTCCGTCTCTAAAGTTACCCTGTGTATCAAATGCTCTTACTGTAATAGTTCTAAATCCTACAGCAAGTGTAGGTAACTGGTAAGGACTTACTTGACTTGTAAAACTACCACTATCTATTTTTACTTCGTAGTGATCAATTCCGTCGCCGTCAGTAGTAGCGAAGTATAATATAGGTGCAGTATTGTTTGTAAATGGTGTTGTATTTAAAGATGGTGTAAATGCGGCTGGTGGTGTTGATGCCACACTGTACCCAGTTTCTGTTAGTGCAACAGCGTTGTTTGCATTATCGGTTGCGTTTATTACCAAGTTGCCGGTATCAGAAATTGAAGCAGTACAATCAACTCTTGTAGAATTTGTTTGATTACATAATATTGTACCGCCAGAAATTGCTCTCACGTTGTCTGCTAGTATTGCTGTGTTGTCTGTAACTATTATAGTTGTATCTGTTATTGTTGTTGCAGATGTTTTTGTAGGAGCTACAATTTGTATAACAGGTGGAGTAGTTTCAATTACATAGTCTGTAACTGTTATTGAACTTAAATTGCCAGCACTGTCAGTTGAATTTACAGTTACATCTCCACTTTGTGATGTTGTAACCGTACATCTTACAGCTAAAGGATGTGTTTGCGTACAGCTTAAATTACCTCCGGTTGCATTAACGTTTTGTAGTGGTGCTCCAATATTATCTTGAATATAGAAAGTTGTTTGAATATCAGCGTTATTATATTTTCTAGCTACGTAATAAGTTATTGTAGGAGCAGTTACATCTACTTTAAAGCTAATTATTCCATCAGTGGAATTCCCAAGAGTATTATAAGCTCTTACTGTAACTGTATGTGGCGTTCCATTATAAGTGTTCTCACTTAATGATGGTAATGTATACGGACTCTCTTGGGTAGTATAGCTGCCGTTATCAATTTTCACTTCGTAGTGATCAATGCCAAGTGAATCTGTAGCTTCAAAATTTATTGTAGGTGTAGTTGTATTTATAGGTGATGTTCCATCTAAAGTTGGTGTAAATGGATCAGGTGATGTTCTATCGACTGTTACATTTACGCTGCCCTCAGTGTAATTGCCAGCGGCATCGTAGGCCCTAACAGTAATGGTATGGCTTCCATTTGATAATGGTTCTAATTGATTAGGGCTTGATTTAGTTGCAAAGTTCCCACCATCTACTTTAACTCTGTAATAAGAAACCCCTATATTATCGTCTGTAGAAAAGGTAATAGTTGGCGTCGTGTTAATTGTTGGACTTACTACATTTAAAGTTGGAGTAAATGAATCTGGCGCAATTGTATCAACTGTTATATTTAAAACTGTTCCATCTCGGTAATTACCAGCTGCATCATAAGCTCTTACACTTATTGAATGACTACCTAATGATAGTAATGGTAATTGAAAAGGACTAGTTTGTGTTTCGTAAGCACCACCGTCAACTTTAACTTGGTAATAACCCATACCCACCGTATCTGTTGTAGTAAAAGAAACAATCGGTGAAGTGTTATTTGTATTCGACCCTGTATTTAAAGTTGGTGAGAATGTATGTGGTGCCGTTGTGTCTATTACAATGCTAATACTTCCGTCTGTATAATTGCCCAGTAAATCAAATGCTCTAACTGTAGCAGTATGTGATCCAGCTGCAAGTGTTGGTAGTGTATATGGGCTTGTTTGAGTAGTAAAGCTACCACTATCAATCTTAACTTGGTAGTAATCAATTCCGTTATTATCTGTTGTACTAAAACTTAAATCTGGTGTTGTGTCGTTGGTTGGAGAAACAGGACTTAAGCTAGGTGTAAATGCATCTGGTCCGCTTTCGTCAATGTTTACCAAATTCGGTTCGCCATCGGTATAGTTGCCTGCTGCATCAAAAGCTCTTACTGTAATTGTATGATCACCTGCGCTTAATTGTGGTACTTGATAAGGACTTGTTTGTGTACTAAAGCTTCCCTCGTCAACCTTTACTTGATAATAACTCATAAGGAAGTTATCTGTTGTACTAAACGAAACAGTAGGTCTTGTATTACTTGTTGGGCTTGATACATTTAAAGTTGGGATAAACGCGTCTGGACTTGTTAAATCTATATTAATTGTAAGAATTGTTCCATCTCTAAAGTTCCCTGCATTATCGTAAGCTCTTACTGTTATAGTGTGTGTTCCCTCTGCTAAATCAGGCGATATTGTATAAGGACTAGTTCTAGTTGTGAAGCCGCTTTCGTCTATATTAAGTTCATAATGGTCAATTCCAGTCTGAGAATCGGTAGCATTAAATGTAATTGTTGGTGATTGATCAGTTGTGTAAGTCCCCACATTTGTAGTTGGTGTAAAGATATTAGGACTTGTAATATCAATATAAACTACTACTGTTCCATCAGTATAAGAATTGTTAATGTTGTATGCTCTTACAGTAATTGTACGTGAGCCTGAACTTAAAGTTGGTAATTGATAAGGACTTGTTTGTGTTGTAAAACTTCCAGAATCAATTTTGACTTCGTAATGATCTATCCCAGCGTCATCAGTAGTACTAAAACTAACAATTGGTGTTTGATTATTTGTTGGGCTAGTTACATTTAATGTTGGCGTAAAAGGATCTGGCGCGTTAAGTTCTACAGTTACTAATACAATTCCATCTGTAAAGTTGCCGGTAGTGTCAAATGCTCTGACTGTGATTGTGTGTGCACCTGCAGCCAGTTCAGGTAAAGTATAAGGACTTGTTCTTGTGCTAAAACTACCACTATCTACTTTAACTTGATAATAGTTTACTGCTACATTATCAGTTGTATTAAATGTTACTATTGGCGTGGTATTGGTCGTTGGGCTTGTCACATTAAGTGTTGGTGTAAATGCATCTGGCGCAGTTGCATCTACATAAAATGCAATACTACCTGAGTTACCAGCTGTATACGCAGAGAACATTCCTGTATCATCTGTGTTATTGACTCTCCAATAATATGCACCTGTTGTAAGACTTTGATTAGGACCCCCATCCGTATAAGTTCCAGTACCAGAATTTTGTCCAACGGTAAAACTTTTAGTACCTTGTGATATTAACGCAGATGTATAGTTTACAACTGGTGAACTAAAGTCACTGTCATTATCTATTTGAATGTTGTATTTAACTGTATCTAAAAAGTTTGGATCAGTTATTGTGAATGTAAAGTTAGGTTTTAGTGTTGTTGTATAAATTGCACTTATAACTCCAATAGGACCAAGATTTGTTGGTGCATTTGGTACTAAATCGCCAAAACTGAAAAAACTATTATGTCCACTATCGTAGCTTCCACTTCCACCAACTTCTACTACAATTACATTTGTATTCCATGCATCTTTTAAGTCCACAAATAGAAAACTTCTGGCACCTTGTGGGTCAATTTTCCACTGAGTTGTGCCTGAAGATGTTCTTAACAATAATCTATTACTAATATCGTAACCATTGAATGTTGTATTGTTCACAACTGTTAATGTTATATTAGCAGGTAATGTTAAAGTGTAGATATCTGCAGTTGTTACAATTTTAGAAAGATTGTAGAACGTTGTTGCAATACCTGAAATAGTTTGATTGCCACCTACAAGATTAAAATTCCCGTTGTTATGTGTGAATGTTCCCGATAAGTGACTAAAATTACCATATAGATTTAAATCTCCGCTAGGTGCTGTAAATGATGGTGCTGTACCAGTTAAAATGAAATTGCCACCTATGTCTAACTGAGTGTAAGCACCCCAATTTGCAGTTGTGTTGTTAATTGTTAAAGAGTTAGTAGACCCAGTTAATCCTGAGAATCCACTAAATGTTGATCCTGAGTTTAAAATTAGAGTACCGATCGGCATTGTAACTAATCCCGTTCCTGATAGTGTTCCACTCAGCGTTACTGAGTTGGCAATTGTTGGATTTGCCCCTAGAGGGAAATTACAGTTACTGCTTATTGTTAGTAGACCAGTATTGTTTAAAGTAACTCTATTAAAGCTTACATTATTACAACTTAGTGTTACTGCACTACCTGTAAAATTAACAATTCCGCTATTGTGATTAAATGTAGGAGTATTCGAAATTGTAAGTGTTCCAAGAATAGTTAAAGTTCCAGTAGGGGCGTTAAATGTTGGGCTTCCCGAAATTGTTAATGCACCTAGTGTTAAATCTCCTGTTGTAGTGTTAAATGTTCCGCCACTTACGGTAAGTGTGCTAATACTGCTGTCATCTGGCAGCCTTAATGCTCCAGCAGTCAAGGAAAGAGTACCACTAACTGCGAATTGCGAATATGCACCGGCATCTATTGTTGGACCCGACATAGTAAGATTTGTTAGATTGAATCCAGTAAATCCTGTTACTACTGAACCACTACTTAATGTTAATGTTCCAGCGGTTGTTGTTAAAGTTCCAGTTCCCGATAAGGTACCACTTAGTGTAACTCCATTTGTTATTGTAGGATTATTCCCTAATGGGAAGTTACAGTTGCTACTTACCGTTTTAACACCTGTATTATTGAATGCAACACTATTAAAGGAATAGTTATTACAACTTAGTGTAGCTGTACTTCCAGTGAAATTAAATGAACCACCATTATGATTAAATGTAATTCCAGCCAATGTCATTGTACTTGAAACAGTTGTTACTCCACTTGATGCTGTTAACGTACCAGCTGCTGTGGTAAGTACGCCTGTGGAAGTTGTTTGTGGTAATGCCAAACTACCTGACGTAAGCGTAATTGACCCAGGTATTGTAAAATTAGTGTAAGACGAGTAATTTGCTGATGCACCATTTACAACTAAGTTTTCAACTACCAATCCAGAAAAACCTGACAGAGTCCCAGTTGAGGTTAAGTTAAGTGTATTACCAGATGCAAACGTAAGAGTGCCGGTACCAATAATTGTAGAATTTCCTAGGTTAAAACTAAATCCAGCACTTTGTGTAATAGTTGGATTGTTGCCGATTGGTAAACTACAATTACTCAGGCTTATAGTTCCACTTGTTCTAGTAATATTTACTTGATTAAATACTGCATTATTACAGTTGTATGAGATCGTCGAAGACCCTATTAAGTTTACAGTACCGTTATTATGATTAAATGTTCCAGTTCCAGTAATGGCTATATTATCACTTATATTCAATGCACCGGATGTAGAGGTAAATGTTGAGTTTGTTTGTGTAAAGGTGGTTACATTAATATCTACGTTGGGAACTGTTAT
>CAYUKX010000024.1:0-15229 GCA_964445405.1 uncultured Candidatus Saccharibacteria bacterium
CAAGAATTAATGCCATTGTTAGGCGTAACTCTACAAATAACAGTATTGAACTTACAATCGGTGGTTTTAAATTAAATGCAGAAAAAAACTCTTTAATAGATAATAAAAATAATACAATTACTTTAAGTAATAAAGAGACCGGTGTTTTAGAATACTTAATTAGAAATAAGAATAGAGTTATATCATCAGAAGAATTACTAGAACATGTTTGGGATACTAATGCCAACATCTTTACAGAAACCGTAAAAACGCATATAAAAACAATTCGAAAAAAGCTTGGAAAGGATTCCGAACTAATTAAAACAATTAAAGGTAAAGGTTATATATATGAATGAAATTATCGAATATTTAAAAAAATTTAATACACTGCAGATCAAGTTAGTTTTTTTGTTCTTTATACTTACATTAATAACTACTTTAACTACACTTGTATCAATTAATTTGTCTGTAGAAAGTTATGGAAAAGGACCTGGACCAAATCTGCAAATAAGTGGAAATGGATTTGGAATGCTGAACAACGATGATGAACTGCGTAGACAAATAATGGAACAGATCCGTGAAGAGAGGGAACAATTTAGACAAACAGTATTAACGCTTACTTTTGTACTTATAGGTCTTCAAATAGTTATTGCACTTGGAGGTAGCTACTTTGTAGTAAAAAGCTCTTTAAACCCTTTAAAGAAATTGAATAAAACAATGAAAGAGATTAACGACTTGAACTTAAAATCTAAGATAATTCAGGAAAATACGTATGGTGAAATAGGAGAGGTGATAAACAACTTCAATAGCATGATTGTAAATATTCAGAACCTAGTCGAGAAAGAAAAGGAGTTTACTCAAAATATTTCGCATGAATTAAAAACTCCTTTAAGTGCAATGCGCGTAAACTTAGAATCAGTAATTTTAGTAAACGATATTGATACCGAAACTAAAGATAGTATTAAAACTGCTATTACAGCCGTAGATTCTTTAAATAAACTAATTGAAGATTTAACTTTGCTATCATCAATCGAAAAAAAGAATTACAAATTAGAAACTTTTGACGCAATAGAAGTTGTTAAAACTCTTATTAACGAAGAATGCGATTTAAATTCAAATGCAAATATTACTTTCAAAAGCCAAGTTAAAAGTTTTAAATTAAACGGTTCGAGCGCATTATTTAAAAGAGCAATATGTAATTTAATTGAGAATGGTATTAAGTACTCAAAAAATAATCCAGAAATTAATGTGGCAATTAAGCAAGAAAATGACAACCTACAAATTATTGTAAGTGACAATGGAATTGGTATTCCTAAAGATAAACTTAATAAAATATTCGAAAGATTTTATAGAATTGATAATTCAAGATCTAGAGCTACAGGTGGGTCAGGTCTTGGGTTAGCATTAACCAAAGAGATTATAGACTTATTTAAAGGCCAGATTAAAATTGAATCAGAATTAGAATTAGGAACGACTTTTATAATAACTATCGCAAACTAAACTTCACCAGGAATTCACTAATCCTTCACATTCGCTTCTCAATAAAAAAATTAAGATGAAACTAATATTTATTAGTGAATTGCTATGGCTAACAAAGTTATAGAGATTAAGAATGTTAGCAAAATTTATAAAAGTAATAAGGAAAATGTATCAGCACTTAAAGATATAAATTTTGCATTAAATTATGGGGAAGATTTAGCAATAATTGGGCCTTCAGGCAGCGGGAAAACAACATTACTGCAAATTATGGGTGGTCTTATTGACGCATCCCACGGTGAAGTATTAGTGGATGGCACGCAAGTGAATAAGGGTTCCGATAATAAAGTCTCGGAATTTAGAAATAAAACTATTGGCTTTATATTTCAAAATATCTACCTTCAGGAATACTTTACTGCACTTGAAAACGTAATGCTACCAATGCTAGTAGCTGGTAAAAGCATACACATTGCCGAAGCAGAGGCAAAGAATCTATTAATTAAAGTCGGACTTAAAGACAGAATTCATCATAAACCAAATAAGTTATCCGGTGGAGAAGAACAAAGAGTTGCAATTGCTAGAGCTCTGGCAAATAAACCAAAAATAATATTTGCAGATGAGCCTACAGCAAAATTGGATGCAGAAAATACAGAAAGAATACTAAAAATTCTTAAGGACATTAATAAAGAGGGAGTTAGTCTTGTAGTCATTACACATGATCAAAAAGTTGCTAAGAATTTTACCAAACAAATTTTTATTGACCATGGTCAAGTTAAAACCCAAAATTTTTAAATATTAAGCATAAACAATGAATATCATTTATCTAAATAAAATCAACTTAAAAAAGTTGAAAGAACAAAAAGGTAAAGCACTTTTTTTAATTATTCCAATTTTTATATTGTTGGTTCTAACTGTAATTATTTCAAGTCAAGTAAAGAATTTTCAAGATGCTGCGAACCAAAGTATATTTGGAACAATTGCCGAGCAATCTACTTTACTTCAGGTTCAAAAGGCAACTACAACCACTCCAAATACACAAAGTGGAGGGCCTAGCTTTAATGGTGCTGGAGGGCAAAGTTCATTTCAGCAACTGAATTTTGAAAGTAACTTTTCAGAAACTGATTTGGCCTCTGTTGAAAACTTAGAGCATGTAGTTTCTGCATCTTTGAATAGTAGTGTTCCAATAACGAATATAAGTAGTAGTGATTTATTCGAAAATACTACTTATAAAATAAGTTCGCTCTCAGAGCTTGATTCAATAAGTGCTTCGCTTTATATCGAAGAGTCTTTTGAATATGTGGAAGGCGAACCTATTCCAATAATATTAAATGCAAATACTTTTACCTCTTCTTACGAAGATTGGGCAGGTAAAACACAGATTGATGTAGATTTTTCCGCATTAAGACGACAAATGCAATCAGGTGAAAGAGTGGACCCTTCAACAATAGAAAGTTCCTCACCTGTAAAAACAGAAGCAATTAATTATAGTAAGGAAGATTTAATCGGGAAAACATTTACAATTGAATTTGGAGGACTAGATACAATCCAAGATTATAAAATTACACAAAATGGTGAGACCAGATCATTTGTTAAATTAAGTGATTCTGAACTGCAGGCATTAATAGATTCAAGAAAAAGTGAAATATCGGCATATTGGAATTACGATAAGATCGCCGCTCCACAAACTTACACATTTATAGTAGTTGGAGTAATAGATAGTAATAATTCAGGAAGTAATTTTAACCAGACAACTTATGTGCCAGCTGCATTTGCAAACAATGTAATGAAAAATTATATTCAAAACCAATTAGATGCTAAAACTTCCGACCCATCAACGGACTTACTTGATAAAACCTATTTAGGTTTATCATTTGATGGCAGTGAGTTTTCATCAACAACTGGAACTGGATTTAGTAGATCGATAGGATCTGGAAGAGGTCCTGGGTTTGGATTCCAAGAGACAACCACAACAACTAGTTCGTATAATATTCCGGGTTTAGTAATAAAAACTTCAAGCGATGGAAATAATACTGTTGAAGGAGTTTATACAGATGCTAATGCTTACCAAAACTCAATTAAGCATTCAAGCTACATTACATTAAAGATTGATTCAGTTGATAATAGATCTTCAGTTGTTGCTGCATTAAATAAAGCAGGGTACGCGCTACAAGATGCAAATAACCAAGAGGTAATAAATACGATTCAAAATACTATACAAACTGTATCAACAGGTTTTACTGTGGGTTTTATATTGATAATCATTGCGGTAATTATTTTTGCAATGCTTAAGTTTGTTGCAGATAGTAGAAAGGAGATTGGAATATTCAGAGCAATCGGAATGAAAAAAATAGATGTTATTAAACTCTTCACATCTCAAGCATTAATGTATACATTCTTTGCGTATTTGCTAGGCGTAAGTGTTGGAATAATTTTGAATATATTATCAGAAAGTTTAATCGCAAATTGGTTCAGCTCTCTTATAGGCGATACAATTAAGAAAACATATAACGTTGTGCAAATAACAGACGCAGGTATTTTTGCTAGAGTGGATTTAAATTCACTTGCAATATATAGTTTAGTGTTATTACTAATTACATTATTAGTATCTTTAATTCCAGCTATTAAAGCATCCAATATTAGCCCTGTTGAAGCTATTAAGGGAGAGTAATTTAAATAAAAGTTCTTACGGCGGGCCTTCGGCCCGCCTTTGTAATGTTAAAATAATAAGTTTAAAAATTTACTATGCAAGTTACTGCTCTTAGCCAAGCAATAAAAGATAAAGAACGTGTCAATGTTTTTGTGGATGGTGAATTTTTTTTGGCTCTAGATAAAAATACTATAATTCAGGAAAAACTTTTTGTTGGCAAAGAACTTGATGGGACTTACATTCAAAAACTAAAAGACATTGATTCCTATAATCTTGTATTCAGAAAAGTCCTTAATTGGGCAATTTCAAGACCAAGATCAACTTTCGAAGTAAAAGAAAAAATAAATAAAATAATATTAAACAGAAAGTCGAAATCTTTTAATTCCAACTTAAACAAGGAAGATTTAAATAAATTTGTTATAGATAAATTAGCAGATAACAATATTAACGACTTTGAATATGCCACTTGGTGGGTTAAAAATCGTGTTGCTCAAGGTAAGTACGGCGAAAAGCGAATTGCTGCAGAATTAAGTTCAAAGGGTATTAATTCAAGTACTATAAGGCAACTTCTAAGCGAACATTATCCAAAAGATAACTCTGTTGTTATAAAACTTTTATCAAAAAAATTTGGAGTTACTTCTATAAAACAAATCCCCGATCAAAAAATCAGAGCAAAAGCATATAGGTACATAGTAAGTAAAGGTTTCAGAGCTTTGTAATCCACAATATTGACTTTATGCAAGAATAGAACAATAATCAGTGTACTAGATGTTATATTTTTATATGGGTCAATCAGATGTAGGTTTCCATTCAAATGGAGAGCCACTTATTAATAGAATTACAAGCGCAGCTACGTTAATAGTATTAGGCATTTTCTTTTTGCTAAATACAATGGGTATTATTCCATGGTCATCGTGGGGTACAGTGTTATTAATATTCTTACGTATTTGGCCTGTATTTATTATTATTGGAGGATTTCAAATAATATTTGGAAAGAACTCTTTATTATCTTCAATATTTGGGATTATAAGTTCATTAGTGTTTGTATTTGTTTTAATGTTTGCAGCATATCTAAATACCAGCAATAACGCATTAAAACAAGATCTTGAAAAAAACATTCCTTTTTTGCAGACATTTAATATAGACCTAGATAAAGGAGAGTACGTTACTTCTGACTACTCAGTTTCAAAAGATCAATATGACTTAAAAGATATATCACAAAGAGAAGTTACAATGTCTTTTACAAGTGAGGAATACTCAATAACAACAAACGAAGATTCACTAGATTATTTAGACTTAAATGCTTCATACTACAAAAATAGTTCAAGTCCATTTTTAACATCCAAACTAGAAGGTAATAAATTGGTAATTGACTCTGGTGTTGAAAATAAAGATAGCATTAAATTCTTATTTTTTAACCAGAATTCAGACTATAAATATGTTCTTGGTCAAACACAAATTCCTACAGCGCTTAATATAAAAATGACTTCAGGGAATGGTGTGCTAGATCTTAAAGATTTAAATCTTGATTCATTAACTATCGAAGAAACATCGGGGAACATGGATGTTGACTTATCCAAAACAAATGTTAAGGCTGTTAATGTTCAGCTTACATCTGGAAATAATAACTTAGAATTGCCTAAAGATAGTTTAATTAACATTACTTACAATAAAACTTCCGGCAATCTTACAGTAAATAATAAGGATGTTGATTCTAAGAATGGAGTTGTACAAATTGGGGATTTAAATTCCGAAAATGTAATTGACGTTAATATTCAACTAACAAGTGGTAACGTTGTAGTAACAACACTTTAATTTAATTTTTAAATAAATAAAATGAATAATTCTAGTTCAAGGTTCTTGTGGGGTGGGTTAATTGTAGTTCTAGGTTTAGTACTATTATTAAATCAATTTGGAATTGGCTACGGGTTAATTAATTTATGGCCACTAGCATTGGTTTTTTGGGGTATTTATTTAGTAATACGTAACCCATTTAATATTATACCTGGATTATTTATCCTAACTGTGGGAGTATTTCTACAACTTGACTCATTAGATGTACTGCCATTCTCAATATGGAATTTATGGCCTTTATTTATAATATTTGCAGGTGTTAGCGTTTTAATAGGGAAAAGAGATAGACACATGGGATCTTCGACTGAGCATGGTTTTGTAAATTCAAATGTCACGTTTTGGGCTGAAGAAAAATTTGTAAAAGGTGAATTTACCGGTGCAAAAATTAACGCCACATTTGGTGGAGTAAAACTAGACTTAAAAGACGCCGAAATTACTGGCAAAGTGAAGATTGAAATTAATTTGCTTTTTGGTGGCATCGAATTATTTTTACCACACGATGTGAAGCTAATAAATAACGGAATTGGTATTTTTGGTGGTATAAACGAAGGTAGAAGAGGTGTAGGAGAATCAGATAAAGTTGTTGAAATTGTTGGTAGTGCAGTTTTTGGTGGAGTAGACATTAAATAGAATCCTTCTAGAGCCTGCTTACGCAGGCTCTTCAATCCTTCGAATTTACATTAAATTTACAAATGAGTTATATAATCATTACAAATTTGATTTATCTTTCTTATATTAGTTTAAGTTGAAATATATGACTGTAGTAGTGTGTGAAGATGACAAAAACCTTTTACAGTTAATTGAATTAATAATAAGTGAACTGAATATAACGGTAATTAAATGTTCTGACGATTTAAGCTTACGTAACATAATAAAAAACAACGAAGTAGATTTACTAATAATTGACTACTGGTTAAAAAAGGTAAAGGCAGATGACGTTATAAAGGAAATACAAATAAGTCATCCGGGACTTCCAATTATTTTAATGTCAGCAATATCAAACCTTTCCGAAGTAAAAGAGAAACTAAAGGTTTCTGACTATTTAAGAAAACCATTTGATATTGATATTTTTAAAAATAAAGTTATATCGTACATACATGATTCCAAAAATAGTAATAATTGAAGACAACGTAGAGTTACTTAATTTTCTAAAGGATTTAATTACAAATTCTCTTGAGGCAGATACTCACACCTTTACATCTGGAGTAGAGGGTCTTAAATACATAATTGCTAATAAACCGAATTTAGTATTAGTAGATTTAATGCTTGAGGATATCCATGGAAAAACAATTACTGAGAACATTAGAAAATCGTTTGCAGATGTCCCAATTATTATTTTAACAGGTGATAAATCTTCTGAATCACTTATAGCAAGCTTAAAGGCAGGAGCCGATGATTACATTACAAAACCATTTAATTCAGAGGAATTAATAGCTAGAATACACTCTAAAATTAGGAACTTACTTGGTAAATCCAGTTCAAATGAATTAAAAAGTCAAGATTTAGTAATCAATATAGAGACAATGGAAGTTCATAAAGGAGGGAAAAAGATTGAATTAACTTCTAAGGAATTTGAATTACTCCACTATTTAATGATTAATAAGTTTAGAGTTTGCACAAGAGATAAAATTCTTTTTTCGGTATGGGGTTATTCATCTGACGTAGATACAAGAGTGGTAGATGTGCACATTGGAAAACTTCGAAAAAAACTGAACGACGAAAAAGGTGATTATATAAGGTCTATAAGAGGGTATGGTTATAGATTAATGGACTACGGAGAAGATTAAAGATCCATTAAAGGTTCATCAATTCCTTCAATTTTACGAATCTGCTTATCTAAACTATCCGCAGCTTGAAGTGCTTTAGTTAGCATCTCATTTGCCTTTTCATTTTCTGCGTTATCAGTTTTAGCTACGTTCTGTTGCGCTAACTGAATGTAACCCATTATTGCAGCCACGCTTGATTTAAGGGAGTGCAAATCATTCTTTTTTACTGTTTTTGTTTCTTCCATGTTTTGATTATAGATTAAAAGAGTAGAAGTTCATAATTAAATTTACAATATCTTTACATAAATACACTTATCCGTTTACAAAGTATTTTTATACTTCAGAGTAATAATTATTAGTTTAATGAAATGAGTTTACTAGTATCTTTAATAGTAGGATTAATTGCAGGATGGTTGGCAGGTGTATTTGTTAAAGGTAGAGGCTTTGGATTAGTTGGAGATACCATTATTGGTTTAGTTGGTGGTTTAGTAGGTGGATTGTTATTTGGTTTATTAGGACTAGAAAGCTCAGGGTTGGTAGGATCAATAGTAATATCATTTGTTGGTGCTGTAGTACTTTTAGCAATAGCAAAAGTATTTAAAACTGCCTAAGGACTGATATAATCACTGCAGAGTTATGAATTAAATGAGGAAAAAGCGGCAAGTAAAGAAATTTATATTGCAATACGGATTGCCAATATTAACGTTAAGCATATTCTTTTTAGTAAGAGTATATTTTCTTGACGGGAATATTTATTTGCAAGCTTTTTCCCTACTTGGAATATTTATTGTTGTACATAGTGCAATAGGCGGATTAATTAGTGGATTAATAGCCCTGACTTATTCAACAATTATTGCGAGTTATTTGTACCTTGAACCAATCAACAACATTGATATATCTTCGAACACTGATTTAAGCAGAACAATTACATATGTTTTTAGTAGCATAGTAATATCAATTTTTGTTAGTGTGTACTCAAATAACAGAAAACAATTAAAAAAAGCTACCACTGACTTAAAAAAAACAACTCGAAGACTAAGAAGAGTAATGGATAGTATTTTTACAATGGTGGCCATATTGGATAGAACTGGAAAAATTAAAGAGGCAAACTTGAGCTATGCAAACTCCCTTCAATTACAAACTTCAGAACTAATCAACAAAAATATTTTTGAAATAGATCCATGGAACAACAATCATGATTTACAGTATAGTCTTAAGCAAGCATTAGCATCCGTGAATGCAGAAAATCCCATTAATTTTGAACATAAGATTATCATAGGAGGTAATGCACTTTTTTCTGAGATAGGAATAAACGTAATTAAGGAAGATGAATTTGAAGAAATAGTTCTTACTGTAAGAGATAGAACAGATAAAAAGAAGTACGAGGACGAATTACTAAAAAGTCAGGAAATACTTTCTAGGCTAATAGATTCAAATGTAATCGGAATGGCTCTTGCTGATTTAAAAGGAGAATTTATTGAAACTAACGACGAGTTCTTGGAATTCCTTGGGTTACAAACCCGAGGAATTCATAGAGAATGGATTAAGCTGGGACAAAATAACACCAGAAGAATATAAAGAAAAAGATAGAATAAAAGGAAGAGAATTAACTGATAAGGGTTTTATGACTGTATATGAGAAAGAGTACTTTCATAAAGACGGTCATAAAGTTTCGGTATTATTAGCAGGCGTAATGATAAACGATGAGCATGTGCTTTGCTTAACATTAGATTTAACTCCACAAAAGACACTTCAACAAAAAAAGGATGAATTTATAAGCATTGCAAGCCACGAATTAAAAACACCCATGACTGTAATAAAGGGTTATTTGCAACTCTTAGCTAGAAATCTAGGTCCCGCAAAAGAAGATTATAACGATTTTATTAACATTATTAACTTTCAATTAGATAAGCTTAATACTTTAGTTAATGAGTTGCATGACATGAGTAAAATTGAATCTAATAAACTTAGAATACATTTAGAGAACTTTAATCTAAATCAGCTTGCTGAAAATGCAATAAAGGAGGTTAAACCGTTTATAGAAAATCATAGAATAAAATTTGTTGAGGAAACTAAAGATCTAATGATTAGAGCCGATATGCTTAGGTTGGAACAAGTATTAATAAATTTACTTACAAATGCAATAAAGTATTCACCTAATGGTGGTGATATTATTGTAACTATAAACAAAGATAACGAGAATGCAATTATTACAGTGCAGGACTTCGGAATGGGAATTCCAAAGAAAAATCTTAAAGATATATTCACAAAATTCTTTCAAGTTGAAGAGAATACCGAACTAAGAGAAGGACTTGGACTTGGTCTATATATATCTTTACAAATCATTAAACAACATAACGGTACTATATCCGTAGAAAGTAAAGAAAAGTCAGGATCTACATTTACTATAAAACTTCCTCTAGAGTATTACGAAACTTTTACAATAGCTTGACCGTACCTTTATTTAACAAAGGTATTATAAATATAGTTATTAGTTACATATGTCATATAGAAGAAAGGATAAACCTAAGATTTCTATTAGACAAACTAATAAGCCATTCAAAGGAATATCCCTAGAAAAGAAAAAAGTTGAAATAAAAAAGGATCAAGCTGAAGAAAAAACACCACAAAATGAAGGATGGGAAGAAGTAAAAAGAAAACTCAGGAAATTAAAAAGAAGGTTTTCTAAATAATAAATTTTTTATAAATATATGGAACAGCTTCAGAATATTGATTTAATACTTAGCATAGTTGTAAAAGTATTTTTCATACTAATTTCTATAGGAATACTTTTTGGTTTATATAGTTTGCTAAAGCTTTTTAGGCACATAAAAGAAAAAACAGATGAAGTTACTTTAAACTTTAAAGCAACTGGTGAACAAATTAAACAGGAATTAACAGTTGAGAATTTCTTTAATAGTTTTAAAAATCAACTGGAGAAAATAGTAAATATTTATTTACTAGATACTGCAAGGCGACAAATTTTTAGTGTTATAAAAAAACTTTTATAATTTTAATTTTTAAATAATTTAAATGGAATCTAAAGCACAAAACAATAATTCTGGGTTCATGGCCTTATTACAAGGAGTGTTTATTGGTGGAATTTTAGGCGTTTTATTTGCACCAAAGAAAGGTGTAGAAACTAGAAACGAGATTAAGCAAAAGATTGATCAAGCTTCTAAAGATATTAACTCAAAAGGAATGGAGTTAAGAGAAAATGTAGAAGAAGCTAGAGACAATGTAGTTGAAAACATTGAGCGTACTTCTAATACAATCATGAATAAAGCAGAGGATATACGAGATGATGTTACTGGAAAGGTTGAAGAAAAGAAGAACGAAGTTAAACAAAAAATCGACCAAGCTGAAAAAGATTCTAATAGAAAGTAAGCATTAAAATTTATTAGATCTAGACAATAGCCTGCATGTATGTAGGCTATTGTTATATTAGGTAATAAAAAAGGCATCTCTTACGAGATGCCCTTTTTACTGACCCCACGGAGAATCGAACTCCGGTTACCAGATTGAAAATCTGATGTCCTAACCGTTAGACGATGGGGCCGTCTTTTACTAAATACCAACTACCTACACTTAACATAACCTACCGTTAGCACCACAAGGGTGTAAACATCTTGCGAACTTCGACTTTGTCTCAGTGGCAATCTGCTTAACGATGAACCTTCTTTACTTAGTAAATGGTTAACCCTTACCAGGACTTACCATTTCTAGCGTTGAATTATACATTTTTTTTATTGAATTCTCAATAGAAATGCAAAAGGGGGATGAATTTCATCCCCCTTGCCCCGTTAAAAAACGGGGTTGATCCCGAGGGCGACACGGATGATATCCATGCCCTCGGTCAAAAACCAGTATGCACCAAATACTAGTGCGAAAGCGATAATGATCGCTGCAACAGTTTGCAGCTTTTCTTTTCGCCTCCTACTAATCTCTGGTTGGGCAATCCTGAGACTGACTCTTCGCCAGTCGGTATGATTAGCCATAACACCTCCCAGTGTTACTATCTATATATTATATAGTAAGTATATACAAATCGCAATAGTGGGGAGCTCTGAGCGTAGGGGAGAATTGCCTAATTACAGGTCTTTTTTATTAAACTTCTTGTATTTATCTAGTTTTGGCTCGATTTTACGCTCTACAAACAAGATATGCTTTTTTTGCTGTCTTTTATAAATTCTTTTTATCTGACTAATAAAGATAATATACCTATTACTTTGCCACGCCGATGTAATTAATAGCGAGATAAACAGTAGTATAACTATTAAATATGCAAAATATTGATAAGTTTCAGTTCTATACTCAATAAATACTCCAGTTACACCTGCTGGTAGCACCCAATAATTATTCCATTCAGCTTTTTCAGTAGTGGTATTTACAACTCCATACCTTTTAAGTAGTTCTCCTTTGTTATCGTATGCTAACCAGTTAGCTTCGTAGCTTTGGTTAAACTTTAAAACCCTATCAGAGCTCGAAGGGTTAATCTGAACACTGTAATTTGTAGTTGTTAGTTTATCTACGCTTAACACACTCGTATCTGAACTAAATAATGGCGAAGATTGAAATTTAATTTCTGAAAGCCAGTTGTAAATAATTGGACTAACAGTTATGTTTTTGATTGTATTAATAGTTTCTTTTTGACCAACTGATTGGTTATTTACAAAGATATTTAAACCGTTTGCTGGAGAATCTATTAAATTTGGAATAGTAATATATTCACTAAAATTAGATGTTTGTGGCAGTCTATTTGTGTAATATACTTTTTTATAATAGAAGTCGCTTACGTTCAATACTAAACCTGGACCAGACTTATTTTCACCCTCTATGTTAATTAAGAATCCATTCTTGAGGTTTATGTTGTATAAATTAATATTGTCGCAGTTAAATCCATCCACTGACTTAAATTCAATTTGTCTGTTATCTGAATCTAAGCTTCTATCTAGTTCAACAGAATCTATATATGCTTTACAATCCTTAGATGTTAGCGATAAAACTTGTTGCAAAGTAGAGTATTCAAAGCTGTAAATTTTGCTTGTAGGCAAAATAAACCTGAATGCTAATTTTGTATTCTCGGGAGTTAATTTTATTTCTGTATTGGCAAACTGCAGGTCGTTTTTTAAACCATCTAATTCAACAGTAATTTGATCCTCTAATTCGTATCTGTAGAATTTAATATTTCTATAACTTAATGCTGCTGTATTATTTGGTGACGCATTATTAAAGACAAGTGATGCTCCAACTCTATTTGAATTTTCATCTTTTGCAAATGTATTAAAGTCATACCAAAAAGTAGGTAAGTAATCACTTCTAAAATCTTTTGAATTTACGCAACCACCATCAAACTTTATACAAGCATCTCCAATAACACCTTGGTTACTTCTATATTCCATATTAAGTTTATATAGACTGTTAACACTACCAAGTGTACTAATATTAAAATCTACGCATATGTTTTCCCCTGTACTTCTAAAGTTCAATACATCGTTTACATATGTTACAGACGAGCTTTTAGAAATATCTTGCCCAGAGCAGTTATTAATTTTAGCTTTTTCTAAATCTAACTTAGATGTAATATTTTCACCTAAATCAACATTGTATAAACTTGCAGTTAAGTCTTTATCTAGGGCAACATCCATAAATCCATATATCTGCCATGCTGAATCTATATTTTCTAACAATAGCTGCTGATTATTTAAATCCAAATAATAATTCGAAGATTCATTTTGAACATTAAAACTTAGATTCCTTACCTTAGTAACATTTACAATACTTTGATCGTTTACATATATTGTTGGAATTTGATAAGTTAATCTTACACTCACAATCGAGTTATTTAACCTTGCGGATACATTAACAGGAATACTTTTTTCTACATCGTAAATTTGAGGTATGTGCAAACTACCTTGTTCATTACTTAGTGTATAAACATTATTAAAGTAATTTACATTAGTATTAGATATCTTTTCGAAGTAAGATTCCTCACTTTTTCTACCAAAGTTATCTTCAAGAAATGCACTTTTATTTTCGATAGGTTCACCTTTGGTATCTTTGTTTAATACATCAACAAAAGATGAATCTGAATCAAGTCCTGATATTTTATATACATGAATCTTGCCAAAAACTGCGGTTTCTTTCGCCTCAGGAATTTGATCTAATAATGCCTTTGTTTCCTTGTATGCCATTTCGGAAGATGCCAAATTAGGATTTAACGAATAGTTATTATCTTCGCTTGAGGAAACAACATGTTCATCTATTATTACCCAATCAATTGCATATTCTTTAAATACATCTTTTAGTGCTTGAGGATTATTTGTATAGACCGCTTGGCTTACGTTATCGTAATAGTCTTCTAGAGTTGTGTACCATCTATCAAAATCTCTATCTAATATTGGTTGTTCAATTCCATACCATAGAAACCCTGAACCTTGATAACCCCAATCAGTATAAAACCAGCCAAATAATGTGTTTACAGGAAAATTTGCTATTCGTTCAGCTTTATCTTGACCCTTAAAGTAATCGAAAAGTTCAAAGTAATCGTCTGGAATATCAATTCGTAATGATTTATTTATAAAACTACCCTGAAATGTAGGTAAGGCGTATACAAAGGATATTAAGATTAAAAATAATAAAGCAAAAATAGAAGCGTATTGGAAATGTATTTTTTTAGATGCTAATCTTGACACTACGTATACACCAACAGATAAAAATATTGTTTGCGTAAAGATAAATAGTATTGAGAATTTAGTAAATGGGAATCGGATTGCTTCTTGCAATACATTAATATTAGCTACCAACGCTTCCCATAAACCACCAAAGGGAGGATTCGTGCCCATTATTACAATTACAGCAAATACTAATACGCCAATTAATGGAACTAAGTATTTTTTATTCCTATAAATTGAATATAGAATTCCAAGAACTATTAGTGCAAAACACAATAATGCAATTACTAATACTAGTGGGTTATCAATGTGGGTGTCCCAATTACCCATTATTGGCTCAAAGGTGTAGTTGGTATTTCGAATTTGCCAATCAAATAAAAAACCTTTATTTAAGAAAATATCTACAATATTTCCATATTTTTGATTTGTTAAAAATGCTTCTTCTGAGAATATTAAATTTGTTTTAGCAGTTGGTACGTAATTACTATGGTTAAAAACAAAATATACATTTGGTACTAACCAGAATAAATTTACGAATAAAGTTACAGCAATTAAAAAGATACTCGGTTTTATTAAGTCCTTTTTTCTTTGTAGTATTAAATTTAATAATAAAAAGATAGTTAACCCTCCAAAGTATGCAATCCAAAGCATAACTGCATAGGCCATAGGCGCTGCAAAGAACGTTAAAATTGCAAAGTAGAGAAGATACTTATACTTTTTAGTTTCTAAGTATCTTATTGCTAAAAGTATTAGCCAAGGTAAAAGTGCATACTGTACGTTGAACATTTCGAATGGTGCTTGAAAATGTTGTACCGTACCAACATTTAGCATGT
>CAYUKX010000025.1:0-1088 GCA_964445405.1 uncultured Candidatus Saccharibacteria bacterium
ATGTTGAATTCATTGCTATAAACACAGATGCTCAGGCTTTAATGAATTCTAAGGCAGATATAAAACTTAGAATAGGTGAGCAAATTACACGCGGCCTAGGTAGTGGTGGAAACCCTATTATTGGAAGAAAGGCTGCTGAAGAAAGTGTTGATTTAATTCATGAAAATTTAGCAGGTTCTGATATGGTATTTATTACCGCTGGTATGGGTGGTGGTACAGGAACTGGCGCATCCCCAATTGTTGCAGGCATTGCTAAAAACTTAGGTGCACTTACAGTTGGTGTTGTAACAAAGCCATTCCATTTTGAAATGAAAAGAAGAATGGATTCAGCTTTAAAAGGAATTGAAGAATTAAGAGAAAAAGTAGATACATTAATAGTAGTTCCAAATCAGAGATTACTAGAAACAATGGATAAGAATGTTCCATTCTTAGACGCAATGAAGAAAGCTGATGATATTTTAGCTCAAGCTGTTAAAAGTATTGCGAACCTAATTACTCAGACAGGTTTAATTAACGTAGACTTTGCTGACGTAAGAAGTGTTATGGACAACGGTGGTACAGCATTAATGGGAATCGGTACTGCAAATGGCGAAAATAGAGCAGCAGATGCTTCAAAGATGGCAATAGAAAGTCCATTACTAGAAGTATCAATAGACGGTGCCAAAGGTGTGTTATTTAATGTTGTAGGTGGTAGAGACTTATCTATGACAGAAATTAGTGAGGCTGCAGAAATTGTTAAAGAAAAAATTAATCCAGATGCAATATTTATCTTTGGAGCAAGTATTGATCCAGCTTACGAAGATAAGTTCGAAGTTACAGTTTTAGCAACGGGCTTTGAGTCTGATTACATGAATTCAGAGTTAATGACTATGGGAATGAACCCTGTTAATCCAATGAATAAATCTGCTCCTAAACAACAACAATCTCAACAAGAGCAAAGACCTCAAATGTCTAATGGTATATTAGGCAGCTTAACAAGACCAAGACAAAGTCAACAATCAGATGAAGATGATTTAGATTCATTACCTTCATTCTTAAGAAGAAGAAATAACGATAACGAATAAAGAATCAAAAGAATTAAACTTAAA
>CAYUKX010000025.1:1188-2783 GCA_964445405.1 uncultured Candidatus Saccharibacteria bacterium
ACAGATGTATCAGTTGGTTTTACAATCTTGCTACTAGCCATAACGTAGTTATAGTCTTTGCCTTCCATAGTTATGGTAATCTTATCGCCTACTTTTAGATTAGGTAAAAAGGAAAATGCAACTTCTGGATCGTTGGGGTTTGGATTGTAGTTAGGACTCGCACTATGTCCATAAACTAGCATATTATTTTTTACATCTGAAATTGGTAATCCTGTACTTTTAAAATGCGCTAGCTTACTTAGTAACACTTGGTTGTAAACGCTTTCTGTTGTGCTATCTACATTAGCTTCGACAGGGAGTTTGTCAATTCCAATGGAAGGTATTGTTATGTAGAATACGCCTTCGTAATTAAAACTTGTTAAGTCATCCTCAAGAGTGTGTTCGTTTAGAGCTTCGATTGTTAATTCTTTAAAACCCTGTGGTTTTGAAATATAGCTTGTAATATCTAAGTATTGATCAGCTACTGGTGAAACATTGCCCTGGGAAAGGTATCCACTGGAAGTCTGAAGTGCCGCTTGGATATCAGGGAAAAACTCCTTATATATAAAAACTGCCCCAATTCCAATAAACACAACCGGGATAATTAGATTGGCAGTAGAAGATTTTTGCATTACATTTGTAAGATCTTTGTAGATTCCTCTAGGTATAGAGAACAGATTCACTAAAAAGCTTTGCTTCTCATGATAATTCTGTATTAGAAAGTCATCTTCTGGAGCAGAAAATTTTCGTGGAGTTTTTGTTTTTTGATACCTATAAAGAGCCATTTCTTAAGCAAGTAATTGTTCCACTAATAAAATTTTGAAAAAGGTGTTAAAATTGAGAGCAAAAAATTGCCCCTATACCTATGATATTTGTTAGCTAGTACTAATGTCAATCATTTCAGAAGATAAGCAGAAAGTTAGAAACCTTGTAGATCAAGGTAAAAAGCAGGGTTACCTGACCCACGATGATATTTTGGATGTATTTCCAGAAATAGAAGATAATTTAAATCTTCTTGAATATATAATCACAAGTCTTCAGGATCAAGATATTGAGTTAATTGAACCTTTAGAGGATTCAGACTTAAAGTTTGCTGCTGGTGCGGCAAGTAAAATGTCCTTTGAAGAAAAGATTAAAATTCTTAAGCAGATTAAATCCCACGTAAGCACTGACCCAATTAGGGCATATTTACAAGAAATCGGAAAAATTCCATTACTTAGTGCTGAAGAAGAAGTAATTCTAGCTAAAAGAATAGAAGATGCCGAGGCTGAATTTATAAAAGTAATTCCAGAAATTGCAAAAAAAGATGTAGATCCTATCTACGAAAAAGCAGCTAAAGTTATTTCAAAAGGAGTTAAAAAGAATCCTAGTATAGAAGCAAGCAAAAGAAGAATTGCAGAAAAAGACAAAAGATTCCTAAACGAAAAAATGAGACTTGGTATGGAAGCTAAGCACTTATTAACTACAGCCAATTTAAGACTTGTAGTTTCTATTGCTAAAAATTACCTAAAAAGAGGTTTAGATTTATTAGACTTAATCCAAGAAGGAAACTTAGGTTTAATGAGAGCTGTAGATAAATTCGAATACAGAAAAGGATTTAAGTTTTCAACTTATGC
>CAYUKX010000025.1:2883-14826 GCA_964445405.1 uncultured Candidatus Saccharibacteria bacterium
GATGCAAGTAGCTTAAGTGATATTATCGCAGATGAGTACACAGCATCTCCTCAAGAATTGGCTACATGGTCATACTTAAAAAAGCAAATTAATGAAATTTTAGGTAGCTTATCTGATAGAGAACGAAAAGTTTTAGAATTGAGATTTGGTTTAAGAGATGGTGTTGCTAGAACATTAGAAGAAGTTGGTCATGAATTTAATGTTACAAGAGAAAGAATTAGACAAATCGAAGCAAAAGCTTTAAGACGAATTAAAAGTGATGAAATCGCTCAGGCCCTGAGAGATTATTTAAACTAATACTATATAGTGGTAGACTGAAATGTAATATTTGGTCTACCACTTTTTTAATGTATACAGATTTAAATTCTAAAGAATCGGGTAAAAATACTTCGGATAGATATAGAATTTGGTTGCTACAATCACAATACGATTTAAAAGCATCAGAAGAATCCCTAAATAATAGATACTACGAATGGTCTTGCTACCAATCAGTTCAAGCAGTCGAAAAAGCTTTAAAGGCTGTAATTATTCATGCAGGTTGGAGATCCCCTATGACACACAAACTTGGTGTACTTTTAAGTATGTGTAATAGAGCTAACGATACCTTCAGGACAGTTAAATTCAATTTTAGAAAAATAGAAGCATATACTTTTATTACAAGATACCCATTTATTTATCCAGGTCAAAATGTTGCTCCACATGATTTAATAACTGAGCACGATGCAAAAACATGTTTTGATATTGCAAACTCCATGATTAACAAAGTAGAGGAGTTCTTACACCAAAGACAACCAACAAATCAAGACAAAGGTGATATTGATTTAGAAAGTTACTACTTTACACCTGAAGAAGTTGAATCAAGAATAGAGTCTGTAATTAGAGAATTATCTGCAGATGTAAGTATGAAGGTTTCTAAGATTATATTATTCGGATCTTTTGCTAGAGAAAAATTACACCCAAGATCAAGTACAATGGACATTTTAATCGTTGCAGAAACTGACCTTTCATTTATAGAAAGAATTCAATACGTTCGTGAATTAACTAAAGATGATGAGCCAATAATTGAACCATTGATATACACAGCAAAAGAATTCGACTTTATGTTAAAAGATGAACGTGAAGGTTATGTTGAAAGTGCAATCGACGAAGGAAAGGTTTTATTCGATAAAAGCATTTCAGATACGAATACTGATCAGGTAAAAAGTTAAACCCATTTGTTTACTTCTATTACAAAGTCTATATAATATTAATACGTAATTTAATTAATATTACTTACGGTATATATTATGTCAGCTAAGGTATTCACAATAGTCATTATCGATGATGATGTAATAATTAGAAGTGCATTAAAGATTCTAATATGGAATATCTTTGGCAATTCTAATATTAAACTTAAGCTCTATTCCTCTAAAGATGGAATTGAAGGCCTTGGTTTAATTGAAGCTGCAAATCCCGATCTTATTATTGTTGATAGTACACTCCCAAGATACTCAGGCCTAGAAGTCATTGAAGAGTTATCAGAAATTAGCCAGAGGTCACAAAAGCCCGTAATTTTAATTCATGATGAATCCTTAATAATCGAAGAGTTTACAGGAATACATAAATTAATTAGTAAAAAAGATAAAAACTTTACTACCGATTTAACTGATTGTTTAGCTGACTTACTAAAAATTCATAGTCCATCAAAAAGTAAGAAGAATACAAACTTCAAGGCAAAGTTAATACAAAGCACTATTAATAAAGTGATAATTTACGCAAATTTAGGGGACTTGTTAATGTTAAAAATCTCTAAGTTGAATATTTTATTACAAATTCCTTTATATATTTATTGGGGTTTTGTTCAATTGGTATTGAGTTTTTATTACTCCTTTTTATTAGTACTAACGCCTAAAGTGTTTGATTCAAATATTAAGCAAGGAATGGAAGATATTCAAAAGTTTAGGGTGCGTACTTATCCATCTTTGGTTGCGACCTTTTGTTTAATGCTATTTGTATTAGTTCAAACTGCAATCTTTACTGCAGGTGGAGTAGTTTTATTTAATACAATTAAAATAGAAAGTATATTTGCCGCAACTAATGGAAACTATTCAGTTAATCTTAGTGATTCTGAATACAATTCTGAGCTAATTGAATTAGTAAATGGCTCATTGCAACTTAAAGAAAATATAATTACAGAAGAATATATTGAAGAGCCAACTGAACCGGACCCGTTATCGTATGCACTAGAAACTCCAAAAGTGCTATCTAGATCTATTAAAACATTCTCGCTACAAAAACCTATCGTAACTTTTAACCAAAATATCTCATTTACTGAGCTTAAAGCAATTTACGAAATTAGTAATGTTAATACTGTAAAAGAAGATTCTCTTAAAGAAAGCAGTGTAGTCGGATCGAATAAGATTACATATCAACTTTCTCCTGATAATCAAAATTGGTTTTACTATGGTTCGGAGCTAGTATGGGAACAAACTCAGAACCAATCTGAAAGTAGCAATACTATTCAGGAAATTAATAAATATTTACCAGAATATCAAATTCAAGTAGGAGGTAATGATTTATATATAAGAGCGTTCTTTATTTCTGATGGAAGTTTTCAGATAATATTAAATTCATTAGAAGTTGAAAGGGAGCTGTCGATAATTTCGACTGTAGCAACACCGTTGCAAGAGGAAACTAATAGTATAGATTTAAACGAGAATATACAAATAGCTTCTTATACATTAGAAGATTTGGCTTCCTATCCAGTACTAGAAAATGAAAAAACAATTCCTTCCGTTTTACTTACTGCACCAACATTATTTTCTGCTAGCACAGACGAAGGGCAAACTGTAGTATATGGTAAGGTATTAAACTTTGAGATTCCAGCAGACGATATTTCAAATTATTTTGTAGAAGCCTATTACACAAATAGTAAAAATACACGAGAATTTGCAGCTGATGCTGTTGAGTTTATAGGTGAAAATGCTTTAAGTATAAATAGTCGTAATGAACTGATCTTTACAATTACTAGCTCTGTTGAAAGGAAAGGTTATGTTACAGCAAGATTGGTTTATATTACTGAATCAGGAGATAAGTCATATTCTATACTATCTAAACCTTTAGAAAATTAATGTTCAAAACTATAAAATTAAAAAATATCTTAGTAATTGGAATATTTTTTTCTGTCACAATACTTTTTTCGCAACATATTTCTGCAGCTACATTTACTGTGGATAGTACTGGTGATGAACCAGATGCCGTAAGTGGTGACGGCTTATGCCAAACAGCATCGGCTACTTGTACATTAAGGGCAGCAATTACAGCAGCAAATAATCTTGCAGGTGCCGATAATATTCATTTTAATATTCCAACCTCTGACCCAGGCTACAGAGATTACGACGATCCAAATACTCCAAGTAGTGGTGATAGCGTTGGAGGAGATGACTACTGGACAATCAGACCTACTACTTTAATAGGATATATCTTTGGAACATTCGATGGTGCAACACAAGAAACAAATTCTGGATTTGATAGAAATATTTACGGTCCTGATATAGAAGTCGATGCATCTGGGATTCCAAATCCAGGGCCACAAGATCAAGCAATCATTGGATTAATAGGAACGAACGGTGTGATAAATAATCTGGTACTTAATTCTTATGGTTATGGCGCTGGAATCTTTAGTAATGCAAACGGTGTAACAATTACTAATAATTATATTGGAACGGATGTAAAAGGTTTGGTAAGAAAACCAAGTGTTACTGGAGTTAGTTTAAGTAGTGCTAACAATGTAGTCATTGGGAATAATCAAGATGATGGCAATATAATCACTGCAACTACATATGGAATTATTAACCAGTGTGCAAACCCAAATCCAAATAAGATATCTGGAAATAGAATTGGACTTGGGGCAGACGGAGTAACTGCGATGCCAATGGTCACCGGAATTTTTATGCATACAAATTGTAATTCAATTATTGGTGGTGATACTGAAGCGGAAAGAAACTACATTGCATCTACAACAGGCTACGGAGTTCGATTTGAAGGTAATCTTAATGCAACTACTGCTGTTCATGAAGTCTATAATAATTATTTTGGAACAGACATCAATGGCAATATTCTGCAATCTTTGGAAATCAAAGATGCTGCGATTGCAGATGTTTATGGTGGTGACTTGATTGGATATAAAACTATAACAATTGGTGCTGAAGGTAAGGGTAATTTAATTGCTAACTCAAGATATGGGATTAGGTTAAATGTACCTTATTCATCAGTTACGGTTTCTAGTAATACTATCGTTAAGTCGACTTATGGAATACTAGCTTATAAATTCTATAGTGAGGATCCTGATAATGACACTAGTTGGTATGGAGACATGAATATTTTAAATAACTACATAGGCGATTATGCAGATCCTGATCCATATTTCGGATTAACTTTTGAAGCTGGTGACTGGACTTGTGACGGTTGTTTTGATGAAAATTATAATTCTTGGTATGGTATTAGCCTTGGAGGGTTTAATGGTGTAATCAAAGGTAACAAAATTATAGGAAATTTATTACCTGCTATCTATAACGATAATTACAGTGGCTTAAGCACCAACTCTGTTATAGGTGGTCAAGATATTTTAGTAGGGTCTTTGTGTCAAGGTTTAGAGAAGAATTGTATTGAGGACAACGCAGTTCACCCTTATGATTATAGTATAGGTGGAGGCATTATATATTATATTGCTGAACCGCTGAACATAGATACAATTTATGAAGACAACTATTTTGGGAGTGGTAACGGCTATGATTTGAATACCAATGTTACTTCCTACACCTTTGCTCTCTTTGACTTATTGAGTGGAACAACAAGAAGAACAGACCTAGTCGATTATGAGCTTACTATACCTGTTCCAACTAACAGCAAATTTTACGAATCATATTATGGTTCTTCTTATGATGGAGTTATTGGGCCTACTACTGAATATACTAATATTAAACTAGATTGTTCTGACCCACTATACTGCCCTGAATCTGGAACCTCATCTGGAGAAGATGGTAAGGCTGTAGGTTTTAGAAGTAAGGCTGGGTATGAAGATGTCGATCCGGATGATCATCCAACTGCAATGCCTGATATGTATTCTGTGGTTCAGGAATTCAATATAGATAATTCAGGTAATAAGATTTATACCGATCAAGTGCGATTTGATAGTGATCATTTTTCTTCGAATTTATTTTCTTTTGATACAGATTCAACAACTCACCCTCAACCTTATCCGGGCATAAGCGAGGTATGGACTGATGATCCAACTGCAACTAGAGCAGATTCTTTTAGTAAGTATTACTATTCAACTGATTCTGGTCAAAAACAGGTCATGAAAGTTCAATACGTAGACGCAAACCCAATTAGGCAAAATGACGGAAGTTACATTATTACAGTAGATAGTACAACGGATGAAGATAATGTAAGCACTTGTGGCTTTGACGATGGTTACGGAGACTATTCAGGCGGTGGTTGTGGTGGAGTAGATGGGTTGCCAGATGGTAAGACAAGTTTGCGAGAAGCAATGATTGTTGCTAATCAAGGAATTACACCTTTGAAAATTGAATTTAACATACCAACAACTGACGCTGGTTATATAGACTATGATGATCAAAACACAGCTAACTCAGGTGATTCCGCAGATGGAGATGACTTCTTTTCTATAATTTTAACAAGTAGCTTACCAGAAATGGCATCCTTTGAAGATGTAACAATTGATGGTGCTTCTCAAGAAATTAGAAGTGAAAATAACAGAAATACCTTTGGTCCTGATATTCAAATTTCTGGTGCAGGTATAGTAAGTCATATATTTCAAACAATGACTACTGAATCAACAAAAAATCTTTTGAACTTAACAATAAATGGATTAATTATAAGTAACTCAACAGGAAACTTAATAGAAACAGGTATTGATTATGGTACTGCTGCAGGAACAGAATCTTTAATAATAACTGATAATTATTTGTGTACAGATGCTAAAGGGTTAGGTCTCTCAAGCACCTGTGCAACAAGCGTAGTATATTCATACTCAATAAATGGTTCTATTGTTATTACAAATAACTTATTCGGATGGTCTAATTCTGGAACTAATCATCCTACAATTCGTGTCGGTGCACCAGTTAGTACTACAAATATTTCAATAACAAGTAATAAGATTGGAACTAACCCAGCAGCAACAGCCCTAACAAAAGCTGTCGATGGTTATGGTATTTTTGTAGAAACAAATTCTGCAAATACCGATATTCTTGTTCAAGATAATATTATTAATACAAATCAAGGTACCTGTTTTTTTGGTAGAAATAACCTAACTTTTGACAGTAATTACTGCGGAACAGACTCAACAGGTAATAGTATTTTTACAGTTTCAGAAATTTATACAGAAGGACCTGTTGTAGTTACAAATAATGTAGCAGCGAGAATTATTACATTAGAAGGCACTGGCACACCTGTATCTGTTGCAAACAATACAATTGGAATAAATAAAAATCGAAGTCAAAAATTTGACCTAACTAGATTTGTTAATTCTGGGCAGACATCACCTTCAGTAGATGATTTAGCAGCATTCGAATCTTGGGTAGAGATTGGCTCATTTGAAAATAATTATATTTCATCAACTCATAATGGTGTTTTTGTTAAAGACTTAACAGCATCTAATTCTTTAATAATAGAAAACAATACCTTTAACGACATTGAAGGTAACGCAATTAGAATGAAGGACGAAGTTGGGCTTTCAATTAATAATAATATTTTTACAAACATAGCAACAGGTAATCAAGTTATTGAATTACTTGTAAATAACCTAGAAGGTTTAAACGTTAACGATGCAACAGACGAGGATTCCTTTGTAGATGACGTAGCTGCAAACGACGGAATGAACTCTCCAGAATTGCAGAAAATCACCTATATTGGTGCAAGTAAATATAAAGTTGAGGGAGTTTTAAAAAATAATGTAAGTGGAGAAGCACCATTTGATCTTGAAATTTGTTTATCAGATTCTGACCAAGTTAATTGCACTGAAACTGTATTCTACCAAGCAGATTATATTCAACAAATAAGTGGAGGTTTAAATACTTGGGAAGCAGAAATTACAATCCCATCTTCAGATGGTTCAGATATATTTAGTCTTTCGGCACTAGCAACAAATAGCGCAGGCTTTACATCGGAGTTCGGAACAAATATATCTACACAAGATGAAAGTTATACCATAGAGGATTTCCCAATTACTTTAATTGCTCCTACAAATAATCAAGTACTAGCAATAAATAAACCTTTGTTACAGTGGCAAGCAAGCACAGATCCTGACCTAAAACACTACAACATATACGTAAATAGTGCATTTTATGCAACAGTGAATAAAACTGAATCTCAATTGCAAGTACCAACAGCATTAACAAATGGAGTGTATAACTGGTATGTTGTAGGCATCAGAAATAATAATACCGAAGGTGGAAGAAGTACTGCTAGGTCATTTACTGTAACCTTAACAGAATCTGCACAAACAGAATCAACACCAACAAGCTATCCAACACTTGTTCCAATTTCAGAGATCCCTTCTTATACAGTAAATCCAACGGTTATATTCGAAAATAATATTTTAGAGAATACTGCTGTGGATACTCAAAAAGCTGAAGATAAAAGTTTTTTTGAACAGATTAAAGAAACTACTGATTCAATTTCTCCAGTGTTCCCATTAATATTGGGAATTGGCTTGGGTATAGGCACAATAACTACAAACGGAAGTTCATTAATGCAAATTGGACTTTTATTCGGGTTTAAAAATAAAAGAAAGAAAACAGGGCAAGAATTTGATGATTCAGATTCTATAAATAATATTTCTAATAAATTCATTAAAATATTAGCTGGAATGGGTTTTGTATATTCTATAATTGTATTATTATCTAATCCAATTGCAATCAACTTTATAATCGCTGCCTTATATATTCTGGTGTTTGGAATAAATATTTGGATATCATTTAGAAATAGGAATGATATTTAACAGTCGTTGCTCCGGTAACCAGATTTGTATTGCTCTACAAAGTAAATAAAAACTTCTCATGTAAGAATTCTGTAAATATTTACATTTAAATTGTAAGTATTACTTTTTATATTTTTTCTATGACTGTTCGTAAAAAGCATTTGCTTACAGTTTTACTCCTGGGTATTTTAGGTATAAATATACCAGTTCTTGCTGCAGTAGGTGAATGGTCTGTGAATGGGAGCAATATGTATTACATTGATGGATTTGTAGGAATTGGAAAAGACGTAGTATCAACACCACTGCATGTCCGCAGAAGTTCAGTGATTGATATTGCCCAAAAAATTGAGCTAGAGAGTACCTTAACGGGTGCTAACTGGGAGGCGTTGCGTATTGATGCCAACGCAAACACTTCGAACGCAAATTCGATATCCTGGGAGTTTGACAGTATTAATAGCGCAACCGGCCCCGCTGTTTCAGCATATAGAACCTCGGCTACAGAAACAGATCTTTCATTTTCTGCTACCGATAACGACTTACGTTATGAATTAATGCGATTGCAAGGTGCGTCTGGGAATGTTGGAATTGGCGTAACTGATCCTAAAAGCAAACTTAGTGTTAATGGGAATATTCAGATTGCTAATGCGAATAGGCCAATGGGGATTTATAGCCAAAATGTGAATAATGATCCAATGCTTCACCTTGATATGAACTTAATTAGTAACACTGGTTTAACTAATAATACCAAAGGGGGCACTTTTAGAATTGATAGTAGAAACACCGATCCTTTATTTCAGTGGTGGTCAAGAGAAGCAGGAAGTACAACTTTAAATTCTATTATGTCTTTAACTGAAAAGGGCGTTTGGAGTCTAGGGAAGGCTTCAAGTAATGGACTTTCTTCAGCAGTTGCTAATATTTACGGAGGTACTTTAATAAAAGGAACTTCCGATACTGGTAATAATGGAGAACTAAGAATCTCAACAACTTCAGGGTCGTGGATAGGGGATAATCTTGTAATTGCACAAAAATCTGATCATGCATTAGTTGAAACCTGGGCGGGTGAGAAACCCTTAGTATTGATGTTAGGGTCGGGGGCAGGTTCTTCTAATCCGTACCATGGAAATGTTGGCATTGGTACTACGCATCCAAAACAAAAATTATCAGTTAATGGAGCTATCTTAGCGAAAGAAGTTGTTGTATCAACCGCCAGTTCCAATTGGCCAGATTATGTTTTTGCTGATGAGTATAAGCTTAGCCCATTAAGTGAAGTAGATAAATTTATAAAAGAGAATAAACATTTGCCCAATATTCCTTCTGCTGAGGAGGTTGCAGAGAATGGGCTCACTCTTGGAGAGATGCAGAAGAAACAAATGGAAAAGATTGAAGAATTGACATTGTACCTTATACAACTTGAAGAAAGAATAAATAAATTAGAGAATGGAAATGTAGAGCTTAAAAGCAGTTTAAATATTAAATAAATAGTATGTTTATAAATAGAAAATTTTTGCCTCCTTTTTTAGTGCTCATAGTTGCGATAGTATTCATTGGATTAATATTTTTAACCAAGCAGCTAACTAATCAGAGTTCTTCATTTGAGAACAAGAACCAAACTGGATATGAAATATTTAATAACTCAGATATCGGTGGTGTAGGAAATAGCGTAGAGATTTCCTCAGAGATACTGCAACAAATAGAAACTCTATTTGGAGATAAACTATTAGTTTCTGATTTACCAGTTAGTTACGGATTACCTATTTTCCCCGACTCATATAGAGAAGAACTTTTAGAAAGAATGGGAAAGACAAGTGGCTATAAGAGTAAGGAAATTAAGGGAAATATAGCAAATTGGATTGTTTATGATGTGAACAATACTGACTTTAAAGAATTTTATCTACAATCATCAGTATCTCCATACTATAAGAATGGAATAAGATTATTTGCTGTGAATAAGATTGATAGAAAATTTATTGCGATTTCACAAAAAGTTTTGCCAGAAGAAGAAGATTTGTATTTAAAGGAGATTATTAACATATTTGAAAAAAGCGAATTCTATAGAGATTATCCTTTGATGCAAGTAGATACATTGGAATTGCATAAAAATTTCGGCTATTACACCCAATTTACTTTTCACAGTCTATATAACACCTTTAGATCAAAAGTCATAGTGGGCAGAGCATTCAATGTATCTGGGGGTTGGTTAGTCAATTATGAAGGAACTCAAACATACTATGACTTTATAGAAAGACAATATACTGAATCTGGCTCAGAAGGTGAGGCCGCAAAGAAAAATATATTAAATATGATTAAAAAAAATGAAAAAAATTAAATATATCCTATTTTTTTGTGTTCTTATAAACTTTATCACAATAAAAGTAGATGCTAGTTATAGAATCCCATTCCCAGACAACGAGGATTTAGTGTTTGTTCAAACATGGCATGCCTGGGGCCTTCATTATGTTCATTCAGGATCTTCCTATTCATGGGAAAGTGGACCAAATTATGCAATAGATATAAATAGGGCAGATGGTTTATCCACAGATATTATTTCGCCTGATGATGGAACTGTAATGTACAGACAAGATTGTAGCTATTCTACCAACCTGATATTAGAATTTAGTGGATATGAATTCCAATTTTATCACCTAAATAATAGTGGGATAGATGTTATCGCGGGAGATTCTGTTAGCAAAGGTGAGGTCTTGGGCACTCTATATTCTGGACCTTTCTCTGATTCTTGTGGACATTCTGATGGGACGCATCTACATTTGAAATTTGAAACCCAACAGGGGAATGAAGACTCTCAAAGAGTAGTAATGAGTGGATTCACATTTGATGAATATGATGGTCACGAAGGATCGGGAGGAGATAGTGGGTGTATTATGCATAGAGTTGAGAATGGACAAGTAATTACATATTGCTACCCAGGCTATGGAGGCACAATTAACTTTACAGCCAATGACCCTAATGGTTCTTCAGGTAACTCGAATAATTGTTCTGGGTTTTCTATCTTCATAATTAGCGGTAATAAAACTGATTATATTTGTGGAGTAAACAATGGAGGTACAATTCTTGTGACACCTGGGTCTAATCTTAGTCCTGAATCTAAATTATATACTTTGTAGCTAAAAACGGAGCCTTTCGGCTCCGTTTAAATTCTTTTAATTGTTATTATTTTTTAGCTCTGCTAAAAAGTTTTAAAACCCAGACTCATACTTTAAACTTACATTAATTAACATGAAAAGATCACGATTCCTTACCATATTCTTAATAACATTTTCAGCTATATGCCTAGCAATAAGCACTGTGATAATACTGATTATTACAACCAGAAATGTTAATTCAGAAACTGTTAATCAGAAAAGATCTTTTGAGTTAAATGTAATTAATGATGAGTCTGGTATGGTAGCAAAGACAGTTAATTCAAATTACAGCGGAATTACAAATGTTCAAATCAAAAGTAACCAGTTAGCTGTAATTTCACTTTCTGGAGTAGATGGCATTGGTTCGAATCCAATCTGTTCGCAAGTTGCAAGTTTTAAAGATACTGATCCAGAATACATAGCAGGGATGAGTGACTATTTAGAAACACTTGGCAACAAATTACAGATAATAGATCTAACAGAATCTACATACACTCAATCAAATCTATTTGGTCGTGAAATAAGGATTGCTAACAACATAATTTATGTAAATAGAGTAGATTCTGGTACAAACTTTAACCCAGAATGTGGCTTTAGTTCTGAGTTTGTTAACTTCCCAGAACTAGGTTTTAAAATTACTCACCCAGGAAGTACTTTAGAATACAATGAATATAGATATAAGATGGAGTATAACTTAGCAGAACTGAGTGAATCTGAAATAAAAGACTTGGGGAGTTTCTTAAGTTCCCAGGTTAATCTTAATAACAATAATTAGTTTTTATTCCATATAGTAGAATAACTGGAGAATCTCATTTATATATA
>CAYUKX010000026.1:0-13700 GCA_964445405.1 uncultured Candidatus Saccharibacteria bacterium
GAATTTACCAGTTCGGCTAAGCTTTACGACCGTGGTGATAATGCAAAAATGATTCTGTCGAATACAGCTTATTAAAATATTGTATGAGTGTTGCGATTAATCTACTAAATCAATTGAATCAAAAAAGCCAGAGAAGATCAGGTGGAATTGCAACCGATGTAAACTCAGTACTAGAAGATTTAGATGAGGGGCTAGATGTTGCAGAATTAGAAAAGAATATTGAATTTCATTTTGAGCAAGATCAGCTAAAACCAGCATTTTTAGAGAATTTACGAAATTATCTATCGGAATTATCTTTTAGGTATAGTAAAAGATTCATTGAACTACTTGAAGAAAGCTCAGAAACATTGCTTACTCAAGAAATTATTGACTACATTCTTGAGCATGGCTATGACTATCCAAGAATAGATATATATTATGGCGATCAGGCAGAAGAAAAATTTATTGAGTTCAGAGATAATTATCGAAGATATAAGATACAACAGCATTCAGAACAAGTTAGAAAAGCAATTAAAAACAATGAAAGTGTACCGGCTGAATTAGACGAGTGGGAGTTGAACGAAGAGCAGGATTTTATTGCAGGGCCGACCATAGATTCTGATCACGTATTTGTGGTATTCAATATTCCAGCTCCATTAGCTTATTTCTGGTGGAAATATTCGAGGGGCAAGAATGGAGTTCAAGGGAGTTTTATAGAATGGGGGGATTATTACTATAAACTTCAGAATGAAGTGGTATACAAAATGAAAACTCAGGCAAACGCATCTGGATTGAAGTTTGATTCGTTAAACCATTCAGGTGTACACCTATATAATGAATTCTTTTATATGTGGGATATGTATCCTAATAATTGACTCTATTTTACAAATTTTGTGATTATTGTATAATCCATACAAATGAACAAATACACATTTGTCTTCACAACCTCTACTACAACTACCCCATAAGGGGTACAATTACTACGTGTATAATCTATACACATTCAACAAAAAACATTTAATAATATTTAACTTTTAATTATGGATAAAGAAAATCTATATAAAATTCGACATTCTGCAGAGCATGTTTTTGCACAGGCTGTAAAAGAATTGTATGGTAACAAAGTTCAACTTGGTGTTGCACATATTACAGACGCTGGCTTTTCTAACGATGCTAAGTGGGATGTAAAACTTTCGGAAGATAATTTTGGCAAAATAGAAAAAAGAATGCAGCAAATAATCGATAAGGATTTGCCAATTACTCAAAAAGAAATAACAAGAGAAGAAGCTCGAGAACTATTTAAGGATAATCCTTTTAAGCTTGAATGGATTGATCAATGGGACGCACAGGAAAAGACACTTACTGTTTACTGGACTGGAGACAAATATGTAGACTTTTGCAAAGGTCCACACGTTAGTTCAACCGGCCAAATTAAGGCTTTTAAGCTACTTTCTGTAGCAGGTGCATACTGGAGAGGTGATGCTAACAACGAGATGCTAACAAGAACTTACGGTACAGCTTTTGAAACTAAAGCGGAACTTGACGAATATTTAGCAATGTTAGAAGAAGCAAAAAAAAGAGATCATAGAAAACTAGGCAAAGAATTAGGACTATTTACTTTCTCAGATTTAGTTGGCTCAGGTTTACCTATGTTTACTCCAAAGGGAACATACTTATGGCAGGAACTTGCAAGCTTTTCTGAATCTTTACAAAGAGCTGCTGGTTTTGAACAGGTAAAAATTCCACACATTACAAAAACAGATTTATATAAAAAGTCTGGTCACTGGGATAAATTTGGGGATGAACTATTTTTGGTCAAAAGCCAAGAAACTGATGATCAAATGGTATTAAAACCAATGAATTGTCCACACCACACACAAATTTATGCTTCCGCAAAAAGAAGTTATAGAGATTTACCAATTAGGTACTTTGAGACAACAACAAATTACAGAGACGAAAAGGCCGGTGAGCTATCTGGTCTATCAAGAGTACGATCCTTAACTCAAGATGATGCTCATGTATTTTGTAGAATTGACCAAATTGAAGGTGAGTTTACAATAATCATGAATATGATTAAAACCATGTACGCAGCTTTAGGTCTAGAATTTAGAGCACGATTAAGCTTTAGAGACCCAGCAACTCCAGAGAAATATCATGGAGAAGATTCAACATGGGATCAAGCACAGAAAATTATTGAGGATATTGCTAAAAAGCTTGATATTAACTACTACTTGGCAATCGGGGAAGCAGCATTCTATGGTCCTAAAATTGACATTATGGTTAAGGATAGCTTAGGTAGAGAGTGGCAATGCGCTACAGAGCAATTAGACTTTGTACAACCTACAAGGTTTGAATTAAAGTATACAGATAAAGATGGTCAGGAAAAAACACCTGTAATGATTCATAAAGCATTATTAGGCTCTGTAGAAAGATTCCTTTCTGTTTACATTGAACATACAGCAGGCAGCTTTCCTGCATGGTTAAGCTACACTCAAGTAAGTGTTCTGCCAATTTCAAGCGATAAGCATTCTGATTATGCTTATAAGGTAAAGGAAGAATTAAAAGCACTTGGTATTAGAGTTGATGTTGATGATGCAAACGAAACTTTAGGCAACAAAATTAGAAAAGCACAATCTCAAAAAGTGCCTTACGTATTTGTTGTAGGCGACAAAGAAATTGAAAGTAATACAGTAAGTGTAAGAGTTAGAGGAGGACAAGATTTAGGTGCAATGACTGTAGCCGATATTGCAGCAAGGATTATTGAAAAGGTTGCGAATAAATCGATAGATTTATAAGCTAAATACGAAAAGGGGGAGGCAAAGCCTCCCCCTTTTTTATTAATTTTAAATTTATTTTGCCCCGATTCTTACTCTTAGTGCTCTAGACAAATAAGCTTGCATGACAAGTTCTATCTTTCTAATCTTTTCGAATGGGTTATCTAGTGCCCCCATAACCATTCCATCTAATAATTTATCCGTTATATTACGTATAATAGCCTGATAGTGTATAGTAAAGCTTGGATTTCTATCAATAAAATCAATTACAAACCTTAAAATATGTTTTTCAAGTAGTTGCCTTGAATTAACCTGCTCAATATCATCAAGATTTGGTACGATTGCATCAAGTTTAGTTATGTCAGTTATATCAAAATCATTCCAAGTAAAATCATGCAATAATTCCATTACATTTAATAGTCTTAAAACAGCATCTACCGGCAGAGTTCTAGCCACTAAAGCATAAAAAGACCTTCTATCTGTTTGTTCAGGAAAGTAAGTTTGTATTATTGTAACTACATTATCTAAAGGTATTAACTCTCCAATAAGTGCTTGTTGTATACCGGTAGCAAGATTTCTTCTAAATATCTCCGAAGAATCATCATCTAAACCAAATTGTGAATCGCTTAATATAAGCAAGTTTCTACCATAGATTTCAGAAACAGATTCTCTAATAGAAGCCTGATCTGCACTATCTTCTAATCCCGAGTCCACTAAATATCTATCTACATCTAGAATCTCGCCTTCTGTGACACCTCTAACTAGACCATTCATTCTAGCTGCCGTAGATATGTTTTCAATTTTATCTTGCACCCTAGCATTAAATCGATCTGTAAGGCTTGGATAAATTTTATTACCACCAAATGAATCCATTAACAGATATTCACCTGTAGCTGAATTAAACAAAAGTAATCCTGCACTTCGTAAATCTTGAATATCTTCTAAAGAAAGCATTCCTAGTAAATTACTTGCAGGAGTGGCCATACCAGAAGGATTTAAAACAACATATCTACCAGATAAGAAATATTGGTAGTTGTTTTGAATCTCAGAATTTCTGTAATGTGTATCGGTGCTAAGGGCTTGCAATACTTGACCGTCGGTAGCGAAGGGGTAATCGTTGAAGGATATAATTTCGAATCTTCGAGCCTGTCCAAGTAATGGACTTTCCATTCCAGCGTTTGGTAGTGCTGCCATATAAATTAGCAAATAGTTTAAAAATGTTTTGCTATAATGTAATCGAGTTTTTGTTACTAAAATATACTCAATTATTAAAACGATAACAAATATAGTCAATGATGTCAAACAAGAAAATATTAGATTTAAAATATCCGGTGCTAGGTCTGTCCCCAATGGACGGCGTAACTGATTCTGCCTACAGGTTTATAACAAAAAAATTCGGCAAGCCAGATCTAATTTTTACGGAATTTACAAATGTAATTGGATTGTCTATGGCCGGACATCATGTATTAAAAGATTTTCATTACGATAAATCGCAAAAACCTATAGTTGCCCAAATATATGGAAAGAATCCAGAATATTTTTATCATGCTGCAAAAATTGCATGCGAACTAGATTTTGATGCAGTTGATATTAATATGGGTTGCCCTGCAAAGAATGTAGCATCTAGTGGTAGTGGTGCAGCTTTAATTAAAACACCCGAATTAGCTAAAGAAATAATCGCTGCAACAAAGGAAGGCGTTAAGCACTGGGCTGAAAATGGTGAACTAACTGGTCTACCAACTAAAACTAAAAATGCAATTAAGAAGTTGGAACGAGAAATTGGAGTTGAGATTACTGAAAGAAAAGAAATACCGGTTTCGGTTAAAACAAGAATTGGGTTTTCTGAACCAATAACTGAGCAGTGGATTAGTACTGTTGCGTCAATGAATCCTGCCTGGATAAGCGTACATGGAAGAACACTAAAGCAAATGTATACTGGCGAAGCAGATTGGCTAGAAATAAAAAAAGCTGTAGAAATTACAGATATTCCAGTATTGGCAAACGGTGACGTAAAAACTTACGATGACTTTAAGAAGATATTAGAAGTAACTGGTGCATTTGGTGCTTTAATCGGAAGAGGTTCCTATGGTAACCCTTGGATTTTCCAAGGGAAAAACATTGAAGATGTTCCCCTAAAAGAAAAATTTAATGTTTTAATAGAACATACAAAAAGATTTGTGGAGTTAAACCCTGACCCAAAAGCATTTGTACAAATGCGTAAACATTTTGGCTGGTATGTAAAAGGTTTTGACGGTGCAAAGGAAGCCCGGGAAAAGTTAATGAGAGCTAATTCTATTACAGATGTAGAACTAATCCTTCAGGAAGTTGATAGCCATCAATCTTCTTAAAGATAACACCCATTTGATCCCACTGTCGTTGCGAAAATAAATCCCTTAGCGTTTTAATTAAGGATAATTTTACTTCTCTTTCAGTTTGATTTTTTAAGCTCTTTAATCTTCTTTCTATATAATTTATCTGGTCTTCAACAAAAATGGTCATGACTTCTTCCATACAACTATCAAAGTCCGCCGTAATATCACAGTCTAATGTGGAATAAATGTCTTTTATCTTTTCAACAAACTGTTCAGGGGTCATATTAAGTTCAGCAACTTTTGCCTTAAAACTTTTATATTCACCTTCCTGTAAAACTTTTGGTAGTTTTTCGTCTAGTAAAGTAAGCCATGCTTCTCTATTAAATTGTTCATTATATTCTTGTTGCTCTTCAGGAGTTATGGTTAAGCCAACAACTTCCCAAATGTTTGTGTCAATTAAGCTTTTAGCCTCTTGTGTATCTGTTTGAGTATTAGGATCACTCATCGTGTAATTATAAAAATTTAAGCTGCTGCTGCCGTTAAGGCTTGATTCATTTCTTGAATCGTTTTGTTACTATATTTGTTGCCCACATATCTTCGTGTTCTGGATCTTCCATCTTTATGATTCTTTCTATATGCTTCTATACGTTGGTCAACTTCCTGGTCAATACTGGCTAAAACGGTTGCTTTTTTGGCATCAGGTATATTACTTATAAGACTATTAAATACTGTACTAACATGTGTTTGAACGCTAGGCCACCTTGAAAACTGCATTACAACAGTATGAAGGTTTACAATTAAGCCTCTATACTGATCGTCTGCAATATTTGCAAGTAGTAATTTAGTATCATTATTAGTTAAATCTGCAAGTAAGTTTCTAATCTGACCTAATATATTTATTAGTCTTGAGGAAGCGCCAGCTGAATCCACCGATATTTGATTAAACTCACTTACTAGATCACGTAGTCTGCTCCCTCTTTCTAATAATTCAACAGTAACATTTCTATTTACAAAAGCTCTCATATTCTCTTTTCTTTTATTTGCAACGCTAACAGCTCCTGGTACTGCGTCTACAATAGGTGCATACTTAGTCTGATAATTATCTACCAAGTAGGTTAATTGGTTCACAACTTCAATATTTCCACTAAGTCTTAGCTTATTTATTAAGTTTGTAATTAAATTCATGATTATCGTTGAGTTATTAACTCCAGCATCTTTGTTAAAGAATAAATTTAAATAGTATAAATTTAACAACATCTGAAGTATTTTAATTGCAGAATCAGGGTCACTGTCGGCAATCATATTAAAATTATCAACTACGGTCTTTTTAGCTATCAAAGCAGTTACAATTTTTAATGCCGCTTCAATTTGAGGAATAGCTTCGGATGGAATTGCTGTAAATGGTCTTGCTTCTTCAAAATTACCTAAAATATTAATATTACTTAAATTCTGATTAACTGCTACTGCTTCGGCTTGCACTTCCTCAGCTATTGCTAATCTATCGGTATCCACCTTAGCTTGTGTTCTTATCTGAGATAAATAATTTAATACCTGAGGATTAAATACTGCTTGATTTCCATTCAAGAAATCATCGACTTCTTGAATATCGGTCAAAAATTCGTTTCGGGCATTTGGAATTCTTTTTTTCCTGAAGAATCCCTTAGTTTTTTCTTGTGCGGGTTCTTCATCTAACAATGTTCTTAACTTGTTTCTAGCATCTGAATCCTCTTGTTGTAAATAAATATAAACAGCTGAAAGATAATTTGCAAACTGTGATCTCATAAACCTTGGTGGTGGGGAATCATTAGTAATTCTAAGTATCAATAAATTTCTGAATTTTTCATCACCTTCTATAAGTTGCTTTACTAAAACGGTTGCGATTCTTAGTTTAAACTGAGCTGGCAATATATCTTGAAGCGAATCGTGCTCAAAGTTATAACCGTTTAATAGAAAATGTACAAAATTCAACTCAGAGGTTGTCTTAAGACCAGATTGTGCAAGAGAATCAACTAGACGTACTAAGCAATCATTAAATCCAGGTTGTTGTTCATAGACTTTTAAAAGTCTAGGTTGTTGTACTATAAAAAGAACATCATTTAAAACAATATTTCTTCTAGATGAAATACTATCATAAGTGTTTGATAATTTTTCTTCTTCTTCAGCCTTTATAGTTATACCGTTCAATCTTTTTCTAATACTTGCAAAGGTTCCTGATTCAATTTTACTAACAGCAGCAGCTTGACCTTGGTAATTAGTAAGATCATCATTAAACCCATCTAGATAACCATTAAATTTGTTTATTTGGCCTTGAATTAAATCTCTCGGCATAAGCTCTAACACATTAGCATTAAACAAGTACGATCCTAGAATTCTTTCGATAGTTCTTCTTTGTGGAGTCATTAAAGAATAAAGTGGGTGGGTACTATCTTCGATAATTCTTTTAAGTTCTCTTAGTATGTCAATAAAATTATCTCTTACTTCGGGCATAGATAATGCAACTTCTAAATCTTGGGAATACCCAGCACCTTCTGATCCAACTAGCTTAGACATTTCTGTAATGGATACCTCTACTACACTTCGCCTGGCAGCAAGAACCTTATTCTCGGTGTATGCGTCTAATTGCGTACTTACGGAAGCTTTCCATGCACTTTCAAATCTATTAGATCTAAAAACTGGTTCAACTGAATGCAACAGCTTATCTTTTAGTGATCTTTTCTTTTTTAATTCAATTAGCCCTTGCTCCCGTATTGCACTATCTGGGATTTCGATGAACAAAGCTGCACTAATACCTTTTAGTCTAGAATCAATTGATAGACTAGCCTTTTCCCTTTTCTCATATACAAGCTCTTCTCTTTTCGCCCTTATTTCTGGTCTTAAAATATTTATCAATTCTATTACCTCATTGAAACGATAGTTATTATCATCAGTTCTATCCAGAAAATCTATAATGCTTTCTTGGCTTTTTGAAGTAATCCATAACATAAATCTCCCCATGTTAGTGGTGCTCAGTTGTGCTTCTTTTGATCTAACTTGATTAACATTTTGAATTGACATTAAATCTAACACGTCATCGATTGCTGGGTCTTCTATTTTTTCATAAAGATCGCACATTAATTCTATAGCAACTGTATTTGGAACTGCAGCATATAAACTATTAAATATCTGCTTAATAAAATCCTCGCCAAATAAGGTACATTTATCTAGATCATTTATAAATACTAGGTAGAATTCTCTTACTCCTGAATAATCAGCTCTTTGGGTATTCAAACCTTTTAAGGCATCGAAAAATCTATTAGTTAACGGCTCCCATACTGTATCCTCAGGAATTAATCGTGCTTCGGGCGAACTTGTATCATCTAAAGATTTTTTTCGTAAGTCTAACACTAAATCCAGCAATACAGGACCAACGTTATTTTGCGAATATGTATTTGAATCCGCTAAAACTAATCGTCTGAAGCTTGCTATTACTATCCCATAAACCCTTTTTAACAGTACTTCATCCATTACTTTTTTTTGTCGCTCCTGATCTATCAAATCTTTTAGTTGAATTACTATAGGTCTCTTTTCTTCCGGAGTTAGCTTCGGGTCTTCAAGGCTTGAAGCTAGGTTATTAAGTGAGAAAACCTGCTCTACCTGTCTATTACTTAATTCAAGATCATCTTCGGGAACAAGTGAGGCTATTAATGCATTCAACTGGTTGTACAAATCTATATTTCCAGCATTTTCTAATCTTTGTAACGTCACTCTTAATCTCTCCACCCTTGTATTCTGATCATAAACTTGGTTAAAGGGTAGATCTCTAAGATATGGGTTTTGCATTGCAGTTAATACTCTAGCATAGCCTGACAAATCGGTTCCCCAATCGTTGTTTAATAAGTCGAAAAGATAAGTAGCCGAAGGCACTTCAACGGCAGTCTCGAGTGGTGCTGATCCAGTACCAATACCTTCCAAGAACTCTATAATAGTGTTCCTTAAAGCTACTTCATTATAATTTACAGAACTATCTAATCCATCTTCATCTATCATTGTCAAAATCATGAATCCTATACGTGGATTTTGTGAAATATAGGTTATAAAACGAGCAAGCATTATTGCTCCAATTTGCTCATTCGCAGCTATTACTTGATGAATTCTTTCGTATAAATTTCTTGAGATTGCATTTGTACGTGTGTCCACAATTGGTAAAGTAGAAAACAATCTTTCGATTTCATCAATCACACCCATTTCTACTGCAGCAGGATTAGCTTTTATACCATTTAGTATTCCTTCTAGCTGTTTATAAGCCTCGTTTATTTCTTCTTCTAAATCGGGTTCGTGTGCATCAACATCAGACAAATCTGCATCGATATCAGGTTCGGGTAAAACTTTGAGAGAGTCGTCTATTGTAGAAGTTATAACATCGTCTGGTTCAAGTGTTGCTGTTGCGCTCATTAGCTACATAAATAACTGATTAAGTTAAAAAATGAGCTAAAGGTTTAACCTACACTGCCTTTCATACTCATTTTTATAAGATCGTTCATCTCCATAGCATATTCCATTGGCAATTCTTTTGCAATAGGTTCTATAAACCCCGATACAATAAGTCCGCTAGCTTCTTCCTCAGTAAGCCCTCGGGACATTAAATAGTGCATTTGGTTTTCAGAAACCTTACTAACGGACGCTTCGTGTTCAATCCTAGAAAGCTTTTCGTAAATTTCGTTATAAGGGTAAGTATCAGTTTGCGAAATATCATCCATAATTAGTGCGTCACATACTATTTTTACCTTTGCATTTTTTGCACCTTTTGTAACTTTAACAAGCCCACGATAACTTGTACGACCACCATTTTTGCAAATTGATTTTGTTGTAATCACTCCACTTGTATTTTTACCAATGTGAATTAATTTTGCACCACTATCTATATGTTGATTTCCATCTGCCAACGCAATAGACAAAACTTCGCCCTTAGAGTTATCTCCCGTTAAAATTACTGAAGGATACTTCATTGTCTTGTGTGAACCTAAGTTACAGTCAATCCACTCGATTTTGGAGTTCTCGTAAGCAATACCCCTTTGTGTTACCAAGTTATAAACATTCTTAGACCAGTTTTGAATTGTGGTGTACCTAATTCTTGCACCTTTTAATGCAACCAATTCTATTACTCCTGAATGTAATACGTCAGTTGTATATGTAGGTGCAGTGCAACCTTCTACATATTGAACTTCAGCACCTTCATCGGCAATAATTAATGTTCTTTCAAATTGTCCTAAGTTCTGTGTCTGAATATAAAAATATGCTTGTAACGGAATTTCTACTTTTACACCTTTTGGAACATAAACAAAACTTCCACCACTCCAACAAGCAGTGTTTAGTGCTGCATATTTATTGTCTGTTAATGGAACAACTTTCCCGAACCACTTCTTAAAAAGTTCTGGATACTTTTGAATACCAGTATCTGTATCTGTAAAAATAACTCCCTGACTTTCCCACTTTTCCTTCATTCTTCCATAAATCACCGAAGAGTCAAACTGAGTTTCGACTCCTGCTAAAAATTTTCTTTCTGCTTCAGGTATTTTTAACTCAACAAATGTTCTTTTTACCTCTTCTGGAACTTCATCCCAATCTCGTTTCTTTTTGGACCCAGGAACAGCATAAAATTGAATATTGTCATCCTTTAGAGAATCTAAGTCTGCTCCCCATTTAGGGATTGGTCTTTCTAAATAGTGATTAAAAGCTTTAAGCCTTATTTCAAGCATCCATTCAGGTTCGTTTTTATACGCAGATATAGCTCTAACTACATCTTCCGATAAACCAGGTTTGGATAATAATTCGATTTGTTGTTCAATAGTTAATGCCATAAATTAATTTTAACATGGCGAATGGTCATAAGAATTAAGCTGGGTTATAATGCTTTTATCCGTCAACAATAAGGAAAAAGCTATGTTGTTCGATTTACTGGGAATCAAACAGAAGCGAGAGAGAAAACCTGTGCAGACTAGTGTCAAAAAGCCTAAGCTTTACACGTTTTTTCTCATACAGACAACAAGGGCGATTTATGATTGGCAGGAAGATGTTCCTGTGTCGTGCTTCGCCCGTGCGCTCCTAGAAGGGCGCAAAATTGTCCGGATTCAGATTGTACGCTCGTGGCCAAACCCGCAGAGCGTAATCAACTCGTTTCGTGACTTTGAATCCATTGCGGATTACGAGTTAGTTGAAGTGGTTCCATGCAGCAATGAATGGGAATAAAACTAACTCGTATAAAAAAGCCCTGCATGCAGGGCTTTTGACTTCTTTATTATTAATTACAAAAATCTTACAGGAATTGTTTGTAGAACTACTTCGCTGCCATCCTTAGCACTTTCGTAAAAGAACTCCCATTTACCTGTGCTACCTTCTGCAGCAGATAGATTATCTATAGTAAGTTCGTAACTAAATTCTTTAAAATTTATTAATTGATCAGGAATTGTAATAGTATCGTAATAAATTATTGTGTTATTTTCATCTTTTAATCTTAATTGCAAAACACCTTCGAATAGTCCTTTAGCTTGACCACGAACAGTTAGATTATTGCTAAACATTACTTGATCTTTTAAAGGGGTAAACAAAACTAAATTCTCAGAATCTGCATAGCTTTCAAAAGTTATATTAAGGGATTCTTCGATTGCAGGAGTTACTGAACTCACAACAATTCTACCATTTGAGGTTTTAGGAGAAGCAATTACATCTAATTCTGTTTGCCAATTATTTATTGAATCACTTACCGAAGACAGAGACACTGTTCCAATCGCTAAAAGTGTACTATCTTCATCCATAAGCTCTATTTTCAAATTCGTAAAATGGTATGTTGCAGTTCCACTTACAGAGACTTTACCATTTAACATCTGTGAATCTACTGGATTAGTTATAACGAATCTTGGTTCCGAGGCTACTATAGAATTCGTAGTGGAATTATCAGAAGTGGTATTTGTTTTATTTGTACCAGTAGTTAGTCCAATATAACCAATTACAATTACTATAAAACCTAAACATAATATTATTACAACCCCAATTAACACTAGGGTTAGCGTTGCATTTTTATCTCGGGGAGCCATTGGTTGAGCAGCAGAATTTTCCATAAATACTATTTAAAAGGTACTTAATATAATACTAACAGAAATTACATAGTTTATAAAACCTTGCTTTAACACTTAAATACAAAGTGATAAGCTATAGCTATATTATTAAAAACTTATGTATATTTTTTACGCGCTTTTATCAGCTTTTTTTGCAGGTTTGGTTACCCTTTTTGCTAAGTTAGGCTTAAAGAATATAGATTCAACGTTAGCAACTTCTCTTAGAGCGGTAATCATGGCTGTCTTTTTAGTAGGTGTGGTTTTAATTACAAATAAAATAAACATAGAAGGCATTAAAAGTATAGAAACGAAAGAATGGATATTGATTGCTTTATCAGGTATTGCTGGTGCATTATCTTGGATTTTTTATTTTATTGCACTTCAGAATTCTAAAGAAAATACCACTCAAATTGCAGCACTTGATAAACTTAGTTTAGTGTTTGTGTTCATATTTTCCATATTTTTACTTAAAGAAAAACTGGATTTAAAAGTTCTTGCTGGCGTAGTACTGATGACAATTGGTGCTATACTGACTATTAATTAAAACTTAAAATTTAGTTATGAACATAATAGTTTCTGGATGGCCTGGTGTTGGTCAATCTACCTTAGCGATAATACTTGCAAAAACTCTGGACTATAAATTATTACAGGGCTCCGCTACTTTCAGATATTTGGGTAGCCTAATTAACCTCGAAAACACGGGTGCAGATAGAATTACTGCTGATGAATTATTAGAACCAAACTGGGGACCAATCTTTGAAAAATATATGCAATGGATTGCAAACAATCAGCAACGCGTAATAACCGAAACTGATATTTCCGGTTTTTTCACTAAAGAAAATCCAAATGTTTACTCTGTATTTTTACAGGCTTCTCAAGCAGTAAGAAAAGAACGTTTAGTTAAAGACGGAAGAGCAAAAGATGTTGATTTTATTGAAAAGAGAGACGAGTCTTTAGCTAAAGCTTACATGGATTTATTTAATGTAGATTTTTTGAATACAGATAAAATCAAAGAAAACTATTCCAGGCCGCTAAATAATGCAGAATTAAGTATTGAGAAAGAACTAAAAATAATTTATACAGACCTAAAAAATTTAAACGCTCTATCAGAAGAAGAATTTAATACGCTTACACTGAATGCAGCAACAGAAGAACAATGTTATTGGAAGAACGGAAAGCAATATTATCTAGATATTTTAAAAGAGAGAAATAAATTACCTATTGCAGCTGATATCATTAAGCACATTATCCAAATATTCCCAGAAGATATTAAGAAACTTCCTCAAGAATTGAAAGATATTATCGCTAAAATTTAAGGGAGAGTTAGCATTTGTCCAGGAAAAATTAATGCCTGCTCCCCACTAGGTAAAAACCCCACTAAATCCTTATTGGCATCAAGGATCTTAATCCACTCTGCCCCATTTCCATAGTGCGCATTTGCTATTTGCCATAGTGTGTCGCCCAATTGAACAATGTAGGTATTTTCGATAATGTCACCTTGAGTGTACTGTGTTGCAGACCAAATCCCATTGCTATTTATACTC
>CAYUKX010000027.1:0-3405 GCA_964445405.1 uncultured Candidatus Saccharibacteria bacterium
GTTAGAATAATGTAACCTTGATCAAATAAATATTTGGTTACATCTTCAGTTGGTCCTTCTGTCATTTCAGAATATATTTTATCGGTTAATTCTGTTTCGTTTTCTTTTCCGAAAGTTTCTTTAATTTCCATTAATGAGTTATACCACTCTGGTTTATATTGTTTGTAGGCTTCTAGCATTTGATTCGGGAACCAACAGCTGTGGTTACAGTGTGTTGAAACATTGAATTTTTGAATTAAGTCTTTTGTCTTAGAATAATCCCCTAATCTATACACAAATTCATCTACTGCGTATACATCCATTCCATCGTCAGTTTCAAGTTTTTTACCTAATTTTAAATAATCACTTCCCATATCTGGGTTTATTGCTTTTTGACCAGCAGAAATAAATTTTTTATCTCTTCTTACTAAGATTTCGGCAGATTTTATCATTGCTATAAATTTATCTTCGGGGGATCTTATACAATCAGATTGAATAATCATAAATGGCTCATCAGGGTACAAAACCGAAAGTTTTAATATTGCATAGCCTTCGCCTGGACCTCTATTCTTTTTGTAAGGTGGTTCAACAATAATATTTTCCTTTGGAATTTCTGGTGAATCTTTATAAACAAACTCTAAATACGATTCTTTTGTAGATATAAAAATATCTTCCGGTTTATAGGCTGTTAAAAGTGTATCTATTTGGTAACGGAATAATGTTCTTTCGCCGACAATAGTTTGGAATTGCTTAGGTTGAGATTCTCTACTCATGGGCCAAAGTTTGGTACCTTGTCCACCTGCGGTAATAATGAATTTCATCTTCTGAATGTAAGAAGTAGTGAAATTATTATATCAGAAGAAAATATTTTGATTTAAAACTGTAAAGGTTGCTAATGTACACTAATTTAATTTACATTAGCAACCTTCGGAAAACACGAAATCCGAAGGTGCGACAAACTTTAGCTGAAGGTAATCAGGACAATCCCGTTACCCCCGACCCCCACGAATGGGATTTCGAGGACCAGACGGAACCCGATAAATGAATACCGGCTTCCGTCGATGACCAAGGTGTCAGCACTAACCGTTCCCCGAGCAACAAATCTGTTGTTCGCGTCGACGTTGCCGACTTCTTCCCCTTGAATCAAAAGGTTTTCCTGTGCCCCTCCAGACCGGGCAACCGTGACGTACTGACTGTCCGCAAGAACAGCTTGAGCATAGGATTTACCTAGCCCTGCCGTTCCCGCCAAAAAGCTCAGCGCCACAGCGCCCGCTAAAAAGATCCCCCAGTAGAGCTGGTTTAGACCCAGCCTTCTCCAGGTGACCCCGATAACACTTGGCAGAGCCAAGCTGAACATGATTAGCCCCGCGCCATACAGCGCGAGACCCTTACCTGCTTCGCCGAATATGAGCCAAACTGGCAGCCCGAAGGCCGCAGCAAGGATTAATCCGGCCAAAAGTGTCCAATGGGGTTTTATAATGACACCTCCTTCCCCAAATAGAACTTTAAAGTAACAAATACTATTACGTAAATGCGCTCTTAAAGCTCTATTTGAGGGGTTGTGTTTTCCGAAGTTTTAAAAGAACCTTAGCTTTATGGGCATAAGATATATACAGTATATACTGCATATGCAATACTGTCAACGATTCACGGTAACAGAAACAAGCTGAATAATTCACAAGAATATAGTTATGATATAATTAATCCATGAAAATAAACGTTTTTAAATACATAACTTCAAGTATCTTCTGGGCCTAAGCCCTCTATTTTCATACCCATATTCTAAATACACCAAAACTTTCACATTATGTGTAGTTTTACTCAACTTTTTAAGGTTATCACTTCAATTTTGAATTAATAATCTAGTAATTAAGTTGTTATAATCAATATAATTATTAAAACTTTTATGAATAATACAAATTTAAAACGAATATTAACTGGCGATAGACCAACAGGTAAACTACATCTAGGCCATTACGTAGGCTCTTTACAAAATAGGGTAAAACTACAAGATGAATACCAAACATTCATTATGGTAGCCGATGTTCAAGCGCTTACAGATAACTACGATAATCCTAAAAAGATTAAAGATAATATTCTAGAAACCACAATTGATAATTTAGCCGCTGGGGTCGATCCTAAAAAAGCAACATTTTTTATTCAGTCTCAGGTTCCAGAAATTGCTGAACTAACAGTATTTTTCATGAATCTTGTTACGCATAATCAGGTATTACGAAATCCTACAGTAAAGACTGAAATTGCTCAAAAAAACTTTGGAGAAAGTGTTCCGTTCGGCTTCGTAGCTTACCCAGTTAGCCAAGCAGCGGATATACTTTGCGTAAGAGCGGATTTAGTACCTGTAGGTAACGATCAAGCACCTATGATTGAACTAGCAAGTGAAATTGCAGATAGATTCAACAAAACCTATAGTTCCACGATTTTTCCACATGTTGAAGGGTACTATAGTCAGGTCGGCAGATTAGTTGGAACAGATGGCAGTGCAAAAATGAGTAAATCTTTAGGCAATGCAATATTACTAAGTGATTCAGAAGAAGAAGTAATAGCTAAAGTAAAAAAAATGTATACAGATCCAAATAGAATTAGGCCAACCGATCCTGGAAAAGTCGAAGGCAATCCTGTATTCATTTACCACGATTTATTTAATACTAATAAAGCAGAAATTGAAGATTTAAAACAAAGATACCTTGTAGGGCAAGTGGGCGACGTAGAAGTAAAAGATAAGCTAGCAAAAGCTATAAATCTATTTTTAGATCCAATTCGAGAACGAAGAAAGCTATACGAAGCTAATCCACGATTGGTCATTGAGATATTAAAAGACGGAACAGAAAAAGTAAGACAGGAGACTAAAATTACTATGCAAATGGTAAAAGAAGCAATGGGGATTAATTACTTCTAACTAGACTATGCACCTTAGGTAACTGAGGTGCAATATTTAATATAACTTCTTATTCCTTAAGAACTCTGCTAAGTAACTTCTTCCGTCGTATTTTGTTTTATACTCTGTTGCTAATTCTATGCCTATGTACCTATAGTGCCACGGTTCGTGAATATAACCAGTCTGTTCATCTTTACCAAATGGATAAGACATAACAAAACCATATTCGTGTGCATGATCTTTTAACCATAACCAAAATCGCTCATTTGCGGCGCATACGGTTTCTATTCCGATACAATCCAAAGATGAAATATCAGCAGTTGTTCCTAATTGATGCTCCGAAAACCCTGGCAGTGCCGAATAAGTGTTTGCGTCCGATTCCGCCTGTGCTCTACTCTTACCAAAACCCATTTCGTATTGCACCCAGCCTTCGTACACTTCTTGTTGGTCAGTATAAGATCTGTATGCCGAAGTAAGCCTCATATTATGCCCTGCAGCCACTGCCGCCGCGTACATATCCACTAGGTGGC
>CAYUKX010000027.1:3505-12891 GCA_964445405.1 uncultured Candidatus Saccharibacteria bacterium
AAGTTACAGTTACCCATAAACACTTCTGCAGTGCCAATTCTTAACTTATCCCCTACAGCCAAGGTAGCGTCCTGAATTTCAAACTTAATATTCTCAATTGCTAGGTTGTTATATTTTTCTGATGTTTTTAAGTCTTTAAATAAGCCGTCTAGTTCCTGTGTTAAATACTCTTTAAGCTTAGTCGTAGTCAATTGCCCTTCAAACACATATTTATTTATTGGCTCAATCAAAAGATTCTGAGAAGCAACTGGAATTTTAAAATCTGTGATTACTAAACTTGAAGTAATATCTATATTTTTACCTTCTTCACCTCCTACAATATATTGCTTAGCTTCAATAAAATTACTATCTGTGAGTGTAGTTGTTGTATAGGAGATTGGTGAATATTCAAATTCAGGAATAACTTTATAGGACAATTCATTTCCAATAAAGGTGCCTACAATTATTGAAAGTGTAAACAAAGCAGCAAGAGCAAATATTACTCTTACTACTTTTTTTAATTTACGCATTATGGTCGCTTTAATTTATTTAAAGTACCCAAACAAAAGGATTATTTTTCCTCTTTCTTAACCTCTACACCTTTAACAATATCAATAAGTTTAGCCAAGCCTCTTTCTCTTGTCATAATCGTTCTTAAGTAATCTTTATTCGACTGATTTTTATATCGTGCTCTTAATTGCTTATCTTCCATTTTTTCAATCTCTGCTTCTACTTCTGCTTCAGTTGCAACCAAACCTTCTTTAACTGCTAAGTTTACTAACAATAAGTCACTTGAAATTCTTGCTTGAGCATCAGCAGCCCAATGGTTTCGCATTTCTTCAATTGTAGTACCTTGTGTTTGAATGTAATTTTCAAGACTAAGTTTTATTTGTTTTAATCTAGCTGAAAAGTCTTCCTCTAAGCCAGCAACTTGATCATCTATCATTTCGTGAGGTACATGAAAGTTAGCAACTTTAATTGCCTGCTCTAATACTTTATTTGTAAACTCTGTATCTGATTGTTGTTTTTTTAAAGTAGTTAATGTTTCTTTAACGTTCTTTTTTAATTCTTCAAGTGTTTTAGAATCTTCGTATTTTAATTCTTGAATCAATTCTTCTGTTAAATCAAAATCCTTAACCTCTGATTTTTCTTCACCTTCTTTTGTTTCTTTAAATTTAATTTTATCTTCAGCAACATTATTTCTTACCATGTTCTTAATTACATCTTCTATTTCTTTTTCTGCAACTTCAGTCTTTGGCTCTTCAATTTTTATACTTTTAAAATCATCAGGGTTTATTACTGGTTGAGTTACAACTTCGAAAGTAAATATTACGCCTTTTTCTTTATCTAATTCTTTTAAATCGTAGTGCAAATGAGAAATTGGAGAAAGTTCATCTTTGATCATTACCTCTTCGGAAAAGTCAGGAAGCATTAAATTTATTGCTCTGCTGAAAACTTTTGTGGCAACTTCTTTTTCAATCATCTCTCTTGGAGCTTGTCCTGGTCTAAAACCTGGTATTTTTACGTTTGCAGCTTCTATTTTAAAGGCTCTATCTTCATATTTCTGAAATTCAGAATAATCAATTGTAACTTCGTATGTGTATTTATTTTTATCCTCTTCAGTTCTTTTGAATTTATAATTTTCCATAATTTATTTTTAACATTTAGCTTTGCAATAATACCAAAAAAAGGGCTTTTTAGCGAGCGGAAAGCTTATAGGAATTGAATATTTTAAAGCGCCATTTCTGGCACTTTAATTAAAAGTCATCGTCTTTGTACGGGTTATCTATATCAAAATCTTGATCCATGTCTAAGAAGATATCTTCATCCTTTACATTCAAATCTTCATCTACCCAATCTTCCTCTTCAACATCAGTTGTCTCAACTAACATTTTTTGTGTGGCTTTTTTAAAGTCTTCTGCATCACTTTCATCAGAGTCGTTTACCTGAATATCACCCATATTGTATGTAACATCTTCTCCTGTGCCTGTTGACTCAGAAGGTTCTGTATAACTTTCATCAATTGCTTTTGCAGCTGTTTTTCTTTTTCTAGGCGCTACTTCATCTAAATCAGTATTTAAAGTCTTTTTAGTTTTTGCCATATTTATTTTGTCGTTAATAGTTACAAATTACTTGGAGGAAGATAAACCAAAAAGAGGTTTTTGTCAATTAAATTTAAAACATACTAATGTGATGTTAAATACTAAAGATATAATTCCAGCAAGCTATTTGGCTGTTTTAAGCCATATTTCAAGTAATTGACTCGCAGCTAACTTCCAAGAATATGTGTCAGAAATTCGGGCAAAGTTATTTGCATTTTTGTTTTTTAGCTCGTTCATAGCAAGTGCAATTCTACTAGGTAGCTCGTTTGGATCAACAAAACCACCCTCAATATCAAACTCTCTATATACATCAATATTTGAGGCTAGAATCATTTTATTTCGTGCATTTGCTTCGATCAGGGGTAATCCGAAGCCTTCATAAAAACTCAAGTTCACTACAAACTGTGATAAATCATACACAAAGGGTAAGTCACTTTCTGGAACATAACCTAGAAATATTACAGAATCAGACAGATTAAGATCCTCTACCACTCTGTATATTTGTTCGTAAAACCACCCTTTCTTGCCTGCAATTGCAAGCTTATAGTCAGGATTTTCTTTTATAAACTCATGAAATCCTCTAATTAGTGTTTCAATATTTTTTCTAGGCTCTAAAGTTCCTACAAATAGTACATAGTTTTCTGGAAGGTTATACTTTTGTTTAACTTGAATGTTTCTTTCGGTTGATTGTGGTAAAAACACCCATTCATGCAACCCTTCTGTGACTGTATAAACATGTGGTTTAATATTTTTAAATTTCCTAGTTAATTCTGCTGCAACTGATTTAGTAGGTACTATTATTGTTCCTTTTCGCTTAAGTAGAATATTTAACTCAATCTTGTAGAATAAATTTCCTTTTTTATAAAAAAATTCGGGATGAACAACTTGTGCAATGTCGTGTATTACTGTTGTGCAATTTGGTAAAATGCAACCCCAAAATAAATTTGAAGGTGACAAAAATTGATCCAAATGCAACTTATTTACTATGGGAATGCACTTGATCATCCATTTTAAATTCCCAGTACCTAGAACCTCAATTACACTAAAATTTGAGGGTAATTTAATATCATTAATTAATTCTTTATTATACGTAAGTAGGAAATATTCATTTTCAGTATCTAATTCTGTTAATGCTTGCAGCAAGCTATAAGCGTAATAACCTATACCTGCCTTGTTAGCATCAATCATCGAAACATCTATTCCTATTCTCATAAGTGTATTTTAATTAAAACAATTATACTTTAGAAACTTCCCTGTTAAAATTACATTTATGCTTAATCATCTTGTAATTAAAAACTATAGAAATATTCCAAATCTAAGTACACCAATTTTAGATGGTGGGAATATTATAATTGCTCCCAATGGGTCGGGCAAGACTAATGCACTCGAATCTATTTATTATTCGGTACTTGGCGAATCTTTTAAGCCAATGGAATCTAGCTCAGAAGTTATTGGTCCCGGCAAAGAATTTGCAAAAGTTTCTACTAAATGGAGCAATGATTCACTTGACGTAACTATATCCAATAATGAAAAATTAATTAGGAACTTTCAACTTAATACAAAAAAGACGCTTATTAGCAAAGTAAGTCCACGATTCCCCATAATTCTTTTTGCACCACATACTGTAGATTTAGTAATTGGTGAACCTCAAATAAGAAGATCGGATTTAAACGCCTTTTTAAGTATATTGAACCCCGAATACAAAAAAGTACTTACAAAATATAATACTGTTCTAAAAAATAGAAATGCAGTAATAAAACAAATTCGAGATGGTCGAGTTCCAGAAAAGATGTTAGATTTCTGGACAGAAAAATTAGTAGAAAATGCCACACAGATCTATGACTATAGGGTAGATTTTATTGAGCGGATAAAATCATTTTTCCTTGATGCACAAATGGTTTTGTTCGGCCTAGAAAACTTCACACTTAATATAAAATATATTCCAAATCTAGAGCCAGTAGATTCCGATTTTAAGTCTAGCTTAGTTCAAAAATTCGCTAACAACAGGAGTAAAGAAATCATCGTCGGGAAAACTCTATATGGAGTCCATAAAGATGACTACAATATATTGCTCAATGAACAAAATCTAAAATTTAAAGGATCTAGAGGACAACAAAGAATTGGAATTAGTGTTTTAAAATTCGCAGAATTACTACTCTACTTTGAAAGATATAACATATATCCACTACTACTTTTAGACGATATTATGTCTGAATTAGACGATGTGAATAGAAGCAAAATTGCAGGATATCTTTTAGAAAAAAAACTTCAGTTTATATTAACGTCAGCAGAACAAAAGGAGATACCTGCAATTTTGCAAAATAGTTGCAATCGAATTGAGTTAGCTTCAGTTGAATAACATTTTAAAATCTTCGATAGTTTCAATTTCTGCTAAAGAAACATAAACATCTAATATTTCTTCGCTTACAATGTCTTCTACATCACTAAACTTCTTCAGTTCGTCGGTATTCATATCAGATTTTACTGATGATTTGCGTGTATTTACAACTCCATCAGCAGGAGAATTAACTTGAAATACATATACATTCTTACAACTTGTACATTCAAGTTTACAAACAATTTTATCAGTATCTACATTTACAACCTCTAAATCGCCCTTTAAATGCTTATGTCCGCATTTATCGCAATAGTGAGGCATTAAAGATGCTATCTGCTGCATTAATTGTGGATTTGGGAAAACTCTTGGCATTTTTATTAGTTTATAAATACAATTGTCCGCAATATTATTATATTGCTTAAATAATTAGCAATCAAATTATATACCTGCTAACTCTATTATTCAATAATAAAGTTCTATAACCTTTTCCCCGCAAGCACATTTTAGTCAAGACTAACAAATTCAAAGTGTTCAATGCTCTCCATTCCCTGATGAGTAATCCCTACAAAATCAAATCTCCATGGCCGATCCTGCATTTTATTTTTATAGAGCCATTGATTTATCGATCTTTTTAAATTTCTTTTTTTAGCTTTACTTAAAGTGGAATAAATATCCCTATCTTCGTTAAAACTTAAGCTTCTTACTTCAACAAAAACAATAAATTCACCATCTCTTAATATTAAATCAATTTCACCACCTTTAATATAAAAATTTCGTTCAAGCAAAATAAAGCCCTTAGCTTCAAGGAAGTTAAGGGCTTTTGTTTCGTATAAATTTCCGGAATCTCTTTTATTCCAAATCATCTCTTTGAGTATTGTTCTGCTTTTCTTGCTTTTCTTAAACCAGCTTTCTTTCTTTCTACCATTCTTGAATCTCTTACTAATAATCCGGCATCTTTTAATGCTTTCTTTTTTTCAGGGAATCTTTTAATAATTGCTCTAGCAATTCCTAATTTGATAGCACCTAATTGAGATTGAACTCCTCCACCCTTAGCTACAACAGTGTAACTTACACCATCTGTATCTAATTCAGCAATTCTGAAAGGTTCCTCTATTTGAGATTGTTCAGGTTTTAAAGGATAAACTTCTGCTAAAGCTTTTCCGTTAATTATATTCTTTCCTTTTTTTAAGAAAAGTCTTACAGTTGCAACTGAAGTCTTTCTTCTTCCTAGTGCGTAGTAATATTCTAATTCAGCCATATTATTTAATTAAATTCTTATATTTCTAATATCTATCTGCTTTAATTCTTCAGGTGTATGTGGATGATTTGCATCTGCATAAACCTTTAAATTATTGAACATGTCATCTCCTCTTTTATTTCTAGGTAGCATTCCTTTTACAGCAATTTCGATTGGTCTTTCAGGGTGCTTTTCAAATGTATCATCTAAGCTAGTAAACTTTAAGCCTCCAGGGAATCCTGAATAATTCTTATAGAACTTTGTCATTCCTCTTTTGAAAGTGAAATCAATATCTTTTGCATTAATCACTACAACTTTTGTATTAGGATTGTGATATCTTCTAACTAATGGATTAGATTTACCTTGTAGTAATTCAGCAACTTTTGTAGCTAAGTTACCAATTCTCATTCCAGAAGCATCTACTAGATACCAGTTTTCTTGAATATCAGATTGTTTTATTTTTGTTACGCTCTTCATAATTTATTTAGTGTATATAGCACTTAAAAGTTTATTATAATTATTTATTTTTTAGTACCACTAACTGCTTTTTTAACTCTTCCAGTTACTGATTTCTTGTTTTCTTCTTTTTGTCTTTTTTCTAATAACTTTTGTACTTCAGATTTCTTTTCTTTTACTTCAGCATTCATAAGCATAATGTAAACTTGTGCTGCGTTATCACCTTTTCTTGGTAATGTCTTAATAATTCTTGTGTAACCTGAATTTCTATCTTGTAATTGAGTTTCAACAACTTTATTAAACTTTGCAATTGCCTTCTCGTTTGATGCAAAAAATGATTGAATCATTCGTTGACTAGATTCTCCTTTTTTTGAAAGAGTAACTAATCTATCAAATCTAGCTTTTACAATCTTAGCTTTTGTAGGTGTAGTCTTAATCTGTTGATTTCTAACTAATTCCATTACTAAACTTCTAGTAATTGAAGCTACATGGCTAGCTGTTTTTCCTTGCATTCTAGGTTTTTTTATCTGCTTATTCATACCGTTATACTAATTTAATTGAGTGTTTCTTCAAAATGTCTAATAATTCAGTAAATGATTTACTACCCATTCCTCTAATATTTGATAATTCTTCTTCTGTTAATCCTTCAAGTTTATTTAAATCATCGTATCCAGATTTTACCAATGCATTTGTTAATCTAGTTGATAAGTTCAAATCATTAACTCTTAACTCAGGCTTTGATACGCTCTGAGAGCTAACTGTTTGAGCAAGTTTCTGTTTTTGATTTAAAGCAACTGTTACTTCGTTTCCTGATAACATTTGTTCAGTTAAATCAGATAAATGATTTGTTAATTCTTTTAAAATGTCTGCGGCTACGTGCAATGATTCGATTGATGTAACTGCACCATTAGTCTCAACTACCAAATTTAATTGATCAAGTTCTGTGTCTTGTCCAACTCTTGTTTGAGTAATTGTATAGTTTACTAATTTTACAGGTGAGAAGTTTGCATCAACAGGTAACATTCCCAATTCTTTTCTTGCTGTTTCGTCTCCAACTGCAAATCCGATTCCTCTTTTTACAGTTATCTGTGCCTTAAATCTTGATTTTGCATTTGTAAGCTTAGTAATAACATATTCAGGATTGATTATTTCAACATCTGCATTTACTTGAATATCACCAGCTTTTACTTCAACAACTTCTCCATCTTTTCCCTTTACATCAATGTCTAAAACTACAGGTTCAAGACTCTTTGAAACTAACACAACATTCTTAAATGCTAATGCTACTGCAAGTATATCGTCAGATACTCCTGCTAAAGTAGAATATTCGTGTTGTACTCCATCGATTTTTACTGCTGTAATAGCAGAACCAGGTATAGAAGATAGTAAAATTCTTCTTAAATAAACAGCTAATGTATGTCCATATCCCTTTGGCAATGGTGCAATAGCAAAAGTAGTGACATTACCACTCTCTTCTACTTTTTTTATACTGAATTGATTTAAAGCAACCATATTTAAATTTTAAAATTTTAAAATTTAAAATTCCCAAAACTTGTTCAGGAATTTTAATGTAATTAATTTTATCTAGAGTAAAGCTCAATAATTAATCTTTCCTTAATGCTTGAGTCCATTTGATCTCTTGTTGGTTCAGCTACTACTTTGCCACCTTTTTCAAGTCTTTCGATCCAAGCTGGTACTATATAACCCTTGTTCTCTGCTAATAATTCATTAGCTTTTGGCATTAATGCATCTTTAATTGTTATTTCATCACCAGGTTTTAATATTGTTGATGGAATATTATGTTTCTTACCGTTTAGTGTAATGTGTCCATGAGTAACGAACTGTCTAGCCATTGCTCTTGTGTTTGCAAAACCTAATTTATATAAAACATTATCTGCTCTAAGTTCTAATAACTGTAAAAGTCTTGTACTTGTGTTTCCAGGTGACTTAAGTGCTAATCTATAGAATCTAAGAAACTGAGCTTCGTTCATTCCATACATTCTTTTTACCTTTTGTTTCTCTCTAAATTGAATTGCGTACTCAGAAGGTCTTTTTGACAATACTGGGAATTGACCTGGCATTGACATTCTTCTTTTCCATTTTTCAGAACTACCTAGAACTGTAGCTTGTTCTCTTCTGTTAATTCTCCATTTAGCACCTGTATATCTCATATTTTTATTAAAAACTTTTTATTTATAAATTTTTTATTTCTTTTTAGTTTGAACTAAACAATCCAATTAAGACGAACCTATTATTTTTTAGGAGCTCTTCTTGGTTTACAGCCTCCGTGTGGTACAGGAGTCTTATCAGTTAATAAAGTGATTCTTAATCCACCACTTCTAATTCCCTTAACTGCTGCTTGTCTACCAACTCCGATTCCTCTAATTACAACTTCTGCTTCTCTAGCACCTGCTGTTACTGCTTTCCCTGCTGCATCTTCACCGGCTTTTGTAGCAGCATATGCTGTACTCTTTTTACTTCCAATGAATCCAACCTTACCGCAACTACTTTGTGAAATTACATTTCCTTCGTAATCACATACACTAATAATTGTATTATTGTAAGTAGATCGAATATTAACCATAACCTTAGGTGATGATAATTTCAATTTCTTCTTTTTTACTACTTTAGCAGCCTTAGCAGCTGGCTTTGCACTAGTTTTTGCTTTAGTTTCCTTTGCCATATTATTAATTATTTAGTAACTTTATTTTTTAATCCTCCAACAGCAATACCTCTTCCTTTTCTAGTCTTAGAGTTGCTTCTAGTATTTTGACCTCTTACTGGTAATCCAGACTTATGTCTAACACCTCTGTAAGTTCTAATATCCTTTATTCTTTTAATTGCTTGAAAAACAGCTTGTTTAACCTGTCCTTCTGTTGGAACGTTTTTTTCAATATATTCGTATAGTCTTCTTGTTTCTGCTTCTGTTAAATCTTTAGTTCTTTTATCAGGGCTAATGTTTGTAGCTTCTAAAATTTTTCTGGAAGTTGTTAATCCAATTCCATAAATATATCTTAGAGAAGCTTCTATTCTTTTTTCATTTGGTATTTCTACTCCGACTATTCTTGCCATATTATTAATTATTTAAGTTATAAGAGGTTATCCCTGTCTTTGCTTGTGTCTGGGATTAGCTTTGCAATATACATAATAAGTAGGTCTAAACTCAACTTTACCGTTGGTTACCTTTCTTTTATTTCTTTTTACAATGTAGCAATATCTACATCTTTTTTGAACGCTTGCTTTTACTTTCATGTTCCGAATTATAAAATACATT
>CAYUKX010000028.1:0-12797 GCA_964445405.1 uncultured Candidatus Saccharibacteria bacterium
TTTGTACACTTAAATATACTAGATATTAGTATTATTTATTTACATACCTATGCAAAGATTGTTAGAAAAGATTAATGCCCATCCTAGGGCTACATTAATAGTAGCAGGCACCACAGTTTTTGGGGTTGCTTCTATTGTTATATTACTTATGTTCTTGTCTTTACGGGAAACAGTGGTTAATCCAGTTGTTACTCCTGACGAGGAAAAAATGGTTTTATCTGAAGTTATTAAGAATAATCCATCTGGATTAATTAATGATAACAAAGGTAATTCTTCTACTACCCCAGTTAATCCTGGTGTTATACCTGAACCTACACCTGAAGGTGTTGGTAATTCAAACCCAAGCGCACCACAACCAGAAATACCTGCCGCACCTGATATAAACGAGTATAACTATAGAGTTACTACTACTACTAAACAAGTTGGTCCATCTTATAATAGTTGTAAATTATATGGCTACGGCTACGGTGGATATGGACCAGGCTATTACGGTGAGTCAGATGCAAATCAAGTAAGCGTGTATTACGAATATTTTGAAAGATATTTAACTTTATATAAAAATCAAACTAGAGAGAATAATAACTTGGTTTCCTTTTATATAAATAAATATGGAAAAACAATTAATACTTCAACATCTTACCTAGAAGGTTCATATGCTGTTGAAAATACATTTAAACCTTACGCTGATTTCGATAATCAATCTGACACAAGAGAAATTACCTATCCTGATATGGATTTAGATGAGTATATTTCTAATTACTTTGGTAATGATGCATCTATACTAGAAGTACAGACCGATGCTGCAGGTGTAAAACACTACATTATTAAAAGTAGTTATAAGTCTTACTGTGATCCTTCATATGACCCATATTTAGTAACTGACGAAGTTGTTGCACCTGTACAAAGAACAATTATTAATATTTATAGTGTAAATGGTAAAACATTTTCTATTGAGCAGGTAAAAAAATACATTGATGAGATGAAGGACGAAAATTTAATTGATATTACTACAACTGAAGTTAGCAGAAGTAAGGTAGCTGCATCACAAGTAGAATCTCAATTTAAACTTGCAAGCAATATTACAGTTGTAAAAAAGGATTATTCAGATACACAATATACATACAATCCTTTAACAAGAATTAAAAATGTGCTGACTTACATATCTGGAACAACAGGAGATGTATTGCTTCCTGTACAAAAGGACGGTCTAAATTTTATGTGGGCAAATGGCCATGAACCAAATGACTATGTAAATACAACTGAGTTTTATAAGGATAGAACATTCTTTCCAGCAGGTGCATGGGGTGACACACTATTTGCTAGATATAATAAATCTTCAAGTTATAGTAATCAGTTTGATTACACTGCTTCTTTGAATGTTGGGACTAATAACAGCTATTCAATTGGAGCGTATAAGCTTGGTACTAATAAAGATGATGTAATTGCAGAGATAATGAATTCTAGAGCAACATCTAAAAGTGTAGTTGACGCAGAACTTGTTATTGATGGAAATGTTGTGGAGGCAAAAAATATAGTTATAGCAACTACTTACGTCTACCCTTCATCTTTTGCTGTAGCATCTTATCCGGTATCTTATACTAATTCTAATACAAGCTACTATACGTATTACATTTTTGAATATAATAATAGATTGTATAGTATTAATTATTATAACTACCAAAACCCTTCAAGCATCGACTTTAAAGAATTTAATCTATATTCATTAGCAAGCGAAGAAGCATTAAATAACGTTAAGTTAATTGCTGAAGAGATGTACTATATATATCAAAGTTACTATGGACCAGTTAGTTACCCAACTAGCTTTCCTGTAAGTTATAGTAACTAATTAAATTGCACGTAATACAGCGGGCCTCGAAAGAGGCCCGCTTTGTTTGCTTTAATTAGTATTATCTACGCTCTAACTCGGTTACTATATCTCGTAGTTCAGCTGCTTTTTCGAATTCAAGCATATCAGCATACAGCTGCATTTGAAACTTTACCTCTTTTAAGAATTTTTTCTGATCTGATTTAGTCATTGCCCTATAGCCTTCTGCTTTCTTAACAATATCCTGTTCTCTTTCTTCATCGGATTTATCTTGATTAGACTCTTGCGAGAATGCAGATAACTGGTCTTTAATCTCTTTAATAATAGACTTAGGAGTAATGCCATGTTCTTTATTAAATTCATCTTGAATTTGTCGTCTTCTACGTGTTTCTTCTATGGCAAAATGCATTGAGTCGGTAACTTTGTCCGCATACATAATTACTCTACCTTCTTGGTGCCTTGCAGCTCGACCAATCACCTGTATTAAACTAGTTCTTGACCTTAGAAAACCTTCTTTGTCGGCATCGAGAATTGCAACTAAAGAAACTTCGGGTAAGTCTAGACCTTCTCTAAGTAAGTTAATACCTACTAATACGTCGTAAATCCCTTGCCTAAGCTCTTTAAGTATCTTTACTCTTTCCATTGAATCTATATCAGAGTGTAAATACTTAGCCCTAATACCTTTCTCCGATAAGTAATCGGAAAGCTCTTCTGACATTCTTTTTGTAAGCGTAGTAACTAAAACTCTTTGTTTTTTTTCTACAGTTTTATCAATTTCTTCTATTAGGTTTGGAACTTGAGGTTGAGTCCAGGATGTTTCGCTTATTATAGGCATATCACCAAAACCTCTTTGTATAAGGTTTTGTTTTAAACTTTCGAAAGTTTCGGGTAAAGACGGTCGAACTTCTACAATTGGGTCTAAAAGCCCTGTAGGTCTAATTATTTGATAAACAATTCCGTTGTAGTCTTTTGGTAGCGTTGCCATGCTTAATTTTAACATTAATTACCAACAGGACTAGGTATACTATTGGCGTTTTTTGCTTCTTTTATTACTTTCAGTATCTTTAAAAACTCTGCTGCCGACTGTATCGTTTTGCCCTTGGTATTTACCTACGTAAGGTGTATCTGCGTGATCATCCATAAAACAAAATACAAACTGACATATTCTTCTGTTCTTTTCTAGAACAATAGGCAATGAGTTAGCGTTATAAAGTTCAAGGGTAACTTTACCTTTAAATCCAGGATCTACCCAGCCAGCATTTTGAATGAATAATCCCATTCTACCAATTGAGCTTCGACCTTCCACAAAAGCGGTTATATTATCTGGTAGTTCAATGTATTCAATTGTTGTCCCAAGAATAAAGCTATGAGCAGGTATTGTAATCGTATCTTTCACAATTTTTCTATAAATTATTTCATCACTCATGCTAATAGAACTCATTGCAGATGTATCAATCTCTAAAAATGTATCCCCCAATCTACAATCAATTGACGCAGGCTGAATTGATTGATCAGTCATTGGATCAACTACTAAATCTCCAGATTTAATAAGTTTTTTTAATGTTTTGTCCGAAATAATCATATTAAGTTAAATAACAATTATGTTCTATCTCTAAATGTAACAGGGTCATTATAATCAAATTCATTTATTTGAGCATATAAACCTGCTAACGAAGGATCGCTTTCTAAGGTTGCAATCATCTTACCCACAATATCAGCATTCGATTGGTCGTTACCAGGAGTACTTCTTTGATCAAAGAAATAATCTAGATGCGCAGGAGATGCACTCAAGTGCATTCTGGTATTGTGACCTAATGGTAGTAGCTTTCTAATTAAATGTAAATCGGTGTTCGGATATCTTTGTTTTAGGTAACGGTAAAAGTCCATGACCCTTGAGTAATAGATATTAGCATCTGTTGCCCATTCACCTTTTAAGTGTTGTAAACCTGTAGTTTCTACGATTTTCGAACTCATATTAAAACCTTCACTTATCATTGCTTCATAATCCACTTCACCATCTGCTGCATAATCAATTTGAGAAAGAAATGCAATGTCCTGTCTGCCAAATGTTCTGTGTCTATTTAAGTCTCTTAATTGTGCAATAGCTGTATTTAAAACAAATATTCTATCTCCACGAATATCACCTAGGTTGCCCATTTTTTCGTGTCGAGTATGGTTTTTAAATACTATATAGCTTAATTCTCTAATTTGATCTTCACTTAAAGTACTTAGCCATTGCAGTACAGATTCCTCGGCTAATCTAGGATAAGCTACTAGTATATATTGCATAATAGTCAGAACTCCAACTGAGGTCTTATCTATTAAAGTAACTTGAGTTTCTCTTACATAATACGCAGGTGTCATAGCACTTGCTTCTACTAGATCTCTAAACCCTGGTAAATCAATAACATGGCTCTTTAAAACAGCAATATTTTCTTTAATTTGAAATGTAGGATCTGTATGTCTTATTAATGGCTCTAGGTTAGCATTTACATCTTCTCCTTCTTCGGTATTACTTAAAGATAGTGCTGCTTTTAGTTGTTTTGCAAGCTCAATGTATTCTTCTTCGCCTGTCTCTTGTAGTATTTTTATATAATTATTCCATATTCTTAAATTGCCTAGTAAACACATCGATGTTGTAGCGCCCATTGGAATCCAACTTCTAACAACGTCTAGTATTCTAGCTTTAATAGTACTATCTTCAATTGGATTGTCATCTTCCTCAAACTGAGCTCTATAACCTGCCTCAATAAGTTCGTACCATTTTTTATAGTTGTTTTCGGCAAGCTGTAAAATATCTTGCCACTCCTGTTTTATATATTCTAAATCTTCGTGGGCTTCTGCTGGTATAGCTGATAAATCTAAAAAATCTTCTATTTTAGGAAAATTCATTCTTGAGAATTTTACATATCTGCTTGAGCTTTCTTGTCCGTCTCCATACCAAAGCCGATTAAAAATCCAATATGCTTGCTCTAAGGGAATATTATTAAAGAAAAGAAATATTGGAATCATTCCCAATATAGATTGGTGCCCATAATTTAATCCAAATTCTTTAATTTTTTCTGCAGCGGCGGCAGGATCCATCTTTACTAAGTCAAGTACTTCATCAAAAATCTCTTCGTAGGTTTTTCTCGTTCTAGATGTACGCGCACCTGCCCATGCTGGGAAAATATGCTTATCTGTCCCTCCCTCAGATTTGGGCTCGCTAAACGGGAAAAAGGAAACTATCGGCTTTGAATTGTCTGGTTCACCTGCTTCATCTTTTCTTTTTACTTGATACAAAAGATTTCTATTTTGGCCACCAATGTTTCTGGTTACAACGTCAACTGTATAAGGAGATTCTTCTGGAATTGATTCGTCAAAAGTTAGGACCTGGTCGGCCATAGCATGGAAGATTAAAAGATATCTGACTATTCTAAGGCTCAAGTTTAAAAACTGTCAAACTAATTTGGAAAGTTTTTACAAAAACATGATTTGTAAAGTAAAATGTAATTGTAGGTATCTTACTTGTTACATTAATAATATGAAGTACCTGTTTGTAGCCCCATCGTTAACTCCACCAACGTACGAAACCTTTGAGCAGCAAGTGTATAAGTCTTTCGCAAAGATTGATAAGCTTATGGCAAATGAAGATGCAACACTTAGAGTCTCTGTAACTAAAGATGGTGAAGAATTTTCTGTAACTGCAGAGTTGTGGAACTCAGAAAATCTACTGTCAAAAGAAAAAAACCGTGATTTAAGAGCAGCAATCGATATAGTTTCAAAAGAAATTAAAACTCAACTCTTAAAAAACAAAGATAAAAGGGGTCTTAGAAAAATGAGTGATAAAGTTGTAAATTTAAGAAATAAATTACTTAATAGAAATGTTGAATAAACCCTTGTACAGCTAAGTAAATTCTATTAAAATCAGTTAAGTCTTAAATAATTTACATTTTACAAAGATACCATGAAGAGACTAGCAAGCAAGGCTATTGCAGCTGGGGCAACTATAGTCGGTTCCTCTATTGCATTCGCAACAACTGTTGCCGCACAAACTTACTCATACGACTATACACCATACACTTATAGTTCTGGTGATGCTGCAGCAGGTGGATTATTTGCATCAATGGGTATAGCTCTATACTGTTGTATTGCATGTGTACCACTAATTATTTTAATTGCCTTAGCTTACTATGTGTATAAGGATGCTCAAAAGTATCAAGTAGAAAATGCTGCACTTTGGGCTGTATTAACATTCTTTACTGGATTAATCGGTTTATTAATCTACTTCTTGGCTATCAGACCTGATGCTGTTAAAAAGATGGAATCAAAGGGAGCAACTCATGTAGAACATACAAGAGTAGAAACTCCAAAAAGTGAATAATCATTTTTGAATTAAAAAAGCCTCTCGAAAGAGAGGCTTTTATTTTGCTTTAAATTAGTATCCAGCTTGCCTAAAGAAACCTATTAGATTGGCAATATGTTCGTTTATTGGAATTTCAATCATTTGAGCACCGTTAGTAATGTCCTCCCTACTAACATTTGCTGCAAAACGTTTATCTTTTAATCTTTTTGCTACAGAGTTAACTTCTAAGTCACTTATTCCGTTTGGTCTAATTAAACCTACTGCATTTATAAACCCAGATAATTCGTCACAAGCAAACAAAAACTTTTCAATTTGAGTTTCAGGAACTTTACCTGTTCTGCTAGTAGCGTGAGCTTTAACTGCTTCTATTACTGCGGTTGAGTATCCTTTTTGAGGGAATATATTTGCAACAGCATAATTTGGATGTTCATCAGGGTATTTTTCCCAGTCAATATCATGAAGTATTCCAGCTGTCCACCATTCCTCAACTTCATCATCTAATAATTCAAGTTTTTTTGCATAGCATTCCATTGCAGTTGCTACCATCTTACAATGTTTAATTAATGCTTCGTTTTTTATATACTCATTTAAAAGCTCTAAGCTATCTTGTCTTGTCATACATTATAATTTTAAATTTAAAAAGGCTTGGAATGTAATATAAATCCGTTCAAACCATAACTTCTAGCTAATTCTTGCATTGCTGAAATTTGAGTTAATGTTGGGTAAACTAAGTAGTTGATATTACCATTATTTGTATACAGCCCCAAGTTTTCGCCATTACCTAGGCTACGTATGCTAGTAAAGCTTGTGCTAGATGTATATTCATTAGTTTGTTGTTCACTTAAGATAATAACTTGCTGAGTATCTAATACGTAGTTGCGTAAGTAGTTATCTGTAAAAGATCTATTTGCCCACATATATGCACTTGAATTAATTACTAGGTCAATTTTTGATCTACTTATTCCTTTTGCTATGTAATACTTTATTGAATCTTCTGTTAACTCAGACATTGTAATTGGACCAGCACTTGCTGAATTAATTGAAGTGTAACCATATCCATGTAACCTAATTTTATTACAAAGATTATTTAGAATTTCTATTGATGCGGTTGATTTATAAAACCTAGAAACTGAGTCTAGATAGCTGTAATCCATATTATCTGACCACTTTAATGGGATACCAATATTTATATTTAGGTTACTCGGGTTCAAATTCGATAATATACTACGCACTACGCTCTCAATGTTTGTCACTTTGTTTACAATGCTTACATCAATATCTATTTCTTGTAGATTATCTTGTTTAACTGCTAGTGTAATTAATTCTATTATTTGATCATCAGTTAAATTTGGTGAATTTAAATCGGTATAGAACATTGGTATAGCAGCTACAGATACATTAGTTGCTTTTGTTACTGATCCATCTTTAATTTTATATACGGGTTGTATTGAGACCCCAGAATTATTAGTAGATGCTGTTACGAAAAAGCTTTCTTGAAAATCTGGGTTTTCTTGTGGTCTGACAATTGAATCTAGAGTGAGACCTTCTGCCTTGACTTTATCTATAGTGTTATCGTTTACTTCTACTCTTACATCGGTATAGTTTACTTGTTCTTTTACTCTTACTTTGTATAAGTAGTAAAGTAATACACCAAGAGCAATTATAGTAAGTATTTGAAAAAGGATTATTGTTGTTAGCGCCTTTTTAAGCATCTAAGTTCTGTTTTGTATCTAAAATAATATTTACCATTTTATCAGCAACTTTATTTTGCTCTCTTCTAACATGGGTAAATGTTATTTGTTTAAATTCTTTTTTTAAAGTCGATATTTTCTCGAATAATGGCTTTATATCTGGGCTAGAAATTTTATATAACCCTGTAACTTGCTTAACAACTAATTCACTATCTAGGTAGCAATCAAGTGTGTCGGTATGTTTTTTTGCAAGCTTCAAACCTTCGATAAGTGCATTGTATTCTGCATAATTATTAGTTGCCGTACCTACAAATTTAGCTCCTAAGTCTATAAGCTCTGATTCACTGTATAAAATAAATGCTATTGCGCTATCACCTGGATTGCCCCGTGAACCGCCATCTGTAAATAATTTAAAAGACATATTTATAATTGATTTATAAAGTAAGTTACATTTCTAATCCATTGACTTTTATCATCACTTGGACCTGCATACTTATTGATTATACATGTTAGATCGTTTTTGCAAGGTACAATAAATCTTTGGGTTATAACACATGATAAAAATGTTAATGAATCGGTCCAATCTGCATATTGTTTGCCATCTAAATACCCATATGGATTATATGTCTTGTAAGGGATTCTTCCAAATCCAGATTCATTACCTGCTATGGCAATTAAAACTCTGTAATCTGCTTCACCGTTACTGCAATCTTCAACTCTTCTGAATATTAATTCTGCATAACCTTGCATTGGTGCATTATATCTAGAAAATAAGGCTTCAATTCTATCAATTTTATCTTTTCTTTCCTTTTCGGCAATTTTTTGTTTTTGTTCAATCTTTAACCTTGCTATGCCATCAATTACTGGATCTGCGGCAATGAATTCATCTGTAGGATTATAGCTAAGCGAACTTATATATGAAGTGCTGGAGTTATATGTGATTCTTTGAGGTTCACTGTATCTATAGAATAGATCTGTGACTATAAATAACGAGAGTAGACAAATGGAAATGTAAAACCATTTTTTTATAATTTTTGACTTCACTTTAATTCTTAAACTAACTTTTAAGCTTTTTTCTTTGACAGTAAAGTTAGTATATCAGATTCTTGATTTTGCATAAAATCAACGTATAAACCTGAGTCAAGTGAAACAAAATTAAATCTTTTTGGTTTTATTTTTAGAATATTCATTGCATAACTTACGTTTGGTCCGAATGCAATTTTGTAACAATCCTTGCTAGTAGAAAGTGCAATGTATTCACCAATAGCTTCTGTTCCTTTGTTAAACTGCTCTTTTGTGAATAAGCCCATAGTTCCCTGCCATATTATTAAGTTTGATGATTCAATGGCTTCTCTATAACTTATTAGTGTTTTAGGACCAATATCTAAACTAATTAAGTCTTTATTAATTTGTTGAGTTGTTACTTCTACAGGTTTTTGCTCAGAATCTTTTTTTTCGGCACAAATGTGGTCAACTGGCATAATAATCTCGCAACCTGATTTAGCAGCGATTTTTATTATTTTATTTACTTTTGCCAGTAACTTAGGTTCAACTTCGAAAGCACCGGTTTTTACACCGTTTGCATTTAAAAAGTACAAAGCTAATTCACCACCCAAAAGAATCTTATTTTTACTGGACGCCACTATTTCAAGTAGGGAGATATTCTTTGTAAAGTCTTCATCGCCAATTACTAACGTTATAGGAGTTTTTGATTTTTTTGCTAATTCCTTGGCAATCTCTAGTTCTTGCTCTAAGTGCAAACCCATGTAAGTTGGCAATTTAGCCACACTTGCTGTTACAGATGCAACATTAAAGTCCATTCCATAAGATTCATACACAAATAAGTCCGCAAGTTTTACTAATGTTTGCATGTAATCTGCTCTATCTTCTTCCTTTTTACTAGCTTCTTGAGGTGAGAATTTTAGATTTTCAAGAATCAAGACTTCTCCAAAGTCCATGAACTTAATTGAATTCTCGCAAGCCAATATATTTGCAAACTTTATTTGCTTTTCTAATATTCTGCCTAAAGCAAATCTTACATCCATTAATGACAAATTGTCGTCTGTCTTACCTTTAGGGTCTCCAATATGTGAAAGTAAAATTACTTTACAGTTATTTTTAAGCAAATGCTGAATTGTTTGTATAGAAGCTCTTATTTTTGAGTCGTCAGTAATAGTTCCATCAATTACGGGAACATTATAATCAACTCTGACCAAAACAGTTTTATTAACTAGGTTCGCATTTTTCAGCGATTTTGGTAAATTTTTCATACCAATGATTATAGCACCAATGGCACGTTAAATCCACGGTTTTATCTGTTTTTTGATATGATTCTGATATTTTTCTGCTGCTGGTAAATAGAAACAAAAAAGGCGATATCTATAAGATATCGCCCTTAAAACGCTATGTTAAAACCTTTAGCCTATAACCTTTTTGCCTACAAAGTCTTGTAAAGCTTCAGGTACTATTAACTTGCCTTCAGCTGTTTGGTAGTGCTCAATAAGGGCAATTAAAAGTCTATGTGTTGCACCTGTATCGTTTAGGGTATATGCATGCTTTAAATTGCCTTCAGAATCCTTATATCTAATGTTTAATCTTCTACTTTGATAATCAGTTGTTATACTATCAGACATAACTTCCATATACTCACCTGCTGAAGGTAACCAAACTTCTACATCGTACTTTTTTGCTGCTGCAAAGTAGCCTAAATCGCCAGTACACATGTTTATTACGTGATATGGTAGCTTAAGTGTTTGTAATAACCATTCGTTAAGCGATAGTAAATACTCGTGCATTTCTCTTGCCTTTTCCATATCAGCTTCCATAATTACGTTCATTTCTAATTTATCAAATTGGTGTGTTCTTTTAATTCCTCGAACATCTTTACCCCAAGATCCTACTTCGGATCTAAAACAAGGTGTCTGTGCCATAACTTTAACAGGTAGTTCGCTTGCATCTAAAACAGAATCTGCAAAGTATGCGAAATTGCTTGGTTCAGATGATCCAATTAAGTACAATTGATTGTTTTCTTCTAGGTATTTGCTTTCTAGTTTATAAATTTGATCTGCATCGCCTGGAATTTGACTTGATCCATATAAAGCTCTCTCTTTTACTAGTACTGGAACAATCATTGGGTCGAAGCCATCTTGTAAAAGCTTTCTCATTAAAAGGTTGAATACACCCATTATTAATAGTGCACCTTCTTTTTTTATATAATAGAATCTACTGCCCGATACTTTTGCACCAGCTTCTAGATCGATAATGTCTAGGGCTTTGCCAATTTCCCAGTGAGGTTTTACGGTAAATTCGCTACCACTATTTGCAGCAAAATTACTCATGTGTTTACCACTTCCTTCTGCAGCACTTAATTTTTCTATTGGTAAATATCCGTTGGTTGGTTCCCAAGCTTTGAATTCAATATTATCATCTGCGCCTTTACCAACTGGTACTTCGGTAAACGGAATATTGGGAATCCAATCCATAGTTTCTTGCCACTTAGCTGTAATTTCTGCTATTTGTTCGTTTAGCTTAATACTTTCTTCTTTAAGTCTTTTTCCTTCTTCACGTAGGCCTTCAACGTCTCCGCTTTTCCCTCTTTCAGCAAGTTTATTCTTTTCTCTGTTAATTTCGTCTACTTGAATAAGCAATTCTTTTCTTTGTGCATCTAATTTTAGCCATGAGTCTATATCTACTTTTTCAGAGGACGCTCTACCTATATTTACAAGTTCTTTAATTTTATCTGCATTCTGCCTTATATAGTTTACGTCTAACATCCTGGCTAAAATAATATATAATATAAAGGATTATACAATATTTATATTCTAATATTTAATAATAATGAGTCGAATAATCAAAGATAAAACATTAATTCGTGAAAACCTTTACACTAATAAACTTCCTGAGAATGTATCCGAAGTTATAAGTCATATAGAAGAAGGATTAAAAGAAATCTATGGAGATGCCATCGTAAAGATAATTCCATTAGGTAGTATAAATGGAAACTGGGCAGTTCGAAAAGCTACAGGTATTAATCAAGAAAATAATGATATTGACTGGGGAATATATGTAGATGTTGATCAGGAATTTCTGGAGAATAACAATTTTAATGACATTGAAGAGTTCTTAAAAAAAATAACCGATTTTGTTGCATATGCACTAAGTGCAACAGGATTGGAATCATGCGATGTTTTTAATGCTGAAAACTGCTTCTTAAATAAACAAGACTTAGTACGGTTAGTTGCAAAATCAAAAAATTTAGTTGAACTTTACACGAGTGTACCAGAAGATGCATTTTTAGAGATGCAGGAGTTAGCTATGATATATCAATCAAATGATCCAGAAATTAGAGCCGAGTACGAAAGATTGCTTAGTATTCAGTATCCTGATACATACACAAATATTATAAATGTAGTGCTTGAATACATCCGAGAGGCTGAAACAGTAAAACCACATCACTTTTTTAGAAATAGGGATGAATTAAGATCTCAAAATGAATCTACTAAAGAAAAATTTGAACGTTTAGCAAGGAGGCTTCAAAAGCTAAGAGAATCTGCAGGTAATCAAAATACAGATTGAATATTGATTGTTTAATTGCTAAAATTAGGCAGCATTGATTGGTATTGGCACACCAGGAGCTACAAAAAATTTAAAGAGCTTTCGTAAAACACGAAAGAATTAGGGTGGAACCGCGGAATAGTTGAAAACCGTCCCTTGTACTAAATAATAAAAGCATATTGCTTAAACTTAGTGCAAAGGACGGTTTTTTTATATAAATTTTATATATTTATAAAAAATTCAGTTGTAATATAGTCGTACTTGACTTTAAGTGGAGTTTTAACAGGAGTTATGCCTTCTGAGTTATTCGGGTTGAGATTAGTAGATGTATTTAAGGTAGTATTGTCGTAGTTTGCTATAGTCGAGCACAATTGAGCTATTC
>CAYUKX010000029.1:0-12604 GCA_964445405.1 uncultured Candidatus Saccharibacteria bacterium
TAGATATAGCACAAAGAGAATTTACAAAGATAAAAGACTTTGATTTTGAAAGATTCAAAAGTGAGCTTACAGAGTTCGTTAAAGAGAAAGGTTGGATTAATTAATTATAAATATATATGAAAAAATCAAACATGGGTAAATCTATCCTGACAGTGTTAGTTATGGTTGTGTTAGGTATTGTTTTTATAATAGTCCCCTATATATCTGGGCTAAATAAAGATATTCATACGCAACTAAAAGAGATTGTAGCTGAAGCAAATAGAAATCCTGAAGAGTCTATTCCTACAGCAAACGGCGTACGATTCGATAAGTTATCAATACCAAAGCCACTAACACTACAATACACTTATACCTTTCTTAATGCAGTTGTAACCGAGATGAATGTTTCAGAAACAGAGGTACAATTAAAAACAGTATTAGGAGACTTACTAAAGGCTGAACAAGGGATTGATATATTCAGAAGTAATGGAGTAACAATTCAGTATGAGTGTAAAGATAAAAATGGTGCAAGAATGTTTACAATAGAGTTCTTACCTGGTGAGTATTAATATTATATTTGAGTAGAGTAATTATAATATTTACATTCAATTTAATATCAATATTTCGGTTCAGGAACTGGTCTAACAACTGACCCCATATTTCTCCCATTTAGTTTTATTGACTGTAAACTCTTATCTTCACTATCTTGCATGAACTCAACAAGGGTTATTGACATATCTTTTCCATTCCTATATCATTCAACTATATGGTTGAATATACTCAAGGATTAAATTTAATATTTTTTGCTCTATCAGATGCTACACGAAGAAGCATCCTAGACTTATTGGCCAAAACGGATCTTACAATTAGTGAAATAGCAGATAATTACAAATTAACATTTGCTGCAATCTCAAAACACATAAAGATATTAGAAAAGGCTAACCTTGTTACTAAAAAACGAGAGGGTAAACACCAAATTGTTACAATTACTCCAATTACATTAGATATAGCTAAAGAGCACATAGAAAGATATTCAAACAATTGGACTAATCGATTCGATAAACTAGAAGAAATCTTGAAAAGTTAATTTATTTGTTAATCATTTATTTATGAGTCAGAGTACCTTTATAGTAGAAGAGGATAAGAAGAGTCTTACAGTTACAAGAGTCTTTAATGCCCCAAAAGATAAAGTATGGGAAGCCTATACTACAGCTGAATTAATTGAAAAATGGTGGGGACCTATTGGTTGGGAAACTACAGTAAAAAAACTAGATTTTGAAGAGGGTGGAGAATGGATATATGCAATGAAATGCAACGATGAACGACAAGTTGATTGGTATGGTAAAGAGAGCTGGGGTAAAACTGTTTATAAAGATATTGACCCTAAAAACTCTTTTGCATATACTGACTACTTCTGTGATACAGAAGGTAACATTATGCCTGACATGCCAGTATCTCACAGCGTTATTGAATTTGAAGAATTAGAAGACGGTAAAACTAAACTAGTAATGCATACAAGCTACGAAAATCCTGAAGAACTAAAAAAAGTTCTTGAAATGGGTATGCAGGAAGGATTTGAAATGACATTAGATAGGTTAGAAGAATTTGTAACTAACGATTAATAAGCAAATGGCATTTTTAGAATCAATTAATTAGATTTCTGAAGACTTGGCATTTGGATTTATAAAATTATAAATCTCATTTATCAAGTTTTCAGGATTTAATAATGCATCGCCAAAGTGACCCGAATTCCTTTGTGTAATAAGTTTTGCATTACTATACACCTCCTTAAATCTATCACGTTCTTGTTTAACTATAGTAGCATCCTTATCAGATTCAATAATAAGTATGTTCCCCTGCCAACTATTTAAATCACTTTCGGTAAAACTGTAATTAGAAAAATAATCAATTAGAACATCGGTATTTGCTAATAATAAATTTTTATTCATTTCTTCGGAATCAAATTCCCAAGTAAAAAAGTCTATCCAGAATTTAATAATTTCTGGATTTGAATTATCAGCATCTTGCATTATCTGTTTAGTTATAGATCTTTTACTAATCCACTTAAATACTCCTTTAGGTACAATCGAAATTCCTTTTTTGTATTTAGTGTATTTTTTAGCATAAGCCTTGCTAGGTAGCATCGAAACAAAAAATATTAAATTTTTTACTTTATCGGGATATTTTCTAACAAAACATTGGCTTATCATTCCACCCATTGAAAACCCTAGAAAATTGGTAGCACTAATGTTTTCTTGTATAAGAATTTGGTTAACACCTTCTACACAATCAGCCATGGTATATACCTCGGGTAAAGCTGGGATAATCACTTTGTAATTTTTGCTTAACGCATTTGCATATTGAAATGAAGCTTCGGGAATACTTCCACCTCCAGTCAATATTAGAAAGCTCTCGGTACCCTGCCCAAGAGTGTAGTAATTCCACTCAACACCAGAAACAATAATCTCTTCTTTTTTTATATTGCCAGTAAAATCGCTATATTCTTGGTTAATATTAGTAGTCATACTAAATGTTAACAAGTTTACTTGCTGGACACCACATTCCTTGGTAATTACTAACAATTTAGACACAACAATAACCAACTTAAATTTAATTAATACTTAACGCTAAAAGTGCTAAAATCATACACTGAAGCGTATATACTTAATTAACACCATATGATTGGAACTTTAGCAGGTAGAGTTGAAAATAGTTCGAATAATAGAATACTAGAACAGCCTATTGCTGCCCTTCAATCCCTTATTCAGCACTTAGGTTTAGACAAAATTAATAACAAAAAAATTCGTCGCTTTGCAGTAAATATGGCTGTAGCCTTGGCATTTTTGTCAGGAATGGATCAGAAAGCCGATGCACAAACTACATTAGGTTGCGTAATTACAAACTCAAATACAACAAATGTAAATATTAGAGAAGCGCCGGGTACTAACAATCCTATAGAAGGTACCCTTATGCCTACAGATGTTGCACAATATCAATTTTCCGATGATGGCTGGCACCTAATTGAGAATGGTACAACTACGGGTTGGGTATGGGGTGATATAACTCAAATAGTTAACTGTGAACAAGCCGAGCAAATGATTGAAGGTTTAAATGACAATTCAGGTGTAGTTTTAACTCCAAGGGAATATCCAGCAGACAATATTATATTATTCGGTGATCAAGATGTTTTAACCGACGAACAAGTATTAGAATTAAATCGGGTAATTGATGAAAGGACTGGTAACAATAGAACTTATACTTGTGACCTTGATAAGCCAAGACTAATAATATTTGCAACATTAAAGCAAATGTATCAACTACAAAACCAATTAGGAAGAATGTCATTTCATTCTTTTACTGGTTATGTAGATTACGATGGAACTACACTGCGTCCTAATAATGGTTACTGTAATAGTAATACTTATAATGCTGCAGTTGTTAATACTGATCAAGTTTTTAGTTGGAGAAGTGCAGAATTTACAACAACATATGCTGCAGCCCATGAAATCTCGCATTTATATAACACTTACGATGGTGTAAGATCAGTTGCTCAAAATTCTCAATTAGAACTAGGTAATGCTTATTACCACGGTCTTGTAGCAGGAACAGCAAGCGAAGGCAGGTGTTCAACTTACACAAACGAAGGCACAGCGGAGTACTGTAATGAATTAGAAACAGTCTTTGAAGAACAATGAGCTAATTTAAAAGTACCTACGAAGTACTTAACTTAGTTTTATTTACACAAGGTGAAAGTGGAATTATAATTAGACTAATAAACTTATAATACTATGGAAGATTTAGCCCAATACCTAATTTATATACCAATTCCTCAGAGCATCAATCAGCAGTTTGAGCAGTGGAATAGTTATATAAATAGCAAATACCATAATACTTACAAAACCTATGTTGATGGAAAGTGGTCCGCACACTTAATGATTTACCTTTCCCCAATGCCAGCAGAGAATGTATCAAAGATTATGCAACAAACAGAGTTAATTGCTTCTACATTAACAAGTTTTGAAGTTGAGTTTGATCAATTTACTTCTAAACCAGATGGTTTTGTATTCATGGAAACTACACCAAAATCAAAACAACTTCTGGAAAATATTCACACTAAGTTTGTTGAAGCACTATTGCCTTACCGTGATGGAAAGATAAAATCTAAGTACTTAGAACGGTGGGATAACTTTAGTGATAAAGAGAAGAAAAATATTGAAACGAAAGGGATTCCATATGATTACGAACCACATATTACTGTGGCAAAGGTAGATCCAAGTGAATTAAACATAGCTTATCAAGATCTGGTAACTACTTATAATGCTGCGTTCTCTTTTGAAGTTGATCAGATAAATATCTTACGTTTTGAAAACGGTATAAATACAGTTTTAGGAAAATTTATGTTTAAATCACTTTCTACAAAGTAATGCCAGATTTTAGATAATCGGGAACAATTACTATTCAACCAAATTATTCATTTGTAAGCTCAAACTGCGGAAAGCCGACTCCTGCTGAAAATCGACACATCTAGGCCTTTCTGTTATAATTAATATATAACAATGCTATATATGTATAGATTGGGCAGCTTTTTGAAAAGGAAAGTAAGACTGCTAAGTGTGTGCTTAGATAGTGCATAATTATGCCCTACCTAAGCACCATTTGGTGTGTCAAAAACGGAAAAGGACCAGACTAATGCAAATGGGTGAGATTATCCCGCAAGAAATTGCGTTAAAACTCGAAATGCTCTCAGGCATGTTGAATCAGGGGTCGTATGAATATACGACACAAGATCCAACAGCAGTGAATCAGCTAAGCTTTTTTGCGCACCTGATTGTGTTCCCCAGTGGGAGTCATCTGGAGCTTGAATGTGGGGAATCGTGGAAAGAAAGAACCCTCAGTGGAGTGATGTTAGGAGCTTCACCCATTAAGCACACTGCTTCGCGTATATTTTCCATCGTCAAGATGGGAGAGGATTGGTTCCTCCAACGCGGAGAACAGACAATCCGAGACGAGTTCGGTGAGTTGTCGAATCGTACTCTCGGGGTTCAGGATCTCGACACCTACGTCACGGCGACCCTTGCACGCCTCCAATCCGCTTAAAGATTCCGGCTGGTTACACATTTTCTGTAATCAGCCCGTTCCTTACTTCTTAGCTAAATTTATTCAATTATTGTTGTTAGTAAACACCCAGGTGTAGTTTGTTGCGAATCAACATAAATACTATTATCTCCAGAGTATGCTCTCCAATCTTGCATTAGTGTTTTAATGTTTGCAATATATGCTTGCTTAATATTACTTGAAAGCAAATCTACTGGACAATAATATTCACTCACATTATTTGAACTAACCTTTTTAACTGCAATTTCTGTAAAGCCAGTTAAACCATCTTTGTTAAGTGCTACCTTCCCAATTACATCATTGGCCTTAACCATATCGTTTAAGCTAACGTTTAAATTAATGACATGATCATAAAGTGCTACCCACTCATCATTAAATAAAATACCAACAGCATAGTCACTACCTTGATTTGTTACTTCTACAACTCGGCCATCTGCCATTGCTAAAACATCGGTATTTGTATCTACTTGTGTATATGTAATTTCAGGTAGAATTTTTGTTTTCCCGTCGTTAGTAACTTTGTATCCAAATTCTATTAGTGGTTTTTGAACTTGAGAGTTAGTCGCAAGTGCAACCTTATCAAAAATAAACGATCCAGCTTTTCCTGTACTCGCGTTGTAGTCTCCAAATAAAATCCCTAAGTTTTCTAATTCAGGAGTCTCGGAAGAGTTACAGTTTGTTAGTATCCAATTATATTCAGTTTGCGAAAGATTAAATGATTGGCCTTTATATTCTGCTGATATTTTCCCTTCAGTAACCAATTTATCAGGACATGTATTAGCTGGCATGCTAGTTAAATTGTTTTTTAACTGTGAATCAACTGTTTCATTGTTTGTGCTTGTGGCTACAATTATCACAATAATAATTAATAGCACAGCCGCTATTACAGATACTATTATAATGAACTTTCGATTATCTGGCTTAACTGCAGGAGCTTGGTTTACAACAGGTAGTTCGGCGTTCATAACTATGAGTTTAAAAATTTACTCTTTATTCTACACAAAACTACAAATAAAAATAACTCGTGTAAAACTCAATCTCAGTAATATGATCTTGCGTTTTGGATTATGAGTGATTTACGTATATTCATATATTACTTGCTTTGACGTATACTTGCTTTATATTAAGAAATTCACATGCAGCCCAAAATACTTAAACGATATCTTGCCGAAATTATCTATGGTGGAAACGATGGCATAATAACTACATTCGCAGTTGTATCAGGATTCAGTGGTGCAACAATAATGAATAACAACACACTTAAGCTTTCGATTGGTGTAGTATTACTTTTTGGATTTGCAAACCTATTTTCAGATGCGTTATCTATGGGGATTGGCAATTATCTTTCTAAGAGAGCACAAAGCGATGTATCAGAAGATAATGCATTAAAATCCGTTGCAATAAAAACTAGTGCCGTCACTTTTATATCATTTATTATTTTTGGAGTTCTACCATTGTTGCCTTATATTATGGGCATAGAGGAAGCAAAACTTGCATTCGCTTTATCAATATTTACAACATTTATAGCACTATTATTACTTGGTCTGTTTAAAGGATTGGTAATCAAGAAAAAAATATTAGCATCAATTATTGAAACAATTTTAATTGGCGGTTTAGCTGCGTTTGTGGCATTCCTTGTTGGAGTACTATTTAAGGTTTAGGAATGTTAATCACTAACAATATCTTCTTGATCAGCAGCCATATAACATAGTGTTTTTTCTGTTATGGGTGCACCATTGCAAACACCTTGCATATATTTTGTGGCAAGTGAATCTACAATTTCTTTACTAAATATATTGGGGCAAAGTAATTTATTACTATGTAAAAGATTGTAGTGAATGTGTGTTCCAGTTTTAGGATCACTACTAAATTTAGGCATTATTGCAATTACATCTCCGGCTTTAACTTCCTGTCCTTCAACTACCTTAATATATTTTGAATAGTAATCGGGATCTGTTTTACACCTTAAACCATCGAATGGCTCAATGCTGTAGTCCAAACTTACTCTTGAGTTTTGATAAGTTGCGAATTCTACAGATACATCAAATTTATCATGTGTTCCCAAATCAAAACATTTTTGTACTCTTAGAATTCTGCCATCAACGGGAGTAATAATTTCTACTTCGTAAGGTGCACCTGTATTTGTAAAGTTAATATGCGCACCAGAATGTGGACATGCATAATTTAATCCCATAAATGGAGTGCTACTTTGTATGTAATTTAAGTCAGAATTCTTAAGAATAAACAAATCGGTAGGATTTTTTGCAAAGCTTGAAATATCTGGATATGGGCTACCAAAGACAGTTGATGAAATATGGTAGAGAATGTTTGCTGGCCCTACTTTAGCTAACAATATAACTAGTACTATAAATGCAATCAGGATAAGAATCTTACTTTTATTTAAATGCTTAATATATTTAAGAATAAATTGTAACTTGCGCTAATTTCTAACATTAAATAGTTGATAAAGTTAATATACCTTTTTTAAGAAAGCATATAAACATAACTTTCCTATTAAAGTTTACAAAATATTTACACGATGTTTACAATTGCTTTGTCAGTTGGGCTTTTTAGGTAATATTCAAATTGCAAATATGATATATTAAGAGGAAACTTAAACATATTCCTGAATGCTTTCGCGTCTATACGTCTTACTTGTTTACCTTCCTAGAAAGTTCTAACGAATCATCAATAAATCCAAACTTTCTATAAAGATTAATTGCTACAGTGTTATTAACATAGGCACTTGTACGGTAAACTGTACAGCCTTCTGTTTTTAATACATTTAAAATTGTTTCCATTAAGCTTTGTCCTAGCTTTAAACCTCTCGCGTTTTCCGTTACAAATAATTCTTCAATATAACCTATTTTGTCTAGTATTCTATCTGGTTCATTTGTTATTTGACCTACAACAAAACCCAGCAACTTACCATCTTGTTCAGCTACATATGTGTGCAAATTAAAGTATTGTCCAAGCTCGATTTTCATTTGTTCAAATGGGTTTTTTAATGCAGCGATCTCTTTAATTTCGCCAGACAAAAGTTGTTGCCTATGGTGCTTCATCGAGAATTCTTCCATTAATGTAAGCATTTGGTCCTTATCGGATTGAATAAGTTTACGAATGTTCATGGTTTATAGTTAATATGCAAAGATTATAAACCATAACTTTAGATGTGAGTGGGATTACTTTATCCCGTACTTATCATCTACTGAATCTTTGAACAGTGGAATTCTTGGTGGTCTAAAGCTAAAGAGTGTAAAGATAATTACCTGAATTACTAACACAAGTGCAATATATGAATCTGGAATTATAATCTGTTGTTGGTTTGTAATTACAAAGCAACTTACAACTTGGCTTGTAACTATTGCTAGAAAAAATACCGATAAATCAATTGCTAATACATTCTTCTTTAATATAGAGGGGTATATAAACTCAGCTATTAAAATAAATAGTAACATGCTGTAAATTCCAATTAATTCAGCTGTTAAAAAATTTGCTCTTAAATCTTTAAGAACTAACATTTGAAATAAAGTGAATAGCAGGGCAGGGTAGAAAGCGATTTTTAAATGCTCCCAAATACTTTCGTTAACAGGACTAATAATAGCCATCCATTTCTTTTTACCAGCGTACTTATATATAAAATGGAATAATGATCCTAATATAAAAATTGCAGGCACACGTACTAACTCAATTACTAAAGGTAATTCCATAAAGATATTTCTTGATAATTATCTTATCTTATTTGTTTATGAAAATTTGTCAATGAAGCAGATCACAGTGATGCGTAAATATTCATGTTATTGAGTAGCAGAGTTATGAAAATTTTCACAAAGTGGTGCCTACATTTCTGTAATCACCTTGTACTGTAAAACCGTGCTACAATTGCAATATAGCCAAGGAGCGTAAATTGGGAGTTGAAGTGGCGTATGTGGTCTACATTCGAGCCTCGGATGGGACACTCAGAGGTCGCTACACAATGATGTTTGCTGTTCCGCCATGTGTGGGGGACCATATTTATGTTTCAGGGGTACTGATGAAGGTTTTCGTTCGCGCAATCGGTTGGCCTAAGGTTGACCTAATTGTAGAGCCTGAAAACCACAATCCCTTTACAGGACAATCAGTTTCCAATCCTGAGTAGACCTGCAGCAAAAAGGGTGCCAAGCGCACCCTTTTGAATTATTTATTTTCTAGCAGAATTCCCTAATCCCCAATTTGATTTAATCTTCTTTTGATTGATGATATAATGGGTATGGATAAGAAAGGAGCTCTTAATGGACGTGATCGTAAGTACCCGAGATAAATCGGGGAAAATCGTTACACGTATTCTTCGAGAATTTGTCACCCTCCCTGATAAGGATGACTATATCTTACAGGAAGGTGACTACTTCCTTGTGGAGAGAAGAATCATCGGTATGGGGGCACTGGCGATAATCGTCAGGCCCGCCGAAATTAATCCATTGGAGTAAACTTCCTCGAAAAGGGTGCCAAGCGCACCCTTTTGAATTTAACTGGATTATTTTCCCCAATAAACTTAAAATCTATTATTACAATTAATAAATAATAATCTAGATGAGATTGTTAAACACTATAGTTTTAAAGACCACACTAATAAATAAAACTTCCTTACCAACAATTTACTTATAATCACCTATACCTAACAAAGCGAATAGTTTGTTAAAATATACATATAACTTTTACTTGAAATAATATGTTGGAGTTTATTTCGCTTTCGATTACATGTGCTGCAATACTTTCTGTTATTGTACTAATTGCATTATCTGTATTTACAATTGAACAACAAACTGTTGGTATAGTAGAGCGATTTGGTAAATTTACAAAAATGGCAACACCTGGTCTTAATTTTAAACTACCTTTAATTGATAAAGTAGTTTCAAGATTGAGCTTAAGAGTTACACAATTAAACATTCAAGCAGAAACAAAAACTGAAGATAACGTTTTTGTACATATCTTGGTTTCAGTTCAATACTATGTAATCCCTGAAAAAGTTTACGAAGCATTCTATAAGTTAGCAGACCCAAGTCAGCAAATAAATTCGTATGTTTTTGATGTTGTTAGAGCTAAAGTTCCAAAGATTAAACTTGATGATTTATTCGAAAAGAAAGACGAAATTGCCTTAGCAGTAAAAGAAGAACTAAACGAAACAATGACCGGTTTTGGATTCCAGATATTAAATGCCTTAGTTACAGATATTGAACCTAATGCAAAAGTAAAAGATTCTATGAACGAAATTAATGCTGCACAAAGGTTAAGAGTTGCTGCGAGTGAGAAAGGCGAAGCTGATAGAATTTTGAGAGTTAAGGCTGCGGAAGCTGATGCACAATCTAAGGCTTTACAAGGCAAAGGTATTGCAGACCAAAGAAAAGCAATTATTGATGGATTAAAAGAATCAGTTGAGCATTTTAAGGATGGAGTAACAGGCGCAACCACACAAGACGTTATGAACTTAGTTTTATTAACTCAGTACTTTGACACAATTAAAGAACTAGGGCATTCTTCTAATACAAATACAATATTGCTACCACATAGTCCAGCAGGAATGACTGATTTAGCTGAGCAGATAAGGAATGCAATGATTGTTGGTAACGAAGCAAGTCGTAATAAGGATTCTCAACAAACTAAGTAACTCTAAGTTAAAAAATCGAGTAGTTTTTAAAACTTATACACACTGTATTCTGGGCTATTTAGCTTTATAGTGCATTTATGCTATTATTGTAAACTGAATTAATCAGTTACGAATAAATGACATAATTGTATAAGTTTATGTTTAAAAGAAAAAAGAGCAAAAAGGATAACCCGAAGCTGACAGCAAAACGGCAATGGGGAAGCGAAAAGAACATGGTACCGTTACCATGGCTCCATGAGCACCCATCAACGACAAAGTTAGTACTTAGTCGTTTGGCAATATTTTTAACGGTCTTCTTCTGGATTACATATATTCTCTCGATAGTAATTAAGCAATTGGTAGATTCCCCAAAAGGTTACGATTTTACAATGGAGGCATTTAGCTATGCAGCAGTTGTAACTTTCCTTACGTTTTCCGCATTAATGTATTTAGTGGCTAGATTAGGGGCATTCGAAAGATTTAGTAAACATGTAAGAGTCCCGCACTCAGTACTAGAAAACCATTTTAATAAAAGTAATTCTGGAATTACAGTTTTAGTTCCATCTTACGACGAAGAACCTAGTGTTATTCGAAAAACTTTATTTTCAGCTGCAATTCAAGAATACCCACATAAAAAAGTAGTTCTATTACTTGATGATAATCCAAATCCAACAACACCAGAAGCGCTAGAACGTTTAAATCAAACTAGGGCAATTGCAAAAGAAATCCAAGATACTTTATCTATTCCATATAAACGGTTTAACAGTGCATTTGAATATTTTGAAAAAAATACAATCAATAGTGTTGCTGTTCCATCAAAAGTAATTCATGAACTATCTAAACAATATTGGTGGGCAGCCGATTATTTATTTAAGTTAGCAGAGCAAGAAAAATTAGAAGACCATGTAGATGTATTTTTTAAAGATCAAGTTCTAAAAGAATTAGCAAATGACCTTAAACTTGTATCACAGGCTTTAGATCTTGCAACAAAAGAGGAAGCAAAACTTTCAAAAGAAAGAATAGAACAACTATATAAAAGATTACTTTGGATTTTTAAATGCGAATTAAGTTACTTTGAAAGAAAAAGATACGCATCACTTTCTAAAGAGGCTAACAAAGCAATGAACTTAAATTCATATATAGGTTTAATGGGTGCAAATTATAAATTTGAAGAAACACCAGAAGGAACAATTTTAGTTGCAGTCGAAGATAATCAAAAAAGTGACATTCAAATTCCAGATAGCGAATTCCTATTAACATTAGACGCAGACTCAATTCTATTAAAAGATTACTGCATGCGATTGGTATATTTTTTACAACAACCTGGCAACGAAAGAATTGCTGTTACTCAAACACCTTATTCTTCTTTTAGAGGAGCATTTTCAAGAATTGAAAGAATATCTGGTGCAACTACAGATGTTCAACATATTTTGCACCAAGGTATGAGCCAACATGGAGCAACATTCTGGGTTGGTGCAAATGCAGTAATTAGAAAAATTGCATTAAACGACATTGTAGAAAAAGAGTGGATGGGCGGATTTGAAATTAAAAGATTTATTCAAGATAGAACTGTAATTGAAGATACAGAATCTAGTGTTGACTTAGCTGTACACGGTTGGAAGTTAATGAACTACCCTGAAAGATTAAGTTACAGTGCAACACCACCTGATTTTGGATCTTTAGTTATTCAAAGAAGACGTTGGGCTAACGGTGGTTTGTTAATTCTTCCTAAGCTATTCGCAATGGTTAGAGAGCGTAAAAATAGAAACGAAATAATTCCTAGATTAGAAATAATGTTGAGAGTTAATTATATGGCTTCAATTGCTTGGGCAAGTTTTGGTTTAGTATTTTTACTAGCTTACCCATTTAATGGACAATTATTAAGTA
>CAYUKX010000030.1:0-12329 GCA_964445405.1 uncultured Candidatus Saccharibacteria bacterium
GCCGTAATGGACCCCAAAAACAGGGTGCCATCACGCTGAACGACCAGCATGTCCCCCGAATCGTCGATGCCTAACACCTGTTCAAAAGCTGGCGTCTGGTAAAGGACGCGACCGTCCTCGGACCAGATCACATCGTAAAACGTACTTGACGGCGTATACACCCGCAGAACTGAAGCGAACTGGTCGCCACGGGCAATCACGCCCATAAGGACCACATCGACTTCGTTTGGGCTGGACTGCGCAAAAACCGGGCTGACAACCAGTAGAGCCATCAGCGTGAACAACACCACGAACTTGGTGAGCTTGAACATTTTCCCTCCGCCCTGGTTAAATTGGGGCAAACAATAGTCTAGTTAAAAACTGCTATTTGCCCAAAATAACCAGGCTTAAAGTTCTATTATTAAAGAGCATTATTAGCTAAATAATGTATAGCGATTATATCATAATGGAGTAAAGACCATGGTGGTGCCAGTAATAAAAAAGATTACATTTATTTGAAGTCAACATATTGTAGTAATTTGGGTAACACAAAGCATATAGGCCATCCTTACGGACGGCCTATAGAGCGTGCTTAATAACGGTTGTAACGGCGAGCAATCTCTCGCCGAAGACTTTCAGTCCGTAGTTTCTCTTCCCACCGTTGTTCGTCGAACATCGGATAGAAGACTCGGAGCAGAATTTGCCCCTCGATTAAAAAGATGCTCCCCAGCCCTAGCCAGTAGAGATCTCCGTCTCTGTGAAAAAACCCGGACATCGAAAACCAACCTAAGATTCCCGAAAGGGTCCAGAGCACCCACGGCTCGGTGGGGGTTTCCCACCCAAAAAATGGTTCCTTCCAGTCCTTAGGAAGGAAGAAAGGTACAACAGCGAAAACAAGCTGAAGCCCACTCACGACCAAGCAAAATTCTGTCGGGTCGCCGATTTGTGCTCCGCGAAGGAGGAATGCCAACAAAGGCATATAAATCCCCCGACAGAGGACGAACGTTTTTCCAAAGCCAAATTCTGAGTCCATCATAACCTCAATCGGTTAAACTGCACGTATACATATATTATATCATCAATATATAACTCAGTAAATACCGCCAATAGGCCCCACTCACCAACTTGAGTTCCGAGTAGCTTTAATAAACTTACATATATTGTTAATATTTAACATGTACAGTAAATTAAATATTACGCCTTAGCTATGCAAAATAACGAAATAGACGAATATATAAGCAAGTATCCTTTAGAAGTGCAAGATCGATTAAAGCAATTTAGAACTCTTATTAAAGATATGGCTCCAGATGCAACTGAAGCTATGGCTTACGGAATGCCTGGGTATAAATTAAATAAAAAGCCATTTGTATATTTTGGAGGCTTTAAAAACCATATTGGATTTTATCCAGTCCCATCTGGAGTTGAAGCTTTCAGACAAGAATTTGCAGACTACAGTACATCAAAAGGTGGTATCAAATTCCCTCACGATAAACCTGTACCATTTGATTTAATCAAAAAGATCATTAGATTTCGAATAACAGAGAATTTGAGCAAATAGGAGTACTATAAATAGATATGGATAAATTTAAGAGAAACTATCAAAGAAGGTTTATTGTAAGAAATGGAATAACCATAAGTTATCTATATTCTGAGGGTACTAGTAAAAAATTAATTGCAGCATTCCCTCCAGGTTTTAGAAATGCGAGTCATTTTGTAGAACACTTTGATTTTCTTGATAATTATTGGAATATTATAGTATTTGATCCTTTAGGAAGAGGCGAAAGCTCTAGCTCAGCCAATTTAGATGACTACTTTACAAGCTTTGAAATTTATCTTGATATTATCGAAACAGAAGGTTTTAAGACGTCTGATACTGTAATTATGGGGAAATCTTTTTCCGCACCTTTCGTAGAATACCTACTAAGACAGAAAGATGATTTTTATTACTCGATAATTATTACAGGACCAAGACTACTTTCTAAAATAGAGTATGCTTTCACAGTAGCATGTATTAATTTAGCAATACGTAGTTGGGTTGTACGAGATATCTTTAATTTAGGTATTCATTATATTGCAAGACATACCCCCATGGGATTTGAATACTACAATTGGAAAGATGTAAAAGGTTGGTTGCAATGGAAGATCCCATTAATAATCAGAAACCATCCATTAACACCTCAAATAAATACCCCAACCTTGCTAATTTATAATAGAAAAGATGAATTAATACCAATAAGTAAAGTAAAAGAAGCAGAAATAATATTCAAAAATGGTGAGGTACTGTATGTAAATTCATACACACATTGGGGACCTATTACAGAAGAATTAATTAATTTAGTAAATACAAGATTAAAAGAACTTGAATAATATTTAGATTTAGCTAGAGGAGTTATAATAAAACTAAATAACTTTTAAAAAACATTTATGGAAGAAACAACTTCAGAACCAAAAAACACTACACAAGAAGAATTCAAGGTTAACGGAGAAGATCTTGTAAAAAGAGTCAAAGAAATAATCAATCAAGGCAATATTCGAAAGATTATTATTAAAAACAAAGAAGGCAAAAGCATTCTAGAAATTCCTTTAACATTAGGTGTAGTTGGTGCATTATTGGTGCCTACAGCAGCAGCCATTGGTGCAGTTGCAGCCTTAGTAACTGAATGCTCAATTGTTGTAATAAAAAACAAGCCTGAATAATACTAGCATGAGTACATATTGTGATTACGTTAAAGATCTACCTTTAAATAATCTACATAGGATTTACCACGACACAATGTATGGTTTTGAACTTTTTGATGATAACCAACTATTTGAACGTTTGGTGTTAGAAATAAACCAAGCTGGATTAAGCTGGAATACAATATTAAATAAGATGCAAAGTTTTAAAAAAGCTTACTCAGACTTTAATATAAAAAAAGTTGCTGTATATGAACAAGCAGATATTGCAAGGTTACTTTCAGATTCTGGAATAATAAGAAACAAACTTAAAGTAAATGCTGCTATACATAATGCAAATGTAATACTATCCATTCAAAGCGAGCATGGTAGTTTTAAAAGCTGGCTTGATTCAAATAAGGAGTTAACAAAAGAGGAGTGGGTAAAATTATTCAAAAAGACATTTAAGTTTACAGGAGGGGAAATTGTGAATGAATTTTTGATGAGTACAGGATACTTGCCTGGTGCTCATGTTGAATCTTGTCCAATCTACAAAAAAAAATCTGAACAATAATTATAAGTTCTTAAGTGCGTTAATTGCGCCTGAATTATTAGGGTTAAATTCTAATACCTTATTGTATGCGTCTTTAGCTAAATCTTTCTTGTTTTGAACTAAATAGGAACTGCCAATTTGCATGTACATAACTTCGGAGTTATTTGGATTACTTTCTAAAGCAGCACGTAATGTGTTGATCCCTAAGTCAAATTGATTAGTTGTATATATATATAAATTTGCCAGGTTTAAATAAGCGTTAACTTGGGTTTTATCTAGCTCAATTGATTTTTTATATGCTTCTATCGCTTTATTATTGTCTTCTGTATCTCGATAAGCATTACCTAGATTATTAAATGTTACAGGATTACTTGGGTTTAAATTTGATTCTATCAAATACTTTTCTTTTGCGCCTGTAATATCTCCCGTTGCATATAATGCTATTGCCAAATCGTGTACTGCAGTTGAATCGTTTGGATTAAGCTCAACCTTACTTTCCAACTCGGGAATTTTTGATTTATAAGAATCGATAAGCTGATTTGTACTCGGAGTTATATTAGTTACTTGAGAATTATTTGCATTTATAAAAACGTACAAAAGTATCACAATCGCTAGCAATACTACTACTGCTACTACAACATATCTATTTCGTTTTACCTTAAATCCACTAAATGGCGAAGGTTTAGCTTCTATTTGTTTTCCTAAACTTAAATTATCCATTGATTGCAATAACTATTACTTATTTAATGTTAATAAGCTATTAACAGGTTGTCAATTAAGTAATATGCATTGCAGTAGTTTTACAAATAATTAAAACGTAGATGATAGAATAAAATATATTTATTATAAATTTAATATGCCACAAGATTTAAAAATGGAAGTTTCTACTCAAATTAATGCACCTGCATTTAAAGTTTGGGATGCACTAACCAACCCTGAGCAAGTTAAAAAATACTTTTTTGGTACAAAACTCGAAAGCAGCTTGGTTGTAGGTGAACCAATTATCTTTAGTGGTGAATGGGAAGGTAAACCGTACCAAGATAAAGGCACTGTTTTGGAAAATATAACAAATAGAATTCTTAAATACTCATATTGGAGTAACCTATCTGGCACACCAGATTTACCTGAAAACTATGCAACAGTAACCTATAGATTAGAAGACATTGATGGAAATACAAAGCTAACTATTGCACAAGACGGAATTAAAACCGAAGAATCAAAAACAGATTCCGAAAATAACTGGAAGTTCTTATTAGATTCTATTAAAAAACTTGTAGAGGAGGTTTAAATTTAGGGGAGAGCAGTCGGTGGATGTTTAACTGCTCTCCGTTGACAGAGCTCATCAGAGGCTACGAATAACCTCGATGAACCAACGGACCAATGAAAAGCGGTTCATCGCATCCTCCCTTCTTGTCTAAAGGCCGACTGCTTGTATTAAATACGAATCAATTATATCCCATATAGCCTATAATGTAAAAATGTAAGTATTATAGGCTAGTTCTACTGACACTTTTTACATACTATTTACCAACTCAATAACTAATAAAACATTTAATAGGTAATAATATTTATTATAGATTTTAAAACTTTAAGTATGTTTAAAGATAGAGTAACTGATTTTATTATTGCGGTTATTAATTTAACTTTTGGCATTGATAAAGTAGAATAATGGATAACAAATCAATTGCATTACTAACAGAAATTAGTTCAAACCTACTTAAGTCAAAACTCACACCGTGGCAAGCATTTAGGAATGGGATATTAAGTGGATTAGGAGCTGCACTAGGCGCAACGTTGGTTCTTGCAATATTATTAGGAATACTTAGTCAGTTGGTAAGCATACCCATTGTAGGTAACTACATAAAGCAAGTTGTAGATGTAGTAGATACAAAGTAGTTGCAGTTAGTATGGTATACGCTGATATACTAAAGAGTTTAACAATGACTATGAAGCCTAAACTAATAATATTTGATTTTGATGGTGTATTAACAGATTCCTACGACGTCTGTTTAAAAGTAAGCAGAGAATTTATTCCTGAGTTATCTGATGAAGATTACAAAGTACTTTTTAAAGGCAACATTTATCAAGCTTTAGAAGAAGATAAAAGTGCCGATATAACTATTAAAGCGGCAGAGAACAATTTATATTTCGAAATTTACGAACCTTTAATATTAGAAGTTCCACCGCGAGAAGGTTTTAAAGAAATCATTCAAGATATTTATAATCAAGGAATTAAAATTGCATTCATCTCTTCTTGTTTTAATAAACCACTCAAGCGATATCTTTTAAAGTATGGGTTTAGTCAATATATTGCAGAAGTCCTTGGCGGCGATATAGAGCCAAGTAAAGTTAAAAAATTTAATAGAATATTTGGTGATTTAAATATAAAAGCAAACGAATCAATTTTTATTACCGATACATTAGGAGATTTAAAGGAAGCCGAAATTGTAAACTTGCCTTCAATTGGAGTCACCTTCGGCTTCCATAGTAAGGAATATATTCAACAAGGCAAAACGATTGCTATTGCGGATTCAGTAAGCACACTAAATCAAATCCTCACCAAACTAATAAATTGACGCTATATACTGGCAACATATTAACTTTTCTGGTAAAATCTTAAGTATAGTTCGATTAGTCACAAGTAGGGTACCATCGTGTCAGACTATCACAAAGTGTTTGATTTGTTACAGAAATTGTCGCAGCAAACAGAAGCAAGTCTCATTGCCTTGGGTATAAATGCCCGAGTCAATGTAGAAGAAGACTTTGTCTTCTGCAACTGTGTGCAGGAGCACGACGCCTTGCTGAAGCAGGGGGTTGAAATCCCCGTTCTGGTAGACAGTGTACCAGAAGTCGCGGTCGAAATGCTTGGGGTGACAGTAGTCGTGGTCCCTTGCGCACGATTTTCGATTCCGCTCTGGAAGAGCGGCGAAGCAGTAAATGAAGACTTCTCGAGAAGACTCGACTATGCTTTCTCCAGAATACTGCTGGCAGCAGCAGTTGTGGATCAAGCTTCAGCTGACATCGAAAAGGAAAAGCTGAAGAAGAATTGAACTCGGGCTTGTCGTTTAGGGCGACAAGCCCTAAACCTATTACCTCAAAATTCACATCCAAATCTAGATTCTGTTGCTTATATATGTCGTCATGATATAATCACATGTCTATTGACAGGAGGGTCAAAATGAACAAACGCACCATGCAAGAAATGCTCGAAAGCCTGTGCTTACAGGCGCGGAACCGTTTCATCAATTGGGGAATTCCAGAGGCAACCATCCACGTGGTGGATTGCAGAGATCGAGCGGGCTTACACCTCGATGTTCGTAAAAACGGGATTTCTCTGGGCGAGCTCCACGTGTGGAGCCCGGGTTATCCTGATATGCCTGATAGCTTCTTCGAGGAGGTTATCATGGAAATCAGCTTAGGCATCCTTGCCGCGGCTGAGCACTTGAAGTTCCTGGAAAAGCTCCAAGAACTTCAAGGTAACCTCGAGAAAAAGTTTGGGGCTCAACCATTTCACGGTGGTTACCTGAACTGAGGGCAACCCTCCCAACGTTGTTTGGGGGCGGATGCCCTCAAACAACTTAAACACTAACCATTTATTATTCTAATTACATCGTCCAACATTTCCCTACAACTGGTATATCTTTGTTTTGGGTACAAACTCATTCCCTTTGCTAAAACTTCTATTAGTTGATCTATATTAGTCTCTGTAACAAGTCCTCTTAGAATAAGTTCATCAAGCTGATCATCTGCTGCATACAAATTAGTTTGATAATTTGCATCACCAAAGGTTCGTGGTGGAGTATGTTTAGGATTGGGCATGGCTGTACCCATATTAAAATGAGTTTCTGGAAGTGTGCCAAATAATATATATGCAATTGTAACCGCGAAACTATATATATCTGCACTAGTAATAGAATCTGAGTAGTAGTCACTTAACAGTTCTGGTGCCATATACACTGCCGTACCTGCAACAATATCACTTCTTCGCTTGAGTGTTCCTTGTGCTAGTCCATAATCCCCTAGAATTAAATTCGATACAACTTTACCATTTTTTGAACTAATTAATTTTCTTAAAAAAATATTTTCTGGTTTTACATCAAAATGCTCTATACTTTCTTTTTTTACCTCAGTTATAACTGTCTTACCTTCAACAGAAGACGCGACAGGTCTTGTAGTTGCTACCATAAAATCGAGTGCAACTGCTACGGGTCTAAGTGCTTGTAATGTTCTGAAAACTGCTTCCTCTTTTTCGTCTGGGGTTGGAAATTTATCAATATCTTTAATCAAATCTTCTAAATTCTTTTGAGTAAAATCCTCCATTGTATTTTCTGTTGACTCATTTCCTGCCCAATTTTCTAATTCAATGGAAACTCTATTACCACTATCTGTTTCTTTAACAAAAAAGCCTTTGTTATGTACCATTGCTTCTGCTTGAACAACATTCATACTAGTAAAGTATTCAACTACTAAGAATTCTCTAAGAGCCATAAATATTGATTTTAATTCGTCAACAACAGTTTCTCGTTTAATACTTACACCTACGTCTCTGTTATAAATATTTAAAGCTTCATTTCTACATATTTCTTGATCAATGGCAAACCGTATATCACCATCCGTATAACCCATAGTAAACAACCCTAAACTATAAATATAAGAAAACATTTCTTCTATTTGTTCAGGAATAAGGACATTTGCGGGGATATAAAATAAATCGTTACGTTGATAGCTTTCTAAATAGGGGAATCGCAATAATAAGTAGCCTTTAAACAAATCACAAGAAACTTTTTCGTAAGTTTCGGGAGAAAATTTAAGTTCCTTACTTACTGTGTATTTAGATTCTGTAGCATAAATATTACTTTTTGCTCCTTGGTTTATAGAGCTAGAGGATTGTGGTGTAGCCATTTAGTTGAATTCAAATATACTACTACAATCTACCATAGGTATTATTAATTCGGAACTAGGAAAGCTAAGAGGCGCATGTGAATGCGCCTCTTTTGATCTCGTTGTCTTGCTAGTACCCCAACTTGGCGATAACTCGCAAGTGAGAGAACCTGGTTAAGCTAAACAGCACACAAAGTGCCGCCAGCCCAGCCCCGACCCAGAGTTGGGCAATTGCAAAAGCGACCATTGCGAACAACGCAAACACTGCGCTGACTGTCGCGATTAAATCTTGATCCCATATACTCGCGGTTACAGCCCCCATCAGCAAGGACATGCTGATGAGCAGCGCTGCAAAGGTTGGGTTTTGACTGAGCATTGCAACAACGCTCAGCCCCAGCAAAATATACATGACTGCTAGTCTAACTCGAATCGTACCTAGAATCCTCACAGGGATCCTCCTATGCTCAAATCAATAACTAATTATACAATATATTGGCTATATATTCAACCGCACCCTTGTGGTCTTAATGCAAAACTTAACTCAATAAAGTAAAATTACTGCATATTAATAACTTACTATGATAAAACAACTTAAAGGTAGCTTTCTTATTTTAATATCTGCATTAATGTTTGGAGCGTATGGCTTGTTAAGCCGCGGAATAGAGCAGTACGATGTATTTTTTCAAACTTACGTAAGGTGTCTATTTATAGCAATTGCGCTTTTAATATTTGGAATTATTCGAAAAGAGTTTAAGAGAATAGAAAAAGAGGACATTAAATGGTTTGTAGTTGTTTGCGTATTTACTGTATTTAGCATAGCACCAATTGTTTATGCTTTTAAATTTTTAACATTAGGTACAGCTTCGTTTTTGTTTTATGGATCACTAACTATATTTACATACATACTTGGGTTTTTATTCTTTAAAGAAAAACTAACCAAAATAAAGGTTTTTGTACTTATATTTTCAACTATAGGTTTACTATTAATATTCAGTGGGAACTTTGGAGCAACGTTATTGCTGCCTGCATTAATGGCATTATTAAATGGAGTTGCTTCTAGCGGAGAAGTAACATTCAGTAAAAAGATCTCAAATAAATATTCTTCCACGCAAATATCTTTTGTAGTATTTATAGTTATTGCGATTAGCCACTTTGCACTTTCTATACTACTTAACGAAACTCAAGATTTAACCTTAATTACTGATCATGCATTAAATATATTAGCCTTTGCTGTTGCATCAATTATTGGTATGGTTACAGTCATTGAAGGTTATAAATACGTTGAGCCAAGTGTTGGAGCAATTGTAGGCTTAACCGAAATTGTATTTAGTCTAATGTTTGGAATTATATTCTTTAGTGAATCTGCTAGTCTATTAACACTGGTTGGTGGATTGCTAATTATTGCAGCCGCAGCATTGCCAAGTTGGATTGAAATTAAAGCGAAGAGAAGGGCAAAAGTTAGTATATAAATCTTGGGTGACGCACTCTTGGAGTGCGTCACCTTCGTTTGTTCGACTTCTAGTCGTCGGCGGGACCGAAATCGCGGATGAAGCGATCCAGATTCGCCATGCTTGCACCATCGACCACAAGCCCGTACCCCACACCGGGGATATAGACAAGTTTTGCATTGACGAACGTCCCCGCGTCACCCGGCTTGATTTTCGGGAGGTTCTGGATCACTTCCTGCAGCTCTCCGGCAACAAATTCCTCCCAGACTTGTTCCAGATCGCGGAACAACAAGTCGACCTTGCTCGCGTGAACAACGCGGATCGACGCTTTGCGCCCGTCGAGATTCGTGAACTCGAGGTCAATAACGGGAGTGCCACACATGCACTTCCCCACGACCGCCTCCGCGCCCCAACCTTCCGGGAAGTTCATTCCTGTGAGTTTGGATTGGATAAGGTTTTTTGCAGCTTCTGAAGCTAGCATACTAGCACCCCTTTAATTGTTTCAGAACAAACGCATTACGCAGAGATTATATCAACACTATATATGCATAGTCAACAATAATTGGCGACAAGGAATAAGAGTAGAAAGCGATTAATTATTTGAAATTCAAACTAACGAGAGTAAAATCTTCGGCAGCGCACCCTTTGGGTGCGCTGCCTTTTTGTTCATGGAAACATGTCGATCCATGGCACAAACACCGCAGTTTCTGAACCCGGAACTCCCAGCAGGATCATCCCGAGGGAAAATTCCGGTCCCTTCGCGACTTGCGCGAAGGCTGCGGGTAATGTCACGGTCTTGGTTTTATTGAGTACAGCCTCAAAATCCATGAACATGCCTGTAACTGGGTCCGCATGAGCCACGCTCAGCACGCCAACAAAGAATCCAAGTCCATTTCTGAACTTGATTTTCAGAATGGGCCGACCACAATTCCGACAATCTTCCATATTAACGCTGGCTTCCCAGCCCTCTGGTATTTGGTCTTTGACCAGCTCAAGGTGTTCCTTGAGCAAGCGGATTGCTTCACCTACGGGGGTCATTTTGACTCCTAACTAGAACAATACGTACGTCAGAATTATATCAATGTTATATATGTACCGTCAATTAACATTGGTAACACTTTAAGATTCAATAGGGGGAATATTATCTGACTCAATACCGGGAGTCTCAGAACTTGCAGGCAGATCAAAACCAGGTTGCTCTGATCTACTAGCTTTATTGGCGTTAGCAAGTCGATTAAATACTTCAGCAATAACTGCCGCGTGAGCATCGTTAGCTAATATATGCTGATTAGCTGCTACTATTTCTAGCACTTGCTCCAATAAGGTTGCATGGTCAACATATTGGTATAAACTTGGAGCTAAAAGCATTGGAACACCAACATCAGGATTGGATTCAATTGCACTATGAATATCACCAACAATGTATTCAATAACTTCTTCTATATAGCCATATCTTTGACTTAAATACATTATTGCATCTATAAACGCTTGAGGAGAAAGTGTTTTATGATAATCATCAGCATTGTGTCTATCGTTAAACCATTGTAAATCTTCTAGTCCTGCAAAATATTTTTCAAAGAATAGGGTAATGTCAGTTTCTAAAACAGCTGCAAGTAACTCTTGATCTTGTTGCTCCATGTGACCAATACTTGGTACAGCATCAAATTCATAAAATGTACTCAATGTATTTACAGCTCTGGTGTTAGGACTAAGAATTTGGCGAATATGTAATAGTTCTTCAACTACAACCATTCCTAAGTGAGCAAGTTTTTTGGGTGAATTACAACGCAAAATATATTTAGGACGTGGCAAAGTCCACCTTACATAAACTTGACCTCTAAAAAAACTAACTTCACATGGGCATTCTCCGTCTAGTGTTTCAGTTGTATCATCTAATAAAGATTTCTCACGAACCTCATCTGGGAATCTTACAATATTATGTGGTTTAAAATCCCTGAAAGGCTGCATGCCTTTTATCTCAGCTGCAATTAATTCTTCCGGGTTTTCAGCTCCCAGGAATGAAAGTATTAGTTTAAGTTCTAAGGTATCATCTGCTAGCAATGCCTGAAATACTGCAGCCATAATAACTCCACTTATTAAACTAAATCTTAAGTTTTCTATGCTAGCCTGCATTCTAGCTTCCTGTGTATTGTTCTTACTTAAATCTAAATTTGGCGGCATTTTTGGATAACTAAAGTTTGATGATAATAGCATGTGTCGGATAGAAATGCTTGAGGCACAGTCAAAACTGTGCCTCTTGCCCGATTAGCGGTTGGTTAGGCGGGGGTCAGCTCGACCAAGTGCTTGGAGTCAACCCAGACTTCGCGTCCGTCTGCGGTCGCGACTTCGAAATAGCGGAAGGGTTCTTCCCCCTGACGACCATTGCCGTCGAAGGGACCTTCAAACATCATTCCGGTCTGGACTTCCATGCCTTCTTGCAGGGTTTCCCCTGTCGGCTGCCACCCGTTCCAGTTCAGGACAGGTGCTCCACCAGCGCCAACTTTTGCATTTGCGTTCTGCATTTCTGCACTCCTCACTAGAATCGGTTGTTATCAGATTATAGCAACGATTACATATATCGTCAATCTATATATAGAGCAGTTATTAAATTACTGTATAATCATTGCATATCTTTTAATTAAAAATATGAACTCAACAGACCTACATTTAGATAAAGATATTAGAATTAACAATAAACGTGCAGCTGGAATTGTTATAAAAGATAATAAAATACTATTAATGCACAGAATATATAAAGGTAAAGAGTACTGGGTATTCCCTGGTGGACATTTACAGCAAGGTGAAGAATTAGC
>CAYUKX010000031.1:0-6973 GCA_964445405.1 uncultured Candidatus Saccharibacteria bacterium
TAGAGCAACGGTATCGTAAACCGTAGGTTGCAGGTTCAATTCCTGTTGTCGGCTTTTTTCCACTTGTCATAAGTAGGTATACTTAAAATAAAGTATAACTATGGATAAGAAGTTTTCTTCAGCAATACAAAAAATTAAATCTCTAGAGCAATACCCAGAATATGAGTCCGCATTAATATTTGGATCCATTGCAAGTGGAAGCTTCACCAAGGAAAGTGATATAGACATAGTGGTTGTAACTAAAGAGAACCGAGAATTTAAGATTCTACATCCATATATTAATGGAATTAAGTTAGATTTAAGCTATAGATCTTATTCACAGCTGAGCCAAGAAATGTATGATCAAGTAAAGAAAGGCTCTAGAGCTCCAATGATTGCAGGATCAAAAATATTATTCGATAAAACAACCCGATTAAAAAAATTAGTCAAAGAACTTAATGAAATAAAACCTGCTGAACTTACAAAAAAAGATTGTGATGATATTCAGTTTCTTGTATATCACTGTAACAATAAAATTGAAAGAAATATAAATAATAGCCCAACTACATCACTTTTAACCATGCATACCAGCATACAAGAAATTTTAGCTGCTCACTATAAAATTAACAGACATTGGTTAGTAAGCAGTAAAAAAATGATAGAGGATTTAAATTCTTGGGACCAACCTTTGTTAGAATTATTAACAAATTTTTTAAATACATCTGAAGTAGTACAGAAGATTCAACAATGGAATGCTATTGTTGAGCATGTGCTAAGCCCTCTGGGCGGAATTAAGCCACTTAATGAACACATCCCAAATGAATATATTACGGATGTTCAGCGGCTCCTCTAAGCTCGTTCTTTAATTCTTCATCTGGAACGTATTGCATAAAGATTTTTAGTTTTTTTAGCCTATCCGCTGACATTCTAGAAAATAGATTATCTTTGCCATAAAATTCACAACGTATATTGTAGGCTTTTTGCAAATACTCATGTGCTTTGTCATATTCTTCCATGTCTTCGTAAACACCTGACAAGTCTCCATATATTACAATCAATGCTTTCCTGTCTGTTCCAGAATATGTCTCAGCAATTCTAGCTGCATTTAAGTATGCATTTTCGGAGTCTACTGTTAATTGAAGCATAAATAGTTCGTGTGCAAGTGCCATCCATTCTTCAACAGATATATTTTCTTGTGTTAAAAATTCAGCTAAAAGTTCTTGAGCTTTGTCTTGTAACTCGCTTCTTTGTTTGTATATTTGTTCTATTTTGTCCATGAGTGTATTTTAACAAAGAAATTGTAATACAGATAGAGAGATTGGAGATTTGAGCTAGTTGTAAAGGTTTTGTATAGGAATTAATATAGGATGAATAAATATTACTTTTAATTAATGAATCGCTTTTTTACTAAGTATGGGAAACTGATAGCCATAACTACTTTTGCATTAACATTATTAGGTTTACTAATTGTAATTTTATTACTCCAAACAAATAGAATAGGGGGTAACGAATCCTTAAATGACGACACTAATGACGAAATAGCATCATATATATCTTATCCAGTCTCCTCAAGCTCAATTGACTTAGAATACAAAAACCAAATTGTAATAAACGGAATTAAAACTGGAGTATATACTAATCCCGATTTAGCTTATCAACAAAGCACGGTAGTTTTCGAACAAGAGAATCAATGTGGAGCAGATAGTGGATTTGAAAGTATTTACTTTCCAGATCTTGGCTATAGTTATATGTCAATGCATTTATTAAACCGAAAGCATATGGGAGATGATAAATTTAACCAATATTATGCAAAATTTGATACGAAGGAATATAAAAACAAAAGGAATCAGTTTATTGTTTACCCTTTCTGTGGAGGTGCGATATATATAAATTCGTTCTCATATATATTTGAAGAAGGTTTTACTCCGCTAACTGTAAATATTGCAGTAGGGCCTTATCAATATGTTCCAGCTACAAAAGAATTTGTAAATATTAGTGCAGCTGCATTTACTTATAACCAAAATAATTTAGTGCAAATAAACTTTCATTTATCAGAGTTATTTAAGTTTGAGGACGTGCAGGACTATGTGGCATGTACAACATCTGAGTCAAATCCTGTTTCTTATTCTACTCATATGGGCGAACTTATTTATGACCTTGGTTGCTTTGCAAAGTTAGTGGGTAATGATCAGGAAAAAGCCAATATTATTAAAACTGAAATCAATTCCGTATTATCCGAGATTGATTTAGATCTAGAGTAATTACTTAAGTTTTAAGTTCACATAGTTAACCTTAATGTTCTCACCGTAAACTGAGATTTTGGAGTTATTACTTACTCTTGCGTAATTTTCTTTTGATCTATCTGCAAGAATAGGAATAAGATTTATAGAATCAGCAGTGCAATCTAGTGCACTAGTGCAAGTTATGGTGCTACTACCTCCCACTTGCATATTTAAACTAGATACAAGATAGCTTCTGTTTAGATCCTTATAACTAAAAGTTACTATTAAATTAGCATTTACGTTTTTGTTTACGTTATTTGGAATAAAGTAAAACTTGTATTTTAATTCTTCAAGTTGCGTAACTCTTACCAATGGATCAGTTTGCCCTAAAGCTAACAACAACACACTACGTCCACCATTAAAACTATCTTTTAAGCTGCTTAGGTAACTATTAAAGCTGGTTCTATTAGCAAACAAGTCAAGATGGTATTTGTATAAATCTGTTAAGCGGTAATCTTCGTATGCTGGTGTAGTAAGTGCATTTTCTTCGTTTCTATATTTTTCGCTTACCTTTAAAACTGGAGTTAGTCTGTATAAAAGTGTTGTTATTACACTAAATAGAACAAGAATAAAGATGCTTAGCTTTGCCAATTTTTTAAAATTAAATTCTGAATATAAGAATGCTAAACCTAACGCAAAAATTGGTGCTAATACAATAAAGAATCTTTGACCAGTAGAAACGCCACCCCACCAATTACCCCAAAAATTATAGATTGCCAAAAGAAGTAATAATGGACCCAAGAAAAACACGAGTGCCATTCTAGATTTTCGAGCATACATTAAAAGACCTACCAAACTTAATATTAATATTGGTGACCAAATAAATAATCCTCGAGTATCGCTAAATAGTAAGTTTAAAATATTTAAACTTAAGGCGAAACCACTTTGCCCACTTGTAGAGTAACCAACAGTAAATGGATTGCCGTAAGATATGTAGTTATAAAGTAATAAAAAGCCAGCAAAAAAACCTGTTATTAAACCAATTGTCGCTAATAACTTTTTGCTGCGCATTTTGTATAAGACAAACAAAAAGGGCAAGAGCAAAAGTGTTATGTCTACAATTCTAATTAGTACTAATAATCCAGCGAATACAGTTGCTAAGTAAATATACTTAGAGCTTCTTTCAAAAAAGAATTTTACAAAGTAATACAAGAATGCCGAGTATGCAAAGAATTCGTAAATGTGGCTATAACCTGGTTGCTCAAAGGTATACGAAGTAATATATAAACCGATATAAACAGCTAACGCTGCAAAGTAAGCAACTCTTTTACTAAAACCTAATTGCTTTAAAAACTTATAGCAAAATATTAAACCTAAGTATGCAAAGAATGTTGCAGCTACTAATATAGCTATGCCATCTGCATAAGAGTGACCATTAAAGGCTTTATAGTAATCGTTATATATTGTTCCGCTATTAAACAACATTGAAGCTGTTAAGAATGGAAAGTATAAAATTGTTTGCCCCACACTATAAGGTGTTACGTATTTACCATTTGAATTTACAACAGCATGACCAGTGTATTCAAAATATTCTGGCGATTGTGAAGAAGGGTAAACACCAGTTTCTACAGCAGTTTTAGCAACATGAAAGTAACCATAAGCATCTCCAAAAACAAAGGGTACACCATTAATAATTCCTACAAAAATCATTAAAATTAAAAGCAGAATAAACGCCTTTACCTCTTTTACTGATGCATTAAATCTCATAATCAATATTGTATCAATTGCGTGAACAAGTTACTAGTTTATGAAAATATACACTAGAGTTATAATACGTTACGTTGTTCAGAGAGGGAAGATAATGATTAACTTTCTCCGAAAGCTTGTCGGTCGCTGGTTTAACCATCTTGAAAACATTGGCTGGGCATCTTTGAATGCACAGGTTGAAGCAATTCAAGATCGGCGCGATCAGGCTGACCTGCGAGCGCAGTTCGCTCGGGAGACTTTGGAAACGAAGCCACCTAAGGAATAACTGCCAAAAGGGCGGAGCTATGCTCCGCCCAAAAGTAACAAATTTGCGTAGCCTGGATTGGTATACTAATGGTAATCTAAAGTATGAAGATAAATCTTGATGAACAAATAAAAAGACTTAATCCATCGCAGCAAGATGCCGTTAATTCCATAGACGGCCCAGTGCTTGTTATTGCTGGCCCTGGAACAGGTAAAACCCAAGTACTAAGTTATAGAATTGCAAACATACTTAGTAAAACAGACGCATCTTCTCAAAATATTCTTTGTTTAACATTTACCGATTCTGGTGTAAACGCAATGCGTAATAGGCTACTAGGTCTTATAGGCAACGATGCTTTATACGTAAAAATATTTACATTCCATAGTTTTTGTAACGATGTTATTCAAAGTAACCCCGAAAAATTTGCATTCAAAAAAGAACTAAAACAACTAGATGATCTAAATAAAATAAAAATTATTCGTTCAGTAATTGATAAAGTGGCCGAAAGCGGAAAATCATCTTTAACTACATTTGGCGATAAATATTATTATCAAAAAAGTATTCTAGATAGTATTCAAACACTTAAACGAGAAGGTAAAAAGGCTGAAGAACTAAAGCAAATTTGTGAGCAAGTCTTAACAGAATTAAAAGCAAATCCTGAATTAAACAAAAAAACAGGAAAACCATTGGGTAAATATACAGACAAACTTAATAAATACACCAAGAACCTAGAATTAGCCGATATTTACGAAATGTATACAGAAGCCCTAACCGAGGAAGGCTTTTACGACTACGAAGATATGATTTTATTTGTAATCGATAAGTTAAAGACCGACGACGAACTATTAGCAAATCTTCAAGAAAAATATTTATATATTTTGGTTGATGAATACCAAGATACCAATGGAGCTCAAAATGAAATTCTAAAGGTATTAGGGTCATTTGATACCAGACCAAATATATTTGCTGTAGGTGACGATGATCAAGCGATTTTTAGATTCCAAGGTGCAAACGTAGAAAACTTGCTGTTTTTTAAAAAGCAATTCGAAGATGTTAAAACTATTAGCCTAACAACTAACTACCGATCTTCACAACATATTTTAGATCTATCATCTAAATTAGTGGACCATAACCAAGCCAGATTAAATAAACTAATACCCGGCTTAAATAAAAGCTTAAAGGCTGGACTTGATATACCTAATCATCCTACTGAGATTTTTGAATTTAATAATCAAGATTCAGAAAACAATTTTGTTGTTAATAAAATAAAGGAACTAGAAGCTAATGGAGTTAAATATTCAGATATTGCTATATTCTACAAAGAACATTCTGACGGCGAAGACATAGCCTTAGATTTAATAAATAATAATATTCCAGTCAGATTAGCTGCAGGTAAAAACTCGTTAAACCAGCTCCCAGTAATTCAATTAGTAAATTTACTTAAAGCAATCAGTTACACCGATAAAGAGCGTGATTCTATTATATTCAAATTGATTTTTTATCCATTCTTTAAAATTTCTAGACTGGATTGCTTTAAAATTACAAGAACAGCTCACGATAAACGCATTAGTATTTTTGAGCTACTTTTAAACAAAGAACAATTACAAGAATGTGGGGTTACAGAAGTAGAAAAGATTAACAATATTGCTGAGATGCTTTTAGAATTCAAAGGTGATTCAGTTAACCATATGTTCATTAACTTTGTTAAAAAGGTTATGGATTTGACAGGTTACCTAGAGCATTATTTTACCGAAAACAACATTGAGCACATAAACTCAATTCAATCTTTTTTTGAATACGTTAAAACTATTAACCAAACTAACAAAGAGCTTTCTTTAGATGAGTTTTTATTAGATTTAAAATTACTCGAAGAAAACTTTATTTCTATTCAAGAAACAGAAGTATCGGTAAACAAAGAAGGTGTAAATCTAATGACAGCACACAAATCTAAAGGTTTGGAATATAAATACGTATTTATTATTAAATGTGTAGATAAAAAGTGGGGAAATAAAAAAGTAAGTTCACTTATCACGCTACCCGACGAAATTTATAACCTGACTGGCGAACAAGATACCGAAGCTCTTAAAATGGATAAGCTTGAAGATGAAAGACGTTTATTCTTTGTAGCCCTAACTAGAGCAAAGGAAAAGTTATTTATATCTTACGCAAAAGAATACCCACAAGGTAATGGGATAAAGACTACTGTGCCAAGTCTATTTATAAATGAATTGGAAGATAAACTTTTAGAAGTAAACGCAAACATTGAAAACGTATTTGATAAAGAAAAAGCGTTTAATAAGCTTAAATATAATGTACTTTCTCCTTACAGCGTATCTGAACAAGAGTATTTGAACCAAGTTATAAGCAAATTTGCATTAAGTGCTACCGCATTAAATAAATACATTGATTGCCCATTAAGGTTTAAATTCGAAGACTTACTAAAAGCACCACAAAGTAAAAACAATAGTTTGATACTTGGAACAGCCATTCACTATGCGCTTGAACAGTTTTCAAGAAATCAAATAAAAGGTGTACAAAAAGATTTAGGTTTTTTAACGCAAATGTTTATTGCAAGCCTTGAAAAACAACTAATTGATCCAGATGAATACAAAGTAATACTTGAAGAAGGTCTTGAAATTTTAGAAAAATATTACAACTTTTATAATGGTGAATTTGTAATACCAGCAGATGTTGAATATAGTTTTAATAACAAAAATGTAATTTTAGAATTTGATTCAGAACAACTTGAACCTTTAAGACT
>CAYUKX010000031.1:7073-11575 GCA_964445405.1 uncultured Candidatus Saccharibacteria bacterium
ATAACAAAAATGTAATTTTAGAATTTGATTCAGAACAACTTGAACCTTTAAGACTAAGTGGGAAGATCGATAGAATAGAGTGGATAGATAAAAGTTTAGGCGAAGTAAGGGTTGTGGATTATAAAACATCTAAACCTAAATCAGTAAAAGAGATTATGGGCGAAAACAAAAACGCAACTGGAGACACTTTTAGACAACTTGTATTCTATAAACTTATTGCCGATTTAGATAAGAATTTTAAACCATTTAATAGCTTAATTAATTACAAAGTTATAGAAAGTACAGTTCAATATTTAAAACCTGCACCAAACGGTGAACTTAAATCGGTTTCGTTTAAAATAACTCAAGATGATGTTGCAGAACTAAAAGAGAAAATTAAAGATGTTATTACTAGAATTCGTAATTTAGATTTTGGCAGTGAGGACTACCCAACATGCAAGGAATGCGTTTATTGTAAAATGTTTAGCGAATTAGATGAAGCTAACACTCAATTGGGTCAATAGCTAACATGTAGTACCAGTAAGCTTTCGCTGCTTCTACCTGTTTCATAACATCACCCTTTGTCATTCCTAAACTATCCGAAATACACATTATTTGTTGCCACATTTCGTTAAGACTCCATCTATTTTGCTCAAAAGTTAAACCAAGAACTTCTTCAACATGTGGAGTTTTTCTAAATATTAAATGATATGCATAATGTTCAATATCGGTAACCAATAAGCCAAACTTTGGATCATTGTATTCTTCTGACGCTTTAAAATGTGCATTATGCGAACATTGTAATGGTCTTGTATCAATACCAGTCAGTTGTGATCTTTCTTCTGCAAATTCGTGTAGTAGGTGCCTGCTTGATGGTGTATAAGACATAAAATTTATTTAATTAATTAACTTTCTACTGTTTGTAAAACACGTTTGGGTATCTCTAGTGGTTCTGGTGCTGCAATTTTAGGAGCAGGAATATAGTTATCTAGGTCCTTTAAATGCCTTCTAATTTCCGCCATCTTCTTTTTGTTACATATCAAGAAGTTAACTATATTTGAAAAACTTCCTAATATTCTATTTACTTCTCCAGGTTCAATGTTTAGTAAAACATAATCGTATAAGCATTGTGCTTGCTCAGGAATATGCAAAAATTGTGGCAAATGATCTGTACTAACCCATTCAAGTGCTGTGGATTGCAAAAAGAACTTATAGTCTTTATTAGTCATTGGAGTATAACCTGAACCTTCTTTTGATTTACCTACTAAACTTTGTACTGCAATACATTGCAATATTATTTGTAGCTTTTCAAAGTCGTCCATCTCTGCAAGCTCTTTTCGCCTTGTCTTCCAATCGTATACAGCAACTGTTCCATTTACTCGAACCAATCTATCTATTCTTGCCTCAATTAATGTTCTGTGACCTTCAGGAAAGTATAACTTTAATTTAATTATTGTTTCGTTAATAAAATCACGAGTGTAAACTTCCTCAGGTAACTCACCTTCCATAACACGTTGGCTTAACCGTCTATCGACGCCAAAAAATGCTTCTAGCTCATCTTCTGGGTCAATAATTCTTGAAGCATTAACTCTTGAGCGCCACCTATTTGCTGCACGTTTTACACGATCTTTTAAGTAGTCACTTGTCCATAATCTATATACTTCTTGTTTTGTTAAAAATAGATTCTCTTCAGGTTCAAAGTATTGCATGTATCTTAAAAACTCATCAACAAACTCATCTATGTTTGTATTAAACGAAATAGAATTCGCAATCATGTTTGCAATGTAATGAACTTCGTAATCAGGTTTACATGGGTATCTTGTTTGTAGGTATAGGTAAATTTCTTCAATGCCCATGTTGCCACCACGTTCGTAAACTATATAAAGCCAATCCCGAATAGTTTGTTCAAAATAGTGAATTTGAATTCCTCCCCAAGCGTTTAGCATACTCAGAAATCTTTTTAAAAGTTGATACGCTGCATCAAGTTCATCTTCTGTAAAATCTATAAATATTTTTGCCAAGTATCTTTTAGATGGGAATTTATTTGTTGCACCAACCTTATTTGCAATATCTAATAAAGTTTCGAATACAAAGTCCCTATATTCTGGATTATTTTTTACAAGTAGATCAAATATTGTCATATCTGTATCAAAATGTGGCAAAGACATAAAATCAACTCTCTGCACTGCATCCGCTAAAAACTCAATGGAATTAACATCGGTATTCTGTTCAAGTGCCATTTCTCGAAACTGTGGTATTGCAGTTAGTATTCTGCGTATTTTTTCTAGGTCAGATATTGATAACTGAACTGTTCTGTCGTCTTCCTTTTCAATAGTACTAATATCGTGCTCAGCTTGTACTTCTGGAGCAAATCCCATTAAATCTAAGTCAGTTTCATAGGTAGTTGCATCTACATCTTCAAATTCATTTTGTTCACGTAATTGTTCTAGTGTTTGGGGACGACCATTTACAAAATATGTAACATTATCGGTATCATCTATCTTGAACAAGGGCGATTGATTTGTAGAAACCTTTATACGACTACTCATACATGGCAACTGTAATAAGTAGAGTGTGCTTAGTTTTTGTTGAAAGTTGAGTCGAAGTTGGGGCAGAATTCCTAAGTAAGTAACTTAGGTTTTTCAAAAGCAGTACCCCATAAAATATATCTAACCAAAATATATGGCCATAAAATACTCTCTGCTTAAAGCAAGAGTCTTAAATTTGCCATGTCAAAGGAAACAAATTAAAGTATAGACGCATGTTTTATATTAAACAAGACAAATTATCATGAAAATTAGCTGTGGAGTATTAGTCTATAGGGTATTTAATAACCAATTGCAAGTGTTCTTGGTGCATCCCGGAGGACCGTTCTTTAAGAAAAAAGATGTAGGTTACTGGGGAATTTCTAAAGGAGAGCTTATAAAAGGTGAAGAGAATATAGATTGTGCAATTAGGGAGTTTAAAGAAGAGACGTCTGTAGATTTAACTAGCCGAAAAATGGAGCTTACAGAGCTTGGGAGCATTATATACAAGAATGGCAAACATGTTTATGCTTGGGCATTACAAGACAGCTTAAATCAGATTGTAGACCAAAATGGATTTGCGGACCTGAGTAATTTATCTAATAAAATAGAAATTAAGTTGGGTATTAAAATATTTGAATCTCCAGAAATAGATAAAGGGCAGTTCTTTGGCCTAGAAGAGGCAAGGATAAAGATTAATCCTAGTCAATGGGAGTTTGTAGAGAGATTACTAAAATCTCACCTGCCAATTCCTTTATAAACTATTGATGTATTCTCAAAGGATTTTTTATTTAGGCAGTTTTTACCATCAATAATTACATCAATTGATTTTTCTTTTAGATATTTAGGTGTAAGTTGATCCACAAAAACCTTGTGATTAGTAGCAATAACTACAGCGTCCACATTAGTTATAGCTTCTTCAAGTGATTCACAATTTGATTTTAATAGTACATATGGGTCAAAGATCTTAACTTTACCACCAAGTTTTTGTATTTCCTTAATAATTTCAAATGATGGACTTTCTCGGTAATCATCAATATCCTTTTTATAGGCAACGCCTAATACAGCAATAGTTGCACCATTTAGCGCTTTCTTCTTTTCATTTAATGCCCATACTAATTCTTCAACAGTGTATTCAGGCATTCCATTATTTATCTTTCTGGCTAATCTTAAAAAGTCATGTTCAAAGCCTTTTTCTTTGGCATATTCAATTAAGTAGTAAGGGTCAACTGGAATACAGTGTCCACCAACTCCACAGCCTGGGTAGTGTGGCATAAATGCAAATGGCTTTGTAGCAGCACCATCGATAACATTTACAACATCTATTCCTAATTTATCAAAAGATCTTGCTAGCTCATTTACGAATGCAATATTAATATCTCTAAATGAATTTTCTACAATCTTTACAGCTTCGGCTTCTTTTAAAGAACCCATTTGCTTAATAGTTCCAGTAATTATTGAACTGTAAAAGTCTGTTGCAGTCTTAAGACCAAATTCACTATTACTACCAACAACTCTGTTAATGTTTTCTACAGTCCACTTTGAGTCACCTGGATTAATTCTTTCAGGACAATGTGCTAAGTGAATATCCTTACCAACTTTAAACTTAGTTTCTTTTTCTATAATTGGTATAACTATCTCTTCACAAACTCCTGGATTAACAGTAGATTCAAGAATTATTAGCTGATCCTTTTTTAAGAAAGGAGCGATGCCTTTAATTGCACCTTCAACAGGCTCTAGGTTAGGCATATGGTTTTCGTATACAGGGGTAGGTACACAAATTATTACAATATCTGATTCCGCAACTTTAGTGAATGTAGTATCAAAGTCAATTGTTGAACTTAGTAATTCTTTTTGTATTTTTTCATCTTTAAATGGAGATTTTTTAGATTTTAATAGGTCTACTTTCTGTTCACTTATGTCAATTCCAAACACTTTGTAACCTTTTTTATCAGCTAATAGAGACAGTGGCAAACCAACATAACCTAAACCTATAAC
>CAYUKX010000032.1:0-11432 GCA_964445405.1 uncultured Candidatus Saccharibacteria bacterium
AGATTTAAACAAACTACTCAAAGGCACCGCAAGGTGCCTTTTGTTTTGTTAGACATACGCCATACAATTACATTAGGGATTTTAACTTTAGTTAAAAATTCAATAAATCCTTTCCTTACCCGCAACGAATTGCTAAAGATTTAATTCGTTAGACAGACGCCTTACAATTGCATTAGGGGTTTTAACTTTAGTTAAAAACTCAATAAATCCATTCCTTGCCTGCAACGAATTGCTAAAGATTTAATTCGTTAGACAGACGCCTTACAATTCGTTATAATTCAACGCATTCATCGGAGTGTAGTTCAATTGGCTAGAATACACGCTTTGGGAGCGTGGGGTTGTGGGTTCGAGCCCCGCCACTCCGATATTTATTCCCTATTTGCTTAGTTTCTTTATTCTGCTTCTTACAGCAGCACTTTCATCATCTTTATATTCAATTAGTAATCTCTTTACTAAATCTTCCAGACCCTCATATTTAAGAGATAAATCGTATATAGCTTGAATAGAAAAAGTTCTTACTATATTACTTTTTGAGACTTTAAGATTTTGCTCTAAAACTTGAACAACTTGCTTTAAATCTGCCACAGTTAGCTTAACTCTTGTTACGAGCTCAGTAAAGTGCCACTGAACCTCTTGTTGCTGAATTCTGGATATATCGTCGACAAGATTTGTTTTGTATTGCTGCAAAAGCTCTGGGTGTCGCTGGGTAATTTTTTCAAGCGCATCTGCGGAACGCATTCTGATTAGAGGATCAGAGGAATATAAACACTTGAAAAGATCCCCAAATAGCCGCTGATTCTTTAAAACAAGCGAAACAGCTTTATTGGATTCACCAATTGAGCGTAAGTCGCCACCAGATAACAAAGTTAGAAAATTATGCATATTTGAAGTGGTAATAATATATATATTACCATTCTTAGTTACCACATTGAGCGCAAATGTCAAGGAATGTTACGTAAAAACACGTATCAAAACTACGGGTTAGTGGTTAGTTTTCTAAAAAACGGCAGGATAACTAGGATTATCCTTAGACCGACGACAGTTTCTTCCACTCCTCTATTTTTTTGTGGTCTCCTGATAAAAGTATTTCTGGAATACCCCAATCATCACCTTCTTCAGTTTTAAAACTTGCTGGTCTGGTGTATTGAGGATATTCGGCAGTCATATTTTGGTTGTGACTTTCATCTGACAGTGAAAGCTTATTACCTAAAGCCCCATCAATTAATCTAGTAACACTATCGATTACTACCATTGCAGGAATTTCTCCACCTGAAAGAACATAATTACCTATGCTAATCTCTTCATCAATTAAATGTTCAGCCACCCTATGGTCTACACCCTCGTAGTGACCACAAATGATTACTATTCTTTCTAGGTCTGTAGACCATTTTTGTGCCATAGCCTGGTTCCAGGTTGCACCTTTTGCACTAGTTAATATTATTTTAGTTTTTGAATCTTTGTTTGGATAAACATCTAGCGCTTTTAAAGCTCTATAAATAGGTTCGATTTTCATTAACATACCAGCACCACCACTAAATGGTGAGTCGTCTGTTGTTTTATGCTTATCTAAAGTGTAGTCTCTTAGATTATGTATTTTAACTTCTACAATTTGCTTATCTGCAGCACGCTTTACAATACTTTGTTGTATTGCAGAAAAGGATTCGGGAAAAGTTGTAAGAATATCAAATTTCAATTTATAGCCCGTAAAATATATAGAAAGATTATACTATAAAGCAATTAGCCAAATCTATTGAATAAATTTAATTGTTATAGGATAATACTCCACCAGCCAAAAGGAGTAAAAAATGGCAACAACCTTGAGTAAGATTGAGCAATTACGGAAAGCCCTGAGAGACGCGGGGCGGAAGGGTTACGGAGATGGAATCGACGAAGGAGTCGACCCTGCCGTAACCGAAACAAGTCCTACAGTCCGAGTGATGCAGGAACCTCAAAAAATCCGTTATGTTACAGTGCATAAAGCAACGGGCAACCCTGTGATGCACGACCTAGAGACAGGACAAACAAAAGAACTTTCATTCAAATAATAAATCCTTATGGGTTACCCTAGGCTGGTAACCCCCTTAAAACAAAGATAATTCTTCTTTTTTTACGAATTGCATTTGAGCAGTTGTATCTAAACCTGCATTTTTTAGTTGTTTAATTAGGTAATCAGAGATTTCTGGACATGCTAATTCTTCGGGTTCATGAGCAAAGAAATATATCTCTTCTAACCCAAATGCACTCCACTCTGCAATTTTGTTAACCCAATTATCAATTCTTATATAATCACTTTTGTGCAAGTTATTACCAACAAATCTAATTACGCTAAACGGCGCTGTAATGTTCATGTGTAATACATCTTGCCTACCTGCAGTATCAGAAATTACACTACCAATTCCTTTTGACCTAAGATAATTAAAAATACCCTGATCTTTAAACCAATCACTGTGCCTTAATTCAATTGCGATTTTTGTATTTTGTGGAATAAAGTTTACAAATTTAGATAGATCAGTAAATCTTTTAGCAGAAAAGTTTTCGTGTAGTTGCATAAAGTGTGCGCCTAAATTACTCCCGAATAATTCCATTCTTTTAAAATACTCATCAACTTTTTGCTTATTTGTTAAGCCACTAAAATGACTTATAGATTGATTAACCTTTGGACAGAATAAAAAATCAGGTGGAACTTCCTTTAGCCAGTTAAAAATATCAGATTGCTCGGGCAACCTATAATGCACAGTATTTAACTCAATTGAATTAAAAGATTTTGCGTAGTAATTTAAAAACTGCTCAGACTTTAACTTTTCTGGATAAATTTTGCCTTTCCAATCTTTTACTCCCCATGCAGGAGCACCAATGTATATTTTAGTCGGAGCGGTTTTTGTTAGCGACTGTAGATATTCTTTAGTCTGAATTGATTCTTCTGGCAGCGTGAAATTAATATAATCTAACTCACTCAGCGAATTTACTTTTCCAAACTTCATATTAAGTTATTGAATCAACTTATTTTTTCTAGTCTTGCGTACTCAAGCATTAATTCTTTTACTCCATAAATTGAACCAAAATCAATTTCAATGTTTGTTCCAAATACAGATTTTACAACTCCCTTACCAAAGTATTCGTGTTTTACCTTATCGCCAATTTTTAGATTTATTTCTGGAACATATTCTTCTTTGTCTGCCCAAGGGTCAATATTTACACTTGAGTAGCCATCTGAATAATTACTTTCAAAATCAACTACATCGGTATTTATATCACTAACAAATCTTGAAACAGGATTCATTTGAATAATTCCAAAATATTTTCGCTTAGCAGCATGCGTTAAGAACAGCTTCTTTTTAGCTCTTGTAATTGCAACATATGCAAGCCTTCGCTCTTCTTCCATCTCTTTGATATCTGTCATTGAATTTGTATGTGGGAATAAATTTTCTTCCATACCTACAACAAAAACATAATCAAACTCTAAACCTTTTGCCGCATGAATTGTCATTAAAGTGACAAAGTTAGAAGACTCCTCTGTTTCTCTAAAACCTTCTAGTAAAGTCACTTCGTTCAAGAAGTTTTCTAGACCTTCAGGGGCAGGATCATTTTGGTACTTACTTGCAACAGAAATTAATTCCTTAATATTTTCAATTCTGGATTCATTTTCTAATGTTCCATCCTTAAGCATTTCTACGTAACCAGTTTTTTCTAGAACATAGTTTATAAATTCAACTAAATCGAGCTTTTGAGACTTCTCTTTTAAATCTGCAAGTAATACAGCAAAGCGCTTTACACCACCTGCAACTTCGTCGGTGTTATATACAGATAGTAAATAATCTACAGTAGGCAGTGATTTTGCCCTAGCTTTTACATGCAAATCTTCTAAAGTTTTATCGCCTACTCCACGCTTAGGAACATTAATTATTCTTTCAAGAGAAGTATTATCACGTGTGTTATAAATTATTTTTAAGTAAGCTAAAACATCTTTAATTTCTTTACGCTCGTAGAACCTAACGCCACCAATAATTTTGTATGGAATACCAGAATTAATAAAAGATTCTTCTAAAGATCTTGATTGTGAGTTTGTTCTATACAATATTGCAAAGCAACTATACGGATCCTTTTCTTCTAGGTCCTTACGCACTGTTTCAATTTTAGAAACAATCCAATTTGCTTCGTCTACTTCATCTACAGATGTGTAAACAATTATATTTTCCCCATCTGTGTTTTCAGTCCAAAGTTTTTTATCTTTTCGACCTTTGTTTTTTGAAATTACATCGTAACTAGCATTTAAAATCTTTTTTGTAGATCTGTAATTTTGTTCAAGCTTAATAACTTTTGCATCGGTGTAGTCACTTTCAAAATTTAAAATATTTTTAATTGTTGCTCCTCTGAATGCGTAAATACTTTGATCGTCATCGCCAACACAACAAATGTTTCTGAACTTTGCAGCCAACATTTTTATAATTGTATATTGTGCGTGGTTTGTATCTTGGTACTCATCTACAAGAATATATTTAAATTGTTCTTGCAATGTATGTAATATATTTTGATTTTCTGTAAGCAGTTTTACAGTAAGTATTAATAAGTCATCAAAGTCCACTGCATTATTATCGCGTAGTACCTTTTGATAAACAGGATAAACTTCCGCAACTACTTCTTGAAAATATCCTTGTGCAAATTTTTCGTAATCCAATTCGTTAATTAATTCGTTTTTTGCTGAAGAAATATATGAATGTATTGCATGAGGATTAAAATCTTTTGTCGATAGATTTAAGCTCTTCATGGCTTCTTTTACAGCACTTAACTGATCTTGAGAATCGTAGATTGTAAAGTTATTGTCCAAGCCAACATTATGGCCATATCTCTTTAAAAGTTTTACGCAAATTGAGTGGAAAGTTCCAACCCATGGAAAGTTTGTTGCACCAATGTTAAAGCTTTCAACTAATGCACCAATTCGCTCCTTCATTTCACCTGCAGCCTTATTAGTAAAGGTCATTGCCAATATATTTTCAGGACCAGAAAGACCTGCATCTATAATAAAAGCGATTCTGTATGTAAGCACTCTAGTTTTACCCGAGCCTGCACCCGCTAATATAAGTAATGGACCGTCTGTTGTAATTACAGCCTCTTTTTGGGGTGGGTTTAGAATTGATAAATCAATCATGATATTTTTATTTTATTAACTAACCTAGTTCGAGCTTTATTCTATCACAAGGTATCTTACAATCTTTAGATACTGCAAGTATAATGTTTTGTAATATGAAAAAATTAATATTTTTAAGTGTATTTCTATCGATTGCTCTTTTAGTAAATACTAAAGTAAGTGCAAAAATCATCGAAAAAACTTACGATAGAGTTTACGAAGTAAAAGACGATCACATAGAAATTACCGAAACAAAAGCAATATCAGTAAGAGAAAATAACTTTTTTATTCAGTCAGGTGCCGAAGAAAGTTTTACAATCTTTAACCCCGTACAAGATGATCCTCAAGCACAATCAAAAGCTGATCAAACACTTGCATCCATTGTTCTAACAGATAATTTTGGGAACACATTAAGTTTTACATCGGATACTACATCCACTGGTAATTTAATTGTAAAAACAAAAATTAATACAGGTATATATAGCGGACAAACTTATACAATCAAACTAAAGTATTCTTCCTATGGGCTAATATTAAAAAGTGGTGCACTACGAGACATGTACGTTCCAGCCTTTGCGAAAACATATATCTTTGAAGATGAACAAAGTATAGAAACTGTTACAACAAAAGTGATTATTCCAAAATCGTTTGGTGATATTAATTTTGTAAGACCAGTAGCAAAAGTTATATCTGAAGGTAGTAATAATATTATTAACTTTACACAACAAGACTTAACTGGTGCAACAGCTTGGATTCAAATTGGAACAACTCAATATTACACATTTAATATTGAACAACCTTACTCTGCTACATCAACAATTCCAATTGTATACAATCAATATAAAATTATTCTACCAAGGGACATAACAAGTGGACCAATCACACAAAAAGTTTACTTTACAAGTATTACACCTGAGCCATTTTCAACAGAAGTTGATATTGATGGCAATTTAACAGCAACTTTTAAAGTACCCGTAAATGAAGAAGGCGTAATTAAAGTAGATGGCTATGCAGTAATAACCCAAGACAATTCAGTTAATTTTGTAGATTCAGGAAGTTTAGATCAGATATCTTCAGAGATAATATCTAGCAATACAACTTCAGCAAAATATTGGGAAGTTGATTCTAGTGAAATTGAAGATTTAGCAAAAACACTTAAAGCAGACGAAACAAATGTATACAAATTAGTAGAAAGTGCATACAAATATGTTGTCGGCAAAATTGACTATTCCGAAGTTAAAAAGTTTGGACTGAACCAAAGGCAAGGCGCATTAGCTACACTTCAAGGGGGAGCAGCTGTTTGTATGGAATATTCAGATTTATTTATTGCGTTACTAAGATCAATGGGTGTTCCAGCAAGAGCTGCGTTTGGATCAGGTTATAGTGCACTAGACGGCCTTACTTCAAGTACTAATACAGTTAATCACCAGTGGGCGGAAGTTTATGTGCCTTCAATAAATTCTTGGGTAGGTGTAGATACTACTTGGGGAGAGAATGGAAATACATTAATTGGGGGAGACTTGAACCACTTTTACACACATGTTGCATCTATTGATCCTGAAACCCCATCCACTACCGAAGCTGTACTGTATGGCCGAGGTGGTAGTTTTAAAGATAGAACAATAAATGTTTCTGCCTTAGCAAGTATGCCTAATCAAGATAACTTAACGCAAGAGCAGCTAACAGCGCGATTCCCTACTAGACAAGGCAGTGATAATATCCTAGAAAGTGTTCTTACAGGTGCGTCTTTACTTTTTTACAATATAAATCAAAGTATTAACCAGGTTTTTGGTAGTATTGGAATTAGTAGTAGTTTGTACACTGCTGTTAAAATTATATTCATACTATTACTTTTAGGATTAGTGGTTTTAATAAGAATATTAATTAAAAGACGAAAGTTAATTACAACAAAAATAACAAATGAAATTATTCACAGAAATTGAAAACAAAAACCCGATAAAGTATTTGTACTCTTGGAAGTCTCAGGAAAGATACTGGAAAGAAAAAGATAAATCTTGGTATGTAGTATATTCATTCTTTTTCACAGTTATTATTGCTCTACTGGCCTTAATTGGAGAATGGGTTTTAATTATTGCTATTCTAGGCTTTGCATTCTTATGGTTTGTTCAAGCATCTGTAGAACCACCTACAGTTGAACACGTAATATCAAGTGTAGGCATAAAAACATTCAACAAACTCTATAAATGGCAAGAAATTAAATTCTTTTGGCTTTCAGCAAAAAAAGATGAGCTTATACTTAATCTTGATCTAATAAACGAAGATAATCCTGACGCACTTTTTAAGCGAAGATTATGCCTTTTAATAAATGCCGAAGATAAGCAAAAAATGTTTGAACTACTATACGATTACCTTGACTACGGCAGTGGCGAAGAAGTTGGTGCAAACCTGATTACACAACTGGTTTATGGCAAGTACATAGACATAGAAACATTCATGACCAATGAAGATTCAAATGCTGAACTTGAAAAGGCAATTGATGAAGCAAAAGAACTGGCAGAAAATAAAGAGTAAATATCCAATGTTAGAGTTATAATTTTTGCGACAAGCGCTTGTAGCTTAATGGATAGAGCACTTCTTTGCGGAAGAAGCGGTTGGAGGTTCGACTCCTCTCAAGTGCAGTTATTGTACAATTAGTTAATGGAGAGATGGCTGAGTGGTCGATAGCGCTGCCCTCGAAAAGCAGTACTGGAGCAATCTGGTCTAGGGTTCGAATCCCTATCTCTCCGTATTTCAGTACGAACAGCTTCTGAAAGCTCCGATTGTATAGTTTTTTCTATGGTAATGGCTGGTTCGAAGATATTTTTAGCTAATTCTGGTTTTTCTGCTTGTTTGGAACTTTCTTTATTTGTTCTTTCAACTGCTTTCTTCAGTACTTTAAATGGTTCGGTATATTTATAGCTCATTTCACCATTAAACAAAGTAATATCGCTAAAGATATACTTCATTACTCCGCTTATCTCTTCTGGGTCTAAAATGCCATAAATTTCATCAGCATATTGAGCAACTAGGTAAACGAGAGTTCCTATCTGAAAATATTTATTAGTATCTTGATTCAGTTTGATTATTTTGGACTCTACAGATGATTTTTCTTCCTCAAACTTTACATTTTTAACCTTATAAGTATCTAGGGATATTATCTCTTCTAGTCTATCATCGTAAAGTTTCGATTGTTTCCTCACTATTTTATTCAATTCTTCGTTTAGAGAACTCAAAGAGGCTAGTACATATTCCTCTTGATCTTTATTGCCTTCTTGAAGTGATTTTTTAATCCATTCCTTTAGTCTAGGAGATTGCACTTTTAATGATTGTAAAGCTTCAACAACGACATTATCACAGTAATCTTCCCTTCCACAAACACTCTGATTGCACTCACGATAGTGGTTGCATCTTCCATAGACATGACCTTTCTTTTCGCTCCAAGAAATTGGACCTCCACATTCTTCACACCTTACAAGACCCTTTAACATATAGAAGTGTTTACTATATTTCGCATCAGGTTTTCTTGTTAAGGTTTGCTGAACTCTATCAAATAGTTCTTTACTAATAATAGGTTCATGTTTCCCATGTGTATGTAATTTTTTATTCCAGATAAAAGCTCCATAATAGAAGGGATTCCTTAGAAGTTCGTGCATGCCACTCTTAACCAATTTGTTACCTCTCTTATTTCGAAGACCTTCGTCATTCATCTTTTTGGTTAAGGTTTCTATAGAGTACTTACCTGAGACAAATAGTTCGAAACACATCTTAACTAAAGGCGATTTAGTAGTATCTATCACCGTAATTTTCCTTTTAGAACCTAATGCATCCACAGATTTATATCCTATTGGGGCTGAACCTGGATACCAGCCCTGTTCGATCTTCTCTTTCTTACCTTTTCTAACTTCTTCTGAAAGATTATCTGCATAGTTCTTTGCCATAGCTACTTTAATATCCCAATTTAATTTATCTTGAGATCTGGAATATTTATGAAGAACTAACGAATCTTTAACACAATGTAACTGTCTGTTTTCATCACTATCAAGCCAGTTATAAATATCAACACTCGAATGAATACTTCTAGTAACCCTATCTACTTTTTCAAATATTATAATATCTACCTTATCTTGAACAGCAAGTTTTAACATCTGATTAAACTTTTTTCTCTGTTCTTGCTTACTTGCAGTTTCAGAAATATCAAACTTATGTTTAATTATGAAGCCTTGCCGATCTGCATATTCAATCAATAGCTTTAACTGAGAAGGAAGCGAATAACCAATTTCATCCTGCTCTCTGGAACTAACTCTTGCGACTATTATGCAATTTCTTTTTGTATTATTTATATTCATACTTTTGAATTAACAATTAAATTATAGTATTTTTTGCTCAATCATTCCTTTGAATTTCTGGCTTTTATAAACGAGATTATTACAAGTTCGACAAGCCACGACTCCTGTTAATGGATGCCTGTACAGCTTACCAACTCGTTTATTGCACTCTGGACAAGTAAACCAGTATCGTAGTCCATATCGAGTTCTTGAGGTTGCCAATTTCAACTCTAATCCATCGATATTTACTTGAGACTCTATAAATGATTCTTTTGCCAGCATATAGAATTGCTTAATTAAATCGTTCACATTTATTTGCTCGGTTGTTTCAACTAAAAATCTTCCTGAATTAATTGGGTTTATTATTTTCATTCTGACTACTATTAATGGAATTAAATTGCTGATTTTGTCCTACTATAGCCGTCTCAGCTTTAAGGCTTACTTTTAATTGAGGAGACTTAATTTGTTGTAATGTGGTCAAAGCAGTTAAATAATGTCTATTTGCTTTATCTATCTCTTTACTCAGGAAATTATAGTAGTTCACAAAGGTTTGACTTATAGATATTGACTCACCCGATAAATTTCTGTTTAAGATAGTACTTAGATGTAATACTCGACAAAAGGAACTGGTTATTATTTCTGCTAATGACTTCTCAAGAACTGTTTTGCAGTCATATTCCTTTATAATGTTTTTAACCATTTTAATAGCCATAGTAGAAAATCTTGGTGTTAAAGTTTCCGCTAGTAGATAATGCTTATCAAATTCATGCATTCTTGCAAAATCATCAAAGAATTTGCTATTTTCTGCAACAATCTTGTCTTTTTTCTTTCCATTAGCTTCATCTATTAGGGAAAGTAGTCTAATGGCTTTTCTATCAATATTCTCAGGATCTATATTTCCTCTGAATCTTCCTAAAATTTCTTTTACCTTATCTGTATTTTTAGTTGAGATCTGACTAGAATTACTCATAAAAATCATTAAAAAGTATTACCAACCTTATTATTCAAGGAATCTTCAATATTTACCCTACCATCCTGTACACTATTGTTTCGTGTTGTTTTTGTGGGTTTATATCTCAAAACTCTTTTGTCGTTTTTATCTTGCTCTTCTTCCAAAAGTCCTGACATTTGAAGCATCGGTAAGATTTGAAACCTCAATCTTGTTTCTTCAAGAAAGGTATCAGTTTCTCTATAATACCTGCTTCTTATATTCTCTCTAGTTACCCCTAAAAGAGTGCTACTCCTAATCTTGTTTAGTGATAAATACTCAGGAACTATTACATCCCAATAAAGATTGAATACAAAAGGCGGTAAATTATATTCCTGTGCTTCTGAGATAGAATCCCAGAGTTTAAATGCTTCGTACACATCATCTTCTTTGGCTTCTAAAATATCTCCAAATCTACTTCTGAACGAGAAATTTAACAATGATATAACTTTGATGAGACCCATAACCCTACCTATATCTCTTTGATGCCTGGGCTTAGGACTTTTACGGTTTTGCCAGAATAAATCTCTAATTAATTCTTTATGCTCACTTATGTTTACATCTTGTATTCCTGATTGTTTAATTGCAATAATTCTATTCATTAGTTCTTTTCGTTTCGGATTAGAATTTAGTTCATTTAAATAATTTTGCAAATCTGCTTCTTTTTCAATTCTTGAGCTTACAGCTTGTTTTATTTTTTCACTATCAGTTTCAGGAGAGAGCAATAAGAACCTTGTACCCTCCTGCTCATCTATCTTCATCCCCGCACTGCAAAATATAACGGCTGGATAGCCAATTAACTCAATATCTTTTGTTTTTAATCCAGCTTTTTGCTTTTTATCTGCTATTTGTACCCTTAAGATCTTTTCATCATGGGATAGAAGAGGTCTCAATCTCTGCAATAGCTCTGTGTGAGGTTGGTCTTGAAATATGATGATTTTATTTGATAAATCGATTATCATCACTTTTCTTGCGTCATCCCATTTCCCAGTTG